>JAYWEV010000075.1:0-16388 GCA_043779145.1 Aestuariivirga sp. | reverse complement strand
CAGTCAGATGAACCCTGATGCTGCCGTTTTGGCGCTCGCTTCGATTGATGTTGATTTGGCACCTATTGCTGAGGGCCAAGCCGTTACTTTCAAATGGCGCGGCAATCCTTTGATTGTGCGCCACCGCACCAAGCCCGAAATCGAAGCGGCGAAAGCTGTCAAGATGGACGAGTTGAAAGATAACGTTGCGCGCAATGCCAATGCCAAGAGTGGCGAATTGGCGACTGATGAAAACCGCGTTGTGGGTGGCAAAGCACAATATTTAGTTATGCTTGGCGTATGCACCCATTTGGGCTGTGTGCCCGATGGTGCTAACCCGTCTCGCGAGTTTGCTGTGGTTGAAGGTGCGAACAAGACTGGCGGCTGGTTCTGCCCATGCCATGGTTCGCAATATGATACGGCTGGCCGTATTCGCAAAGGCCCAGCACCAGAGAATTTAGCAGTTCCACTCTATGCGTATCTCTCCGATACAAAAATCCGCGTTGGCTAATAGGACACAAAAATGAGCGGCCCCAATAAATATCAACCTACCTCCGCCGTTGGAAAATGGTTTCACGAGCGCTTGCCAATTGTAGCATTCGCTAAAGATCATATGTTGGATTTTCCAACACCAAAGAATCTCAATTATTGGTACACATTCGGCGGCATTCTGGCTGTCATGCTGGTTGTGCAGATTATCACGGGTATTGTGTTAGTCATGCACTACACACCCCATGTGGATATGGCGTTCAACTCGGTTGAGCACATCATGCGCAATGTGAATTATGGTTGGCTGTTGCGTTATATGCATATGAATGGGGCATCGATGTTCTTCATCGCGGTTTACATCCATATGTTCCGCGGCATGTATTATGGCTCTTACAAAGCGCCACGCGAAGTTTTGTGGATGCTTGGTGTGATCATCTATCTCGTGATGATGGCCACTGCTTTCATGGGCTATGTTTTGCCTTGGGGTCAGATGAGCTTCTGGGGCGCTAAGGTGATTACGAATTTGTTCTCGGCTATTCCGTTCGTGGGCGATACAGTGACTACTTGGTTGTGGGGCGGCTATTCAGTTGATAACCCAACTTTAAACCGCTTCTTCTCGCTGCATTATCTCTTGCCATTCGTTCTTGCTGGATTGGTTGCATTGCATATTTGGGCATTGCATGTCCCGGGCAATACGAACCCGACTGGTATCAGCATTAAGGGCCCACAGGACACGGTTCCGTTCCATCCCTATTACACAATGAAAGACGGTTTTGCGATTGTTGTGTTCTTCATATTCTATGCTCTGTTTGTGTTCTATGGGCCGAACTATATGGGCGATGCCGTGAATTATGTGCAGGCCAACCCGCTTGTCACTCCGGCTCATATCAAGCCTGAATGGTATTATCTGCCTTTCTACGCAATTCTGCGTTCAATCCCAGATAAGCTTCTCGGCGTGATTGCCATGTTCTCATCGATCCTGATCTTGCTGGCTTTGCCTTGGCTTGATACATCGAAGGTGCGCTCTGGCAACTATCGTCCGATCTTCAAAGGCTTCTTTGTGGTATTCGCAATTGTGTGCGTTGCTTTGGGCTTTCTTGGTTCCAAGCCACCTGAAGGTTCCTATGTTGTTTGGGGACGTATTTTAACTGCCTATTACTTCATCCACTTCTTGGTCATCTTGCCTTTGCTTGGTTTGCTGGAAACACCCAACCCGATGCCAGCTTCAATTGCTGATGATGTGTTGGCCAAAAAGAAGCCGATGTTGGCACGTGCTGAGTGATCTGGAGATAATGATGAAAAAATTTGCGACACTCCTGATTGCTGGTCTCACACTGTTTGGTGGTGCGGCTTTGGCTGAAGAAGGGGCACTGCCAGCGAAAGGCATTAACTTTTCATTTGAAGGGCCATTTGGAACTTTTGATCGCGCGCAATTGCAGCGTGGCTATAAAGTTTACAAAGAAGTTTGCTCCAATTGCCATTCGATGAACCTACTGTCGTTCCGCAATCTGGCTGACAGGGGTGGACCGAACTTTACGGAAGAGCAAGTGAAGGCGCTGGCTGCAACGTTCAAAGTGCCTGCTGACCCCGACTCCAAGGGCGAGATTGTTGACCGTGAAGGTTTGCCATCGGATCGGTTTCCTTCACCCTATCCAAACACGGAAGCGGCTGTTGCTGCCAATGGAGCGGCTCCACCAGATCTTAGTTTGATTACGAAAGCGCGCGAAGGCTGGCATGGCACGTTTAATCAATTGTGGAATGGCATTGGCGGCCCACAATATGTTTATTCAGTTTTGACCGGCTATGAAAAGCCATCTGCTGAAGTTGAAAAAGAGCAGGTTCAGGGCAAATATTACAATCCTTATTTCCAAGCTGGTAATTGGATATCTATGCCGCCGCCTTTGGTTGACGGGCAAGTGACGTTTGATGATGGCGCACCCAACACGATTGACGATCAGGCCCGCGATGTTTCCGCCTTCTTGGCTTGGACCGCGGAACCGAAAATGGAAGAGCGCAAGCAAACTGGCTTTGAAGTGTTGATCTATTTGGCAGTGCTGGCTGGTTTGATGTATTTTGTGAAGAAGAAGACTTGGGCCAAAGTTGAACATTAATTTTAACCTCTTGCTATAATTGAAGCCCGGTTCGTGCCGGGCTTTTTTATTGTTTTAGCTTTTACACTTTTCTTTGCTGGTCTTGAAAGCTTCGCGCCGCGTTGCCGTGACCACATTGGTGCGGCGCGCAGATAAATTACTATATCTGGCCAAGTCGCAGGGGCGCGACTGTTACCGGATGGAAGAAACGCTTGACGAAAAGGTTGTTTCTGCGGCCTGATGGGCTTTGTTCAGGAGGCGACATGACCAAGACTATTCTCGGCATCATTGGTGGTTCAGGCGTTTATGACATTGCCATGGACAATGCGCGCTGGCAGCGCATAGAAAGCCCGTGGGGTGAAGCTTCCGACGCATTGCGGTTTGGAGAAATTGATGGGTTGCCGGTGGTGTTTATGCCGCGCCACGGACGGGGGCATGTTTATTCGCCAAGCACGATCAATTATCGCGCTAACATCGATTGCTTGAAACGAGCAGGGGTTACTGATCTTGTTTCTCTTTCGGCCGTGGGTTCACTCAAAGCTGATTTACCGCCCGGAAGATTTGTTTTGGTTGACCAGTTTATCGACAAAACATTTAAACGTGAAAACAGCTTTTTTGGAACGGGCCTTGTGGGCCATGTTCCGTTTGGCGATCCGGTTTCGCCATTATTGGTTGATGCGGCCGAACGCGCTTTGCAGGCAGAAGAGATTGAATATCATCGTGGGGGCACATTGGTTGTTATGGAAGGGCCACAATTCTCGTCGCGCGCTGAGTCTGAACTTCATCGCTCTTGGGGTGCTAGCCTTATTGGGATGACAGCGATGCCTGAAGCAAAGTTGGCGCGCGAGGCCGAGCTTAGCTTTGCACAGATTTCCATGGTTACTGATTTTGATTCGTGGCATCCCCACCATGATGCAGTGGATGTGGGGCAGGTTGTTCGCATTATGCAAAACAATAGTGAAATGGCAAAGCGCTTTGTGTTGCGGTTGGCCAAAAGTCTTTACCGTGAACATCAATCTTGCCCAATAGGCTCTGATCGTGCGCTGGATTATGCCATCATGACCGCGCCAGAAAAGCGCGATCCAGCGCTGGTGCTGAAGCTGGATGCAATTTTAGCGCGGATGAACAAGGCTAGTTGATTTCGGTTGTCGCCTCAGAGTATCTGGGTGGATGAACGCCATTCCTCCTACAAAGCGCTTTAGCGGAAAAATTAAATTTTTTGATAAAGAGCGCGGCTTTGGCTTCGTTACGCCTGACTTGGGCGGGCGAGATGTGTTTGTGCATGTTTCTGCGGTGCAAAGGGCAGGTGTGCCGCATTTGGATGAGGGCATGTACATTTCTTATGCTGTGGAAGACGATACGCGTGGGCGCGGGCCCCAAGCGATCAATTTACAATTACTGTGAGATTTTGATGAAACGCGCTTTGATTTTGCAGCACATGGACCACGATCACCCTGGTCGGTTCTTGGATTATTTTGCCGAGGACGGGATTATTCCAGATTTGGTTCGGGTGTTTGAGGGGCAGGCCATTCCTTCATTTACAAACTACGATTTGATGTTTGTTTTAGGTGGTGCGCAGGATACTTGGCAGGAAGAGCAATATCCCTATTTGGCAGAAGTGAAAGCAGCGATCCGTGAGTGGGTTTGGGATAAGGCCAAGCCTTATCTTGGCGTGTGCTTGGGACACCAACTTTTGGCGACAGCTTTGGGTGGCGAAGTTGCCCCGGCGGAAAAACAGGAAGTTGGTGTTTGTGAGGTTGCACTTTCGGACGAAGGAATGTCTCATCCATTTTTTGCTGGACTGCCTACCGCCCAAAAAGTCATGCAGTGGCATCATGCTGAAGTGAAGCGTGCGCCACAGGGGGCAAAAATTTTGGCGGCTTCACCGCTGGCTGCGGTGCAATCGCTGGCGATTGACAATCATGCATTGAGTACGCAATTTCACTGCGAGTTCAGCCCACAGACGGTTGCCACGTGGTCTTCATTGCCAGGCTACCGCAATGTGCTGGAGCGTGAGTTGGGCGCCCACGGTTATCAGCGCTTAAAAGAACAGTGCTATCCCCTGATGCCTGAAATGGCGCGGAACACACGGGCGATGTATGAGAATTTTAAAAAGGCTTCTGGCCTTAAAACCTGAGAAAGAAAACTTCGCCTTCTGATTCTTCTGAATCGAGCCAGAAGAAATTGAGGTTTGGAAATTCAGCTTCTAGAATTTCGCGGCCAATGCCGATTTCGCAGAGAAGACCGCCGCCCTTGTTCAAATGCTTTGGTGCATGTTTAATTATTTGGCGTACGAGATCAAAACCATCTGTGCCACCTTCATGGGCAAGGCGTGGTTCGTGGGCGTATTCGGGAGGGAAGGCATTCACCTCTTCAGTGGCGACATAAGGTGGATTGGTTATTATGAGGTCGAATTTTTGAGCTTTAACGGCATCAAATAAGTCACCTTGGTGCAGCGTGATACGATCTGATAAATCGTGTTCTTTCAGATTGATACGAGCGACGGCTAAGGCATCGGTTGAAATGTCTGCTGCGGCGATTTCAGCGTTGTGAAATGTATTCGCGGCCAGAATGGCGAGGCATCCGGAACCCGTGCAAAGGTCTAAAACCGACGAGATGTTTTCAGGTTCAATGCCGAAGCCTAAGCCTGCTTCGTCGAACAAGCCTTTCACTAACATTTCGCCAATGTATGAACGGGGGATGATTACGCGCTCATCCACATAAAACGGAATGCCGTGCATGTATGTTCGTTTCAACAAATAGGCGGCGGGTTTGCGCGTGGTGACGCGGTCATCAATCAATTTGGCAAGGGTTGCCCTTTCAGCTTCAAGCAAGCGCGCATCAAGCCATGGGTTGATGTCGTCGACTGGCAACTTCAAAGACTCGAGAATGAGGAAAGCTGC
Organism: Aestuariivirga sp.; assembly: GCA_043779145.1. Taxonomy (GTDB): domain Bacteria; phylum Pseudomonadota; class Alphaproteobacteria; order Rhizobiales; family Aestuariivirgaceae; genus Aestuariivirga. Next base: position 10,927 of record JAYWEV010000075.1, on the reverse strand, counting down.
TTCATCAAGCGCATTTGTGGCGCCGTGGCCATGGGCTAAGCCTGCAACGCGAAAACGCGTCATGGCATAGCGCAGAAAATCGCGAATGGTGAGCAGGGGGGAGGTGTCAATTGTCATGGTTGGTCAATCTCGGTTTGGCGCGCTAGCTTGCCACCATTTAGCATAAGGGCGATAAGTAGAATTATATAAAGCAACATGATGGTTATAGGCATTGCGTTGAAGCCAAAGGCGTCAATTGCGGCTCCAGCAGCAGGCGGGCCAACAAGCCCACCAAAGCCCCACATTGCGGCAACACCAGCAGAGCCCGCCACAACATCAGGGCCTTTGAACACATCCCCAACGATGGCAAGGCCCAACACATAGATACCAAACGCCGTTGTTATCAGTAAAATCGTGTGGGCAAGTGCAAATGGTGTTGTGATGAATACAGTAAGCAATGCGGCATTGAGAATTGTGAGGACAACGCAAATCAGAACCACACGGTTGCGGCCAAACCTATCTCCCAGCATGCCAAGCAGAAAAAACAGCAATGATCCGCTGACAATTGCGAGACCCAATATCTCGCTGGCGTTGCTTAAGCTGAGGCCGCGGCCCATGCCATAAATCGTGAAGAATGAAATGATGATGTTGTCGAATATGGCTGCCGTGGCGATGGCCGCGTATAAAATGGGCGCTCGTCTGAAGGCTTCCACAAAGCCGTGGGATTTTTCAGTGCTGTCTCCACTCACATTTACTATCATCAAAGGCAGAAATGCACAGGCCACGCAAACCATGCCAATGCCCCATGGCAACCAACCCTCTATGCCGGTGTAGGGAACAATCAATGGGCCAACTGCAAAGCTGATTGAAAGTGCAGATGTATAGAGCCCCATAACCAATCCGCGATTGCCGTCAGTGGAAGCATTGATGATCCAAACTTCGCTGACGGTGAATAACATTCCAATTGATATGCCTAAGCAAAAGCGCAACGGAAACCAGAGAATGAAAGGCAGGTGTACCGCAAAGCCAAGCAGAACGAGGATGATTGTTATGATTGCGGAATAGACCAACTGCTTAGCGCCAAATTTGTGAATCACAGTTGGCAAGAAGGGGCCAGCGATGAGCAAGCCCAAAGGCCCCATTGCAGCGTTAACACCAATCAGCCAGGCGGGAACGCCTTGGGCATGCAAGATCAAAGGCAGTAATTGATAGGTTAGACCGAAGGCGATATCGCAACTTACGACTGTGGCAATGGCCGCAATCATATTTCCGTAAGGTGATAATTTATTCAACATATGCTGGGCTTAGCTGGCGGTTAGAACAACAGCAAGGTTGCGCGCAATGTCTAGTGCCGCTAACTGAGGGGCATCATGGCAAAACTTAAAATTATGATTGTTCCCGTTACACCATTTCAGCAGAACTGCTCACTGGTGATTGATGAAGATACCAACTTGGCTGCGGTGGTTGACCCCGGTGGTGACCTCAACCGCATTGAAGATGCAATCAAGCAGGCGGGTGTAAAGGTTGAACGTATTTTGCTGACCCATGGCCATATCGATCATGCGGGTGGTGCAGCTGAGCTGGCTGAGAGGCTTGGTGTGAAAGTTGAAGGCCCGCATATTGGCGATAAGATGTTTCTTGAAAATTTACCCGAGCGAGGCGCTGCTTTTGGAATTCATGGCGCGCGTGTTGTGACGCCGGATCGTTGGTTGAAAGATGGCGATGAGGTTGTGGTTGGTGGCCTAAAATTCAGCGTGCATGAAGCGCCGGGCCATTCTCCGGGATCAGTTGTATTGTTTAATGCTGACAACAAATTCGCATTGATGGGCGATGTGCTGTTTCAAAATTCAGTGGGCCGCACCGATTTGCCCGGTGGCAGCCATGAGACATTGCTGAAATCAATTAGAGAAAAAGTTTTGCCACTCGGCGATGACGTTACGTTTCTGCCGGGGCATGGGGCTGCCAGCCGCATCGGAATTGAGCGGCTGAACAACCCGTTTTTGCAAGATTAATTAGGCTGGTTAATTAAATTGAGCGGTTCTTCATGACCATGCCGTAAATCAACAGCACGATAATTGCACCAATGATCGACATAATCCATCCGGCTCCGCCACCTTCAGGATACCAACGCAAGGCTTGGCCGATATAGCTTCCGACGAAGGAACCCACGATACCAAGAATAGCGGTCATAATGAAACCCTGAGGTTCATTTTTGCCCGGCATGATGAATTTGGCAATTGTGCCAACGATGATGCCGACGATGATAGTTGTGATAATTCCCATTTGAAGTCCGCTCCCTTTGTTACGGTGAAATAACTTTAACATTCTAATTGTGATTGCAGCAACAGCTTGTTCTTGAATTCGACGCAATAATGCCCATAATTGGGTTTCTAGGTTTTTTGAAAGGGAAATATCATGGCCGGAATGCCTTCTTGGGGTGCTTTGTTGGGTTTGGTTGCTGTCGCTGGTTATCAAAACCGCGATAAGATTGGGGAATTTGTGAAAGGTCTTTCTGGAGGTGCCACTGAGGCGCAGGTTCCAGGCGGTGTAGCTGGCGGTTTGGGTGGCTTGGTTACGCAGATGAACCAAGGCGGTCTTGCAGATATTGCCAAGAGCTGGGTTGGCACGGGCACTAATTCACCCGTCAGCGGCGATCAGATTTCAAAAATGCTGCCGCCAAACATCGTTGATATGTTGACGAAGCAGACAGGTTTAACACCTGAAGAATTGATGCAACGCTTGGCGCAAACTTTGCCACAGGTTGTCGATGGTTTGACGCCCAAGGGCCATTTGCCCTCGCAGTCATAACCTTTTGATTGAGCCAGCGGTTGGTAACATCCGCTGGCTTATATTTTCATTTCTACCAAGCGTGAATTGGCTGCGAAATAGGCGTCACCTGTGTATTTAAACACGCCGCATTCTTTAGGGCTTGCGCCATAAGCTTCACAATATTCGGCGCCACTGGCGTTCCAAGTGCCATTAGATGCACCTTTCTGATCATCGGTAATCGAGAGCGAACCATCGGCATTATAGACCACAAAGCCTGTTCCATCTTTTCTTGTATATTGAAAAGTTTTGCCAACGACTGTTGGGCCAATTTCTGCGACCGTTAAATTGCGGATCGTCGCACCTTGTTTGGCTGAGGTTGCAGACGTGCCGTCTTTGGTCACACGAATACCATTGGGTGTGCTTGAGCAAGCAGTCAGAATTACGAGGCTGGCGCAGGCCAGTATGAGTTTTGGAATCATGTTACAAAGTTCGCCGCATTTTTAAGGGATGTGCCACAAGCTGATTTAGCTCGCAAGTAGACTTAAAGTGATCCGGCCGCGAGGACGACAACGTGACTTCCTTTTTCCACTCTCTCGAATAGATCAGCTACATCTTCATTCAGCATACGGACGCAGCCTGAAGACATTGCCTTGCCAATTGACAGCGGCTCGTTGGTGCCGTGAATACGGTACAAGGTGTCTTCACCATTTGCATAAAGATAAAGCGCGCGCGCACCAAGCGGATTTGTTGGCCCACCAGGCATCCCGTTTGCCCATTCAGCCGCATGAGCATCACGCTCCACCATTGATTGGGGCGGCAACCAACGCGGCCAGCGCCGCTTTAATCCGATGATCGCGTTGCCCGACCATGCAAAACCTTCACGGCCAACACCCACGCCATACCGAATGGCTTTGTCGGGGCCCATAATGTAATAGAGGAAGCGATGTTCTGGATCGACAATTAATGTGCCCGGTTTTTCCGAGTTGCCAAATGTCACCATCTGTTTGCGAAACTTAGCCGGTATTTGGCTGGCAAAGCTCTGGATGGGAAAATCTGTGGGCGATTCGGGTGGGGGCAATAAGTCGGGATTGCCCATAAAATCAACACCACCGTAAAATGGATGTTCAGCATGCGCAAAGCTTGCCGTTGCGCTCATCGAAACTGCGCCGAGCAATAATCCTCTGCGGGTAAAATTTGTCGCCATGTTCGTTCTCCAGAACGGGGCATGATGACTTGACGACACGGCAACAGCGTGTCTCGTTCATGGCGAGATTGTGTTGAGCGAGTATGTGTTGGATACTAAGAAGCGACTTTGAACGTCGCTTGGCCAACCTTATACAATCCTGCTGTTCCGGTAAAAGTTTGGCAGGCCATTGGCACGCCTTGTGGTATGAATGTTGCCGGCGAGAAGCTTTCGCAGAGTTGCCCGTCCTTGGCGATCCATTTGCCGCTGGTTGTGCCCTTGCCGGTCACTTGAACCAATGAAGTTCCATCGGAAGCGTAGAGTGTTACACCGCTATTCTTTGGGCCATTCCAAGCCCAGCTTTTACCAGCCAAGAGTGACTTAATCTGCGCCGCGCTCAAAGCCGTTGCTGTGATAGGCGGTTGCAAGTCAGCCGACGGCGGAGGGGTGGCCATCGAGGATGACGGAGGTACCGCGGAATCCTTAAATAAATTCATGTTCGCGCACGCACTGAGCGCAGTGGCTGCGGCGATTAAGATAATTTTTTGAGTCTTAGTGTTCATTATTTGATTCCCCATTTTGGAATAGCGTAAAAAAACCAAACTTGTGTCAGGATTAAGGATTGGCGCTGCTATTCTGCTGCGGCATAGCAATTTTTACCAAAGAGGAGCAACTATAAATTGTGCAATCTTCAAATTGAACGAAATTTTGGGTTTTAGCTGTTGAATTTTTGACTGCGACCTGTTCGGGCACGGCTGCTTCGCTTCCGAACCAAGGTGATTGGGTTTCGGAATGTGCTGTGGCACCCGTCAAAATGAGACCGAAGATAGACCAAAATTTAAGCACGGAAATTTCCTTTTGACGCAAACAAGACAAGGTTTTGGCGAGAAATGGTTTATGAAACATTAACCACGGCCTCGCACTTGACTAGTCTTTGCACCGATGACTATGGCTAGCGCTCAAGTTAATATGAGAGTTTTAGATGCCCAATTTGTCTTATGCTTCCGTGTTACCGAACGTTTTGCTTGTGGCTTCTAACGTTTTCATGACTTTTGCTTGGTATGGGCATTTGGCATATGAGAGTAAGCCGTTGTGGATTGTTATTCTGGCCAGCTGGGGCATTGCGTTATTGGAATATTATTTTGCTGTGCCCGCAAATCGGATTGGTAGCAGTTACTGTTCGACTGCTGAATTGAAGACGATGCAAGAAGTGATCACGTTTACGGTGTTCATCGGTTTTTCGGTTTTTTGGTTGGGTCAGGCAATTACTTTGCATCATATCATCGGGTTTGCACTGATTATCGCAGATGCCGCAGTGGTGTTTCGCGCGTGAATTATCGTCATAGTTTTCATGCCGGCAATCATGGTGATGTTTTAAAGCACGTCGTGCTCGCCCGTGCGCTGCAATTGATGGCTGCGAAGGATAAGCCTCTTGCTGTGCTTGATGCCCATGCGGGCGTTGGCCGCTATGATTTGACTGGGATTCAGGCTACTAAGACCGGCGAATGGTTAGGCGGCATTGCGAAACTGGATGATGATTTTGCGCCCGAGGTTGAAGCCGTGCTCGCCCCTTATCGTGATGTGCTTGCCGCGATTAATCCAGACGGAGAGGGCAAATATTATCCGGGTTCACCTGAAATTATATCGCGCCTTATGCGCGTAGACGACCGGCTGATTGCAAATGAGCTGCACTCCGTTGATGCTTTAGAACTTGCACAGAATTATTCAGCGCACGAAAATGTGTTCGTAAAGCAGCTCGATTATCTGCAAGCTATAAAATCTGAATTGCCGTTTCGCGAGCGGCGTGGGCTTGTGTTAATTGACCCACCCTTTGAAGTTCTTGATGAGACTTTGCGCACGACGCAGGCTTTACAATTTGGCTATCGGCGCATGGCCACAGCAACATTTCTGATTTGGTATCCGGTCACGACGGATGAATTTGCGGCTCAGTTTTTAAGCACGATCAAATCTTTGAACATAGCGAACATGTTATGGTGCGAGTTGCGCATCAAAGCCGCATTTGCGCAAGGTGGGCTTTCAGGTTCTGGACTGATTATTGTTAACCCGCCATGGACGCTAGAAAATGATTTACGGATTTTACTGCCAGCATTGGCTGAGCGGCTGGGACTTGGAGATTGGGGGCGCGGCCAAGTTGACTGGCTCACGCCCCCAAACTAATTACAAGCTAATGGCTTGACCGGAGATGGCCTTTGAAAGGTCGATGTACTCTTCTGAATTTGTGCCTGCGCGCTTGGCAATTTCAGCAAGCTGCAATTTAGCGAGATCAACACGACCAGCGGCAACATAGCCTTCGCCCAAATATTCGCGGGCTTTCACATAATCAGGCTGCATGGCCAAAGCTTGATCATAATATGAAACAGCGATTTCGAGGCGGCCCGCTTTACGGTTGCTGTAGCCAATCATCGTCAATGTTTCTGGTGTTTGCTTATCAGTCATGGCGTTGAAGGCACTCAGTGCCCAATCATACTCGCCTGTCTTGGCCAGCAGATAACCTTGGGCATAAAGCTCATTATCAGGAATGATGCCGGCTGTGGCTTTTACACACATCTTTTGTGGCTTTGAGGCTTTCTTGCGGACGGTTTTTACAACTTCGCCAGCCTTGCATTTCAACTGGGTCGGCACAGTTGTGGGAGCAGCTGGTGGTGCCGATGGCGCGGTTCCGGCGGCTATTGCCGCGACCGAACTTAAAGCAAGTGCGAAAAGTGATGCAGAAATAATTTTCATGAGAAACCTCCGAATTGTGTCAACCGACAATATTGCTATACCACAACTACAATTTTTTTGTGACCTATATTCCATTACGGTTTGTTCATAATTTTAATTTCCTGAATTTAAAATGAACGCCGCATTCAGCCTTGGCTCAGCCACATAGTGTCATTGTTTGGCCATCGATCAGTGCCATTGTTTGGCCATCGATAAGACATGATCAACCAACCAAACAGGAGAATATCATGATTAACTTTATCAACTCACGTAACGCCGTAATCGCTTTCGCATTTGCTGGGTTTGCTGGCATTGGAATGTCTAGCTTTGCTGGCCAAGCAAGTGCCGGAATGCTTGACGAGTGCCGTGCCAGTTCCAAGACTAAAGTTGTTGCCTGTTGCAAACAGCACATTGAACGCTTTGGTCGCCCGACTTGGATGTCCAATGGTGAAGACAATAATTGCCGTGCTTCAGCTGTGAAATGTGTTGCGAAAAGAAGTTCACCCCTATTTGCTGCTGTGGCTGTTGTTGCGAAGAAGCCTTATTGCTATTTAGATATGCAAGTGAAAAGCGATGGTGGGCGTGGCCGCCCAAGTAATCCACCTTCAAATAATCGAGGCGTCCCCGGAAAAAACTGACTTGGACACGGATTATAAACCCAATGTTTTGGGGCTGACATTTTGTCAGCCCTAAATTTTAAAACTATAAATCCACTTGAGTTGGTTTTGGACGATCATCGACGGAGCTAACTTCAACGCCGCGTTTCGCGACAAAGCTGTTACGCCGCAAGCATGATATATTTGCCCAGCCCGCATAGAATTCTTATGCAACTTTGTGGTGCGCAATATTCTGTTCGCGCTCAAATTTTCGAAAGCCGTTTTTGCGTTTGATTGAAGTTCTACTTGAAGAACCGCTGCATCCTCCAGCGCCATTGCGGCGCCTTGGGCGAGATAGGGCAGGGCGGCGTGAGCGGCGTCTCCGATTAATGTGATGTTGCCTTGGTGCCATTGTTTGAGCGGTGGGACATAAGCTGATTGCCATTTTGTGAACTGACTTGAGAGAGCCAGTACGCTTTGCAAATCTTCACTTGCTTCTTCGAAAAATACTTTTGGTTCTTGGCCATTCGTGATGGCTATCAGGTTTAGTTGAGCGGGGTTGCCAACTGGATAATGCACAACATGGCCACAGGGATAGAACCAGAGGTTCACACATTCGAAATTCACGTTGATCGTGTTTGAGGGCATGGGCAGCAGACTGCGAAAATATGTGTCAGCGGTGGTGATTGCTTTGCTTCCGGGGAAAAGTTTTTCGCGGGTTTTGGACCAGACGCCGTCTGCGGCGATAATGCCGTCGAAACTTCCAAGCAAAAGTTCGTTAATTTCGGAATTGGTGTGAATTTCGATATTTGGTTTTGTACTTGCAACGTCGAGAAGTGCCCTGTGTAAATCGGCGCGGTGGGCTGAAAGATAGGGCATGCCATATCGCTGTTCGAAAGATTTACCCAAGGGCAGGCGCTTTAAAATTTTTCCGCTGCGGCCGTCTCTCATATGAATTTCCGGCGGAGCATAGATAAAGGGCAAAACTGCATCCCATGCTCCAAGCTTTTGCAAAGCGCGCGCGGCATTGGGGCCCAGTTGTAAGCCGGCACCAACGGGCTCGAAATTGGCTGCTTTCTCAAAAACAACGGTATGGCTACCGGCATTCGCCACAGCCACAGCGCTGGCCAGCCCTGCAATGCCGCCGCCGATGATTTTGAAGTTCATTGTATTCATTGTTCTAGCATGCCACGAAATTTCAATCTTTTCATGTGGCGGATTGATGCTTGCAGGTTTTGTGTCCAAGCCTTAGTAGACCTCCCATATTCAGGAGATTTTTATGGGCTTTATTTCAGACTCGCTCAACCGCATTCAGCCATCGGCCACCATTGCCATCACCACCAAGGCGCAAGTATTGCAAGCTGAGGGTAAAAACGTGATCGGTTTGGCTGCAGGCGAGCCTGATTTTGAAACGCCGCGCAACATTAAGGATGCAGCCATAAAGGCGATCAATGATGGCAAGACGCGCTATACGGCGGTAGACGGTATTCCGGAGTTAAAGAAAGCGATTTGCGCCAAATTTAAGCGCGACAATGATTTGGATTACAAGCCCGCCCAAGTTTCTGTGGGCACCGGCGGCAAGCAGGTTTTGTTCAACGCACTCATGGCTACGGTGAATCCCGGCGATGAAGTAATTGTGCCAGCACCTTATTGGGTGAGCTATCCTGATATCGTGATGTTAGCTGGTGGCAAGCCAGTGGTTGTGCAGGGTGATGCGGCCAAGGGCTTTAAGCTGCAAGCGGCGGATTTGGAAAAGGCAATTACGCCAAAAACCAAGTGGTTGATTTTGAACTCACCGTCGAACCCATCGGGCGCTGCCTATTCTCATTCTGAAATGAAAGCGCTAACAGATGTGTTGGTCAAGTATCCACATGTTTGGATCCTCACCGATGATATGTATGAGCACTTGGTTTATGATGATTTCAAATTTGTGACCCCTGCGCAGATTGAGCCAACGCTTTATGAGCGCACTTTGACGATGAATGGCGTTTCTAAATCCTATTGCATGACGGGCTGGCGCATTGGTTATGCTGCGGGGCCTGAAGCATTGATCAAGGCCATGGCCAAGCTGCAATCGCAATCGACGTCTAACCCATCGAGCATTGCGCAATGGGCATCGGTTGAAGCACTCAATGGCCCGCAAGATTTTATTGCCGCTCACAACACAATTTTTAAAGAGCGTCGTGATTTGGTTGTGTCGATGTTGAACCAAGCTAATGGTTTGAGCTGCATGACTCCAGAGGGCGCGTTTTATGTTTATCCATCGTGTGCTGGCACGATTGGCAAGATTGCCCCTTCGGGCAAAGTGATTGCAACAGACGAAGACTTTGTAAGTGAGTTGTTGGCGGCAGAAGGTGTTGCCGCCGTGCATGGTGCCGCGTTTGGCACGTCACCCTATTTTCGCATCAGCTATGCGACAGCTACCACCATTCTCGAAGATGCATGCACCCGCATTCAACGCTTCTGTGGCAATCTCAAATAACAAAGGAAAATAAAATGTACGCTCAATCAGTTCCATTTCTCATTCGCAATCTTGAAGCCACGACTAAGTTTTTGAAAAAGGCTGAAGCGCAGATTGAAGCTAAAAAGATGGATAAAGCTGTTGTTCTGAACTTGCGCATTTTTCCAGACATGTTCCCGTTGATCCGCCAAGTGCAACTCGTCACTGATTTTTGCAAAGGTTCGGGAGCGCGTTTGTCCGGCGTGGCTGTGCCAAGCTATGCTGATGAAGAAAAAACTTTCGACGAGCTTTATGCCCGCCTCGCCAAGACAGTGGATTTTTTGAAGAGTCTTGATGCTAATTCTTTCGAAGGTGCTGATAAGCGCGACATCACAATGAAGGTGCAAGGCAATGATATGACCATGGACGGTATTACGTACTTCAATGGCATGGCAATACCTAATATCTATTTCCACATGACGACGGCCTATAACATTCTGCGCAGCATTGGCATCGAGCTGGGTAAAGGCGACTTTATGGGGCGCTAGTTCGTGACGTTTGATGTCTTCCTAGCACTTACATTGTTCGGCTTTATCACGGCGTTTACGCCGGGGCCGAACAATACACTGCTGATGGCGCAGGGGATCGATTTTGGGTTCCTCCGCACATTGCCCTTGATCTTTGGCGTTGCCATTGGCTTTCCGTTTATGATTGGGTGTGTGGGGTTGGGCTTGGGTAGAATTTTTGATATTTATCCCGTTGTCTATACCATCATGAAATATGCAGGCGCTGCTTATATGTTGTGGCTGGCGTGGAAGATTGCAAACTCAAAGCCTGCAGGCGAAGGTGACACGGCGGTGGGGCAACCCTTAAGTTTTTTCCAAAGTGCTGCCTTTCAGTGGATCAATCCGAAAGCCTGGATGATGGCTGTTACAGCTCTATCGGCTTACACTGTGGCCACGCAATATTATGTGGGCGTGGCTTTTGTTGTAGGCACATTTGTTGTTATGGGTATTGGCAGCGCCTCAACTTGGGCAATGTTTGGCGTGGGACTTCGGCATGTGTTAAACGACCCCCGATATTTCCGTGTGATCAATATGGCGCTGGCGCTGCTGCTGGCGGCTTCGCTGGTGCCGATGCAGGGCAATGAATCCAAGTTAACGACAGAGTTCTCCGAGGATTGAAGCGAGATAATCAGAGTTCCAGCCTGCATGTTTTCTGCGGAGTTTGATTGAG
>JAYWEV010000074.1:0-6198 GCA_043779145.1 Aestuariivirga sp. | reverse complement strand
TCCACGATGAAGAGTTCACACAAAGCCGGATCACGCTCCTGGCAATCAGCCAGTTTGCCGGGCAGTGATGACATATCAAGAGCGCCTTTGCGCCTTGTAAGTTCACGGGCTTTGCGTGCGGCTTCACGCGCAGCTGCGGCTTCGCAAACTTTGCCAACAATGGTTTTGGCATCGGCTGGATGTTCTTCAAACCACGCGCCCAACTGCTCGTTGATTAAACCTTCAACCACCGGGCGGACTTCAGACGAGACAAGTTTATCTTTGGTTTGTGATGAGAATTTTGGATCGGGTACTTTCACCGACAAAACACAGGTGAGGCCTTCACGTGCGTCGTCCCCCGTAATGGCCACTTTCTCGCGTTTGGCGATGCCGCTTTCGGTGGCATAGGTGTTGATGATGCGCGTGAGGCCACCACGAAAGCCCGCAAGATGCGTGCCGCCATCGCGCTGTGGAATATTATTGGTAAAGCAGAACACGCCTTCATGATAACTATCGTTCCACCACAAAGCGCATTCCATGGTTATGCCGTCACGCTCGCCTGAGATCATGATTGGTTTAGCGATTAAACCTTGTTTTGTTCGGTCGAGATATTTCACAAACTCAACAATGCCGCCTTCGTAGAACAGCTCAACCACATGCGGCTCTACATGGCGCTTATCGGTGATGAGGATGCGCACGCCGGAATTGAGGAAGGCGAGCTCGCGCAGGCGGTGTTCAAGCGTTGCAAAATCAAATTCGGTTTTGGTGAAGGTTTCTGTGCTGGGCAGGAAGGTGACTTCGGTGCCGCGCTTGCCTTCGGAATCGCCGATCACTTTCAGCGGTGCATCAGGAACACCGTGGGTGAAGCTCATATAGTGCGTTTTACCATTGCGGTGAATGGTGAGTTCGAGTTTCACGGAAAGCGCGTTCACCACTGAAACACCCACGCCGTGTAAGCCGCCTGAAACCTTATATGAGTTCTGGTCGAACTTGCCGCCTGCATGAAGCTCGGTCATGACGATTTCTGCAGCGGAGCGTTTGGGTTCTACGTCATCGTCTTGTTTGACATCAGTTGGAATACCGCGACCATTGTCAGTAATGGTGACTGAGCCATCGGCATTCAGCGTCAAGGTGACGTGAGTGGCGTGGCCCGCGAGTGCTTCATCGATGCCGTTGTCGATGACTTCATAGGCCATGTGATGCAGGCCTGAGCCATCATCCGTGTCGCCGATATACATGCCAGGGCGCTTGCGCACCGCATCAAGACCTTTGAGAATTTTAATCGAGTCCGCACCATAATCAGCAATGGCTTCTGCACGCTTTTCTTCGGCCCTTTTTTCGGTCTCGTTTTTTTCTTCGTCGGTCATTATTTCACTTCCACTATCGATCCATGTTCCACGTGATAAAGCGCTGAGAAAGCACCTGCCTCTTGAAACAAATTTTCATCCGTGCCCGTCATCCAGGCCTGCACGCCAAGCTCTGTTAAAGCCTCAAACAAACCGCGCCGCCTAAACGCATCCAAATGCGCTGCCACTTCATCGAGAAGCAGAATGGGGGCGGCCCCCACTAACTCTTTCACACTGCGCGCCTGCGCCAGAATTAAACCAATCAACAAGGCCTTTTGCTCGCCCGTGGAACAGAGTTCGGCGGGGGCATTTTTTGGGCCATGGGTGACTGAAAAATCAGTTCTGTGGGGGCCTTTTAAGGTGCGCTGTTGAGCACGATCCACATTGCGCGAATCGTACAGAATCTTAGCATATTCCTCTTCAGCTTGCACGGCAGGAATATGGGCAGAAAGTTGCTCGATATCACCCACAAGCTGAAGGATTCCCCACGGGAAAGGGCTGGCTTCGGCACGTGCTGCAAAGTGCCTGGCAAGCGTGGTTGCAGCAGCGTTGCGAGCACTGGCAATGGCGATGGCGTGTTCAGACATTTGCCGCTCAATGGAGGTGAGCCAAGTATAATCACAACGCGGGTCTTGCAGCAGAAAATTACGCTCGCGCATGAGCTTTTCGAAAGCCGAAACCCGGGCCCCATGATGGGCGTCGAAGGCGGCCACGAGACGGTCGAAGAAACGACGGCGGTCTGCGGCGGGGCCTGCGAATAATCTATCCATCGCGGGTGTGAGCCAGAGCATTTTGAGGTAATTGGTGAGAACACCTGATGAGCGCTGCACTTCGCCGTCGACCATGGCGTTGCGACCTGTGTTGCCACCATCTTCGGAGGAGGGGTCGCCTTCGAAGCTGGTGCCAATCTTAAATTCATCGTCTGGCGTCTGAATGTCTGCCGCAACAGCCCAGGAGCTGGAACCGTTTAATCTGGCGATGACGCTGAAGGCGGAGCCACGAAGGCCGCGTCCGGGCACGAGCAGGGAAAGGGCTTCCAGCACATTGGTTTTGCCCGCTCCATTCTGGCCAGTGAGGGCCACAAGAGGCCGTGACGTTTCGATCCGCAAAGATGGATAATTGCGAAAGTCTGAGAGGGTGAGGCGGTTGATTCTATAGTTCAAGTTCGGCCACGAACTTTATCACACTCGCATCGGCATGAGCACATAAAGCGACTTTGCATCATCAGGATCGCGGATCACGGTGGGAGAACCTGAATCGTTGAGTTCAAAACGCATTGTGGAGGCCGAAACCTGGGCTGCTACATCCATCAAGTAACGCGAGTTGAAACCAATCTCAATGGGGTCCCGGTCATAGGTGACGGGGATTTCTTCTTCGGCCGAGCCAGAGTCCGGGTTGTTGACAGTGAGTGTGAGCTTGCCCGCAGATATATTCAACTTCACCGCGCGGCTTTTCTCAAACGAAATGGTGGACACGCGGTCAACGGCTTCTGCGAATGTCTTGGTATCAGCATCCAGGAACTTATCATTGTTACGCGGGATCACCCGCTCATAATCTGGGAATGTGCCATCGATGAGTTTTGAGGTGAGCACCAGCTTGCCAACATTGAAACGGATCTTGGCAGAGGACAGCGATACTTCAACTTCGCCATCTTCGCCTTCCATCAGCTTTACGATTTCGAGAACGGTTTTGCGCGGCACGATAATGCCGGGCATACCCTTGGCACCTTCTGGTAAATCTAATTGCGCTTGCGCCAAGCGGTGACCATCGGTTGCCACCGCGCGCAAGTGACCGCCAGCTGACACTTCATGCAGATAAATGCCGTTCAAATAATAACGAGTTTCTTCGGTCGAGATCGCAAAGCGCGTGCGCTCAATCAGGAATTTCAAGTCCTTGGTGGGAAGTGAGAATGTGTTGCCAAATTCACCGCTCGACAGATCAGGGAAATCTTCGGGCGGCAAGGCTTGAAGTGCAAAGCGCGAACGACCCGCGACGATAGAGATACGACCTGAGTCTGGGCCTTGTTCTAATTCGAGTTGCGCGCCATCGGGAAGCTTGCGCACGATGTCGTAAAGCATGTGGGCTGGCACAGTGACTGAGCCTTCGCGCGAGACATCAGCCGCAACGCTTTCAACGATTTCGATATCAAGATCAGTGGCCGTAAGTTTCACGGCACCCTTGGCAGCGTGGATCAATACGTTGGACAGGATCGGAATAGTATTGCGCCGTTCCACCACGCTTTGCACGTGGTTTAGGGCCTTCAAAAAACTCGATCTCTCAATGGTGACGCGCATGGCTAAACTCTTATGTCCTCTTCCCGTAGGGAAAATGACATTGGCGGTTTGCTATCCGAAATTCAAGCGTTTCCACGCTTGTTCCACAAGCCAGATTTATGCTTGTTCCACAAGGCGTATCAACATTGCCACTTCACGGGCCAATTTGTCATCGGCCTTCATTTGCTCGTCAATTTTGCGCACTGCATGGAGCACGGTTGAGTGATCGCGGCCACCAAACCTGCGACCAATTTCAGGGAGTGAACGGGCCGTCAATTTCTTGGCCAGATACATGCCAATTTGGCGCGGCACGACCACGGCGCGAGCCCGGCGCGGCGACAGCAAATCTGTGCGGCCTACATTGTAATGACGACCGACGACTTTCAGAATATCATCAATCTTGATGCGGCCCAAATCAGCCGTTCCCGCAGCATCGCGCAGCACCATGGAAGCGAGATCAAGGGTGATCGGCGATTTATTGAATTGCTGATAGGCAATCACGCGGTTGAGTGCACCTTCGAGCTCACGACCACCACCAGTGATGCGGTTAGCAATGAGTTCCAGAACTTCGCCGCTGATGGCCGAAGCATGATCACCTTTCACCATCGCGGCATGGCGCACATCAACGATTTTACGACGCTGATCTAAATCTGGCGATTCAATATCAATCACCAAACCACCCATCAAACGCGAACGCATGCGTTGATCAATCGTGTCGAGCTGTGCTGGAGGAACGTCTGCTGCAACCACAACTTGGCGTTTTGAATCGACCAGCGAGTTAAACGCATGACAGAATTCTTGTTGAATGGCTTTGCCTTGCAGGAATTGGAAATCATCAATCAACAACACATCAACCGATTGGAATTGATCTTTAAACGCCAATGTATCGCGCTGACGGATAGCATGAATAAAGCCATACATAAAGCGCTCAGCCGTCAGCATCAACACCTTGCGGGTCGGTTGGTTTTGACGCACGCGGGCGGCAATAGCATTGAGCAAATGCGTTTTCCCAAGGCCGGCTGAAGAATGAATGAAAAGCGGATTAAACGTGAGCGCTGAACCCGTGATGGCATTGGCCACGCGCATCGCTGCGGCATGCGCCAATTGGTTTGATGGGCCCACGATAAAGCTATCAAAAGTTTGATTCTCATCAAGCGTTGCGCCACGCTCGGCTTGCAGGAAGCTTTGAATTTGCTGGGCCACAGCACTATTGCGCTCGGGCTGTGGGGCAGAGGCCCGCGCAGTTTCGGCCAAAGCAGCATTGGCAGCGCGCGAAGCTTCGCCTTGAATGCGCACGCGCACCAATACAGTTTCTAAGCCTGCAAATTCTGCAGCAGCAATCTTGGTCAGCTTTGACACATAATGGCTTTCAATCCAACTGCGTAAAAAACGCGTTGGCACTGACACAGTGAGTTGCTTATCTGTCAACTCTTCAGCATCCATGCGTGTAAACCAGCTGGTATAAAGATCATCTCCAAGTTCAGCGCGAATGCGTTGCGCCACGCGTTGCCACTGTTCTTTTAATGTGTTGGGCATGTGTTGAACTGCAACTGCCTTGACCAAAGAAGAATTCATTATTTATCGTATCCTGTTCTGTTTGCCCCATGAGACAGCAGCATTTCTTTCCACACGGGCCTCGTGTTGAATGCTACTGTTTCAAGAAAATTATATTTTGTTGTTCGTGACTTTTAACGACGCGCCATACACACGCACATACTATTACTCACAACACAACTCCCCATTTGCTGTGCTGCCCCAACGGCACAGACTGAAAATGTTTTAACCTCAAGCTGTTCGTGCTGATCTTTGATCACCCACAACAACCACCCCGTGTTGATCTTGTTCAGCTTGATGAGCCAGACCGTCAACTTGAAAACACGGTAACGGCTTGACCACAATTAAGGCAAACAGATTCATTACACTCTCCGTACACGGAGTAGTCGATTTCAGGCTTGACAGAAAAAAGAAATATTAAAAATTTCAGTTAAGGCGCTGATTTAAAAGTGTTAATTAATAGCTATTGAAAAGCTCAAAGAACAATAGACAAATCAAAAAAACCTCGAATTCAAGCAACAGATTTATGACTGTCCTAAGACATTTCCATTCAAAAAAGTCCTAAAACCTATAAGCTGATGATTTTATTATATATTTAGTGTTCAACTTAATCCGTGTTTAGACAAAAAAAAGCCGTCTGACGCATCAGACGGCTTTAAAATTCATTCTATCTGAATGGTTCTCAGATGGAGTTAGGCCGTCATGGCGCGAACACGCAATGTCAGGCGTGAAACTTTACGCGAAGCCGCATTCTTATGCATGATGCCCTTCTGGGCGCCGCGCATCACTTCTGGTGTTGCAACGGCGAGAGCTGCTTCAGCATCTTGCTTTTTGCCACCGGTGATCGCTTCTTCAACCTTACGCACGATCGAACGAATGCGGCTGGTGCGGGCTTGGTTTACTTCTGCACGACGGGCCGAGGCGCGTGTGGCTTTTTTGGCAGATGATGTATTGGCCATAATATTTCCTGATAAAATAAACTTATATGGCGAAAACCTCTATCCCAGCTGTCTGAACAGCATGTTAAGAAGGCTCTACACCTTTTG
>JAYWEV010000073.1:0-6232 GCA_043779145.1 Aestuariivirga sp. | reverse complement strand
TTGCGCATCACGCCCACACCACAACATTCAGACGCTGATATAAGCGCGCTGGTGTCAGCACTCGATGCATTGTGGAAGCAATGTGCGCTGCACCGGGCAGTGGCTTAGAGCACCGAATAGGCATCAGAAATCAACATCCACTCAACTCGTCATCCCGGCGAAGGCCGGGACTGGGCTTTTTAAGAGCATAGCTGATTGTTAGCCCGGCCCCGGCCTTTGCCGGGGTGACGGATCTTGGTGTCGAATAATCTCAATTTACCAACCGCCGCTCTTTTTTAACTCTAATCCCCATTAATCAGAAAACTCATCGCCCGGTCTGCCAACATCATCGTTGGTGCGTTGGTGTTGCCTGATGGAATAAACGGCATGGCCGAGGCATCGATCACCCGCAGGTTTTTGACACCGCGCACCTTAAGATGATTGTCGAGCACAGCGTTTGGGTCATCATCTGGCCCCATGCGGCATGTGCCCACAGGATGCCAATTGGTTTTGACGGTGCGTCGGCAATGTGCGGCCCGATCAGCATCACTCGTTGCATCTTTACCCGGCAGAATTTCATGCGAGATACGAGATGCGATGGGATTTGATTTTAAAATCTCACGCGCAAAGCGCAGGCCTGCTATTTCCATTCGCAAATCATCAACTTCGGCCAAATAATTATTATCGATAATCGGTTTGTCGAATGGGCTTGTTGAACGCAGCCGAACCGTGCCTCGTGATTTGGGGCGCAGTAAACAAGCGTTTAAAGTTACCCCATCTTGCGACTTCACATTTTTGATATCGCCATCAAGATAAACCGAGGGTACGCAATACATTTTAATGGTCGGTCGATCACTGCCATTAGGATCAATGTAGGCTGCCGCCTCAACGCCCGTGCTGGTCACGGGCCCCGTTTTAGCAAGCAGATATTGCAAGCCATTCCAGATTGCGCGAAGGCCCTTGTCTTCACCATAATATCCATAATGCCCATTGGTTGCGGCCACCACTGGCACTTCATGATGATCCTGCAAATTTTCGCCAACGCCCGGCATATCGTGTTTTACAGAGATCCCCATTTCGCGTAAATATTTTGCGGGCCCTACGCCAGACAGCATTAGAATTTTGGGTGTGTTATAACATCCCGCAGCTAGTAAAACTTCTGCATCGGCAAACGCCGAAAAATCTTCGCTGCCTTTAACAAAATCTACGCCTTTGCAGATTCCGTTTTGGATCATCAACTTTGAAACGGTGCATCCCGTTCTGATCGTCAGGCGGCCTGTCTCTAAGGCTGGTTTTAAGAACGCTTCGATGCCGTCATAGCGGCGTTTATGAAACGTGGTGTATTGCATTGTGCCAACACCGCGCTGGGTTGCCCCATTGAAATCTGCGTTGTATGGAATACCTAAAGCTTGAACAGCTTTTACATAATCCTTGGTGATCTGGCATTGCCTTGCAGTATTGGAAACATAAAGCGGCCCATCGCTTCCGTGCCACTCATTGTGCACATGCTGGTTACTCTCCAGCGCTTTGAAATGCGGTAAAACATCTTTGTATGCCCAGCCCGACCCAGCACCTAAAAATTTATCCCAATGATCATAATCTTCAGCTTGGCCACGCGTATAAACCATCGCGTTCACAGCAGTGCCGCCGCCCAAAATATTCGCTTGGCCAACAGCAGGTGCTCGGCCATTCAAATGCTTTTGTGGAATGGGCTGATACATTTCAACAACTGGGCTGCCGCTGATGCCCTTCATCCAACCCGCTGGCATCGATAGCAGTTTAGACATCAGAAAATCTGGCCTCGCAGGGCCGCGCTCAAGCAGCAACACGCTGGCTTTGGTATCGCGCGTTAATCTCCACGCGGCAACACAAGCTGCCGAACCGCCGCCAACGATAATGTAGTCATAAGAAACGCTCATGTTGCAACTTATCACCGCCATCAAGAAAACTTGCAAGAGTCAAACTTTGTTTGATAGGCTGATCAAAAGAGGTGGAAACATGTATCTCGAAAAATTCAAATTAAATGGTCGCAAGGCAGTTGTAACGGGTGGTGGACGCGGCATTGGTCTGTGTTGTTGCGAAGCGCTTGCTGAAGCGGGGGCGTTTGTCATCATCGCGGACCGTGACCCTGAAGTGGCAGCCAGCGGCTTGGCGCATTTGCAATCTAAAGGTTTTAAGGCACAGAGCGTTCTGATGGATGTGACCTCGACTGAACAGGTCAACACGGTTGCTGACGCGCTGTTCAAGCAACATGGTGCAATGGATATTCTGGTCAATTGTGCCGGCATTGCGCGGTCTGGCGTGGGCGCTGAGGATGTGTCTGACGAGCTTTGGCTGGATGTGAATAATGTTAATTATAATGGCACATTCTGGTGTTGCCGGGCTTTCGGCAAACAGATGCTTGAAAAAGGCAAAGGCAGCATTGTGAATATCGGTTCGATGTCGGGCATCATCGTCAATCGTCCGCAAAACCAATCTTATTACAACGCGTCGAAGGCCGCGGTGCATCATCTCACAGCATCACTCGGTGCTGAATGGGCGGCGCGTGGCGTGCGCGTGAATGCCGTGGCCCCCACTTATATTGAAACGCCAATGATCCACACTTTGGAACTGGTAAAAGAAGCGATGAAGGATTGGCTGCGCGACACGCCGATGGGGCGCTTAGGCCAGCCGGATGAAATTGCATCAGTTGTGCACTTTTTGGCGTCGGACGCGTCGAGCATTATGACGGGTGCAACTGTGGTTGCCGATGCTGGGTTTATTTGTTGGTGATCGCAGCTATCACTCCGCAATATCTTCAGCCCATAGCTCCGGCTTTTCTTTAATGAAGCGCGTCATCAGAGCCGTGCAATCAGCGTCGTCGGCAATAATCACCTCAACGCCTTTCGAACGTAAAAACTCTTCATTGCCGCCAAAGGTTTGGTTTTCACCGATCACCACGCGCGGAATTCCAAACTGAATAATCGTGCCGGTGCACATCATGCAGGGGCTAAGGCTGGTATAGAGCGTAGTGTCGCGGTAAGTCTTCTGGCGGCCAGCTTTGCGCAATGCGTCCATCTCACCATGGGCAATCGGGTCACCGCCCTGCACACGTTGATTGCGGCCTTGGCTCACCAGGTTTTCACCACGTGCTAAAACTGAACCAATCGGGCAGCCACCTTCGTCAAAGCCAGCCTTGGCTTCATCATATGCAATGCGGAGGAATTTTTTGTCGGTGTCGTTCAGCATGGGGTGTTCCTAATTCTTGCGTGCGTTCCAAAAATCATCCTGCAATTTTGCAGCCTCAAGTTCAAGCATTGGCCCCACTATTTCTGTGGGGCGTTGGCCTGCTTCAAAAACAATGTGGCACGGTAAATCCAAAGTCGGGTTTTCCTCATGGTCGCCCGTCTGTTCTTTGAGCGCCTTCTCGGTTTGCCCAAACACCACGCGGCCAATGCCAGCCCAATAGATCGCACCTGAACACATGGCGCATGGCTCAGCGGATGTATAAAGCGTGCAGCTTTGCAAAAACTCCACGCTATATTTCTTGGCGGCGCGCGACGCCAAAATGCGTTCGGCATGGGCCGTCCGGTCACCGCCCTCAGACGTGTAACCGTTACCCTGTTCCATCAGCACATTCCCGTCGGCATCCGCTAAGACCGAACCAAACGGGTGATCACCCGCTTCACGGGCGCGTTTTGCGACGTCAAAACTGAGCCGTAACAGCTTTTCATCGTCAGGTTGGTGTGGTTTTTTCATATGCAGTTCCTTGGCGAAATTTGGGGCAGCAAGCTAATAATTGTGCAGAAACCTTGAATTCTCGATTTTTGCCCAAGTTTTTAACAGGGTTTACTTGCCTGTCATTTCCATTCTGCGCATAGTGCTGCAAAATCTGGTGAAAAGCCAGCGACGGGGATGTGGATAAACGGATGACGGCGCACGGGCCCTTGCGGCTTGAATTGAGGGGAATTTCAAAACAATTCCCCGGTGTCTTGGCCAATGATCACGTGAGTGCTCGGGTTGGTGCAGGTGAGATTCACGCGTTGCTCGGCGAAAATGGTGCCGGCAAATCCACGCTGGTCAAAATGATTTATGGCATCATGCAGCCTGACCAAGGCGAGATTGTCTGGAATGGCGAAACCTTGCGCATCCCCAATCCCAAAGTCGCGCGCAAGCTGGGCATTGGCATGGTGTTTCAACATTTTTCGCTGTTTGATGCGCTCACAGTGCTTGAAAATATTACGCTTGGGCTAGATACCAAAATTTCGCAGCGCGATCTCGAAACTGAGATCCGCAAAGTGCTTCATCAATATGGCTTGACGCTTGATCCACAGCGCGTGGTGTCTACCTTAAGCGTGGGAGAGCGGCAACGTATTGAAATCGTGCGTGCACTTCTTCTCAATCCGAAACTTCTGATCATGGACGAGCCAACATCGGTTCTCACCCCGCAAGAGGTCGATCAGTTGTTTGAAACGCTGCGCACATTGGCGGCCAGTGGTTGTTCAATTCTGTACATCTCGCACAAGCTGCATGAGATTGTAGCGCTGTGTGAAACTGCAACGATCCTGCGCGGTGGAAAAGTTGTGGCCACTTGCGATCCGCGCAAGAAGACGTCGCGCGAAATGGCCGAGTTGATGATTGGTGCCAATCTCAAAGATGTTTCAAAAGCCGAAGGCCGTGCGTTTGGCGCACCCAAGTTTGAAGTGAAATCTTTGAACATGCCCAAGCGTGGTGATTTTGGTGTGGCGTTGAGTGACATCAGTTTCAGCGTTCGTGCCGGAGAAATATTTGGCATCGCGGGCATTGCAGGCAATGGTCAGAATGAATTGCTGGAAGTTTTGTCGGGCGAAGTTGCAGCGCCTGTTGCAAGCGCTGTGAACTTGGACGGCAAGGCGATGGGCCATATGGGGCCGTCTGATCGACGTCAGCTGGGCTTATGTTCAGTGCCGGAAGAACGCAATGGCCATGCCGCTGTTGGCGAATTTAGTTTGATTGAAAATACATTGCTCACGGCGCGGCAACGCAAGGGCCTTGTTGGCAATGGCATGATCGATGCTGGCAAGGCCAGTGGCTTTGCGGCTAACGTAATCGATAGTTTTAAAGTCAAAGCTCAAGGCCCCAAAGCTCTTGCAGGTTCTCTCTCTGGGGGAAACTTACAGAAATTCATCATGGGTCGCGAGATTTTGCAGTCACCGGAGGTGTTGATCGTAAGCCAGCCCACATGGGGCGTTGATGCGGGTGCTGCATCTGCCATTCGCCAAGCCATTGTTGATCTTGCAGCCACGGGTTCTGCCATCGTGGTCATATCCCAAGACCTCGATGAGCTGTTGGATTTGAGCGACACGATGAGTGTCATCAATCTTGGCCGTCTTTCACCGCCGCGCAAAGTCGGTACAGTATCGATTGATGAAATCGGCCTGCTTATGGGGGGTATGCATGCGCATTAGGTTCGAAAAACGCCCAGAACCAAGCAAGCTCATGCAAATCGCAACGCCAATTGCTGCTGTGGTCTTGACGATGAGCATCGGCGCAATATTGTTCGATGCGTTGGGCTTTGATGGTCAGCGCACCATTAAAGATTTTTTCTTCACGCCAGTGCTTGCTTCTTACAAATGGCAGGATGTCGCCACCAAGGCAGCACCTTTGATCATCATCGCATTGGGCTTGTCTCTCGGCAACACCGCCAAGGTTTGGAACATTGGTGCTGAAGGACAATATATCGTGGGTGCATTGGCAGGGGCCGGTGTGGCTTATCTTACACCCGGCGTAACTGGCCATTGGGTTCTCGTTTTGATGTTGATTGCAGGTGTCATCGGCGGTGCGCTTTATGCGGCTATCCCCGCAATTTTGCGTACACGCTTTAAAGTGAATGAAGTGCTTTCCAGTTTGATGCTGGTCTATGTTTCGCTTCAACTCCTCAGTTATCTCATCACTGGCCCATGGAAAGACCCGAATGGCCGCAACTTCCCGCAAACCGCAGCGTTCACAGACGCACAGCTTTTGCCACGATTAATTCCAGGCACATCAATTCCACCAGGCCTCGTGTTTGCAGTTGTCCTCACCATCATATTTTGGATCGTGATGAAGAAATCGCTTTACGGGTTTAACGTGCGCGTCAGTGGAGCAGCCCCACATGCTGCGCGTTATGGCGGGTTCAATGCCAATCACACAATCTGGTCAACCTTGATGATCAGCGGCGGCATGGCGGGGCTTGCTGGCATATTGGAAGCCACAAGCCAGCTGGGCCAACTTAATCTTGGCTTTCCGTCAGGCT
>JAYWEV010000072.1:0-16639 GCA_043779145.1 Aestuariivirga sp. | reverse complement strand
CGAAGCTGGAAGACGCTCAAAAGCCAGCGCCTCGCACACCAGACTTTCAAGAGCCCAGACCATCTCGAAAAAACCATCAACACCGAAATTACAGACATGAATACAAATCGCAAAAACCATCCGTTGGCCAATCTGCGAATCTCTGCTTAGTCGTCAATTCAGGATCAATTGCTTTTGGCGATGGGTTGCTTCTGTCGGGCAAGTTTTCAGCGTTTCGCAATATCCCATAGTCCGAGACATAGGCTTCGATACAACCAGATCGACCGCAGCGGCACAATGCTCCGCCAGGAATATGATTCATGTGGCCAAACTCAGCTGCGGCACCCGAGGAGCCATGATAGACGGTGCCATCAATGACCAAACCCATACCAACACCATAACCCATGAATACGATGACTGCATTGCCAGTGAAGCTATAGCGTTCGCGCGACATCAGGGCTTCAGCTATCATGTTGGTGTCATTTGCGATGGAGCAGGGAATGCCAAATGCTTCTTGGAAAGGAGCTATTACATGAATATTACGATTATTGAAGGCTGGGCTCCATAGAATAATGCCGTTGCGAGAATCGATTAACCTCTGCGCCGCTATGCCGATGCGAACAATGCTGCGCGACTCTAGATCATGCTCATTCAAAAATTCATTGATTTCCTGAATTAATTTTGAACCAAATGTCGCTGAGCTCATTGTACTGGTTGACGTTTTTACCAGTTTCCGTGCCCTAACTCTTCCAGTGAAATCGGCGAGTGCGAGCTCTATACAATCAATTGATATTTTGATTGCGATAATCCGCGCCCCATCTGGGTTAAGATCGATGCGCACTATGGTTCTGCCGCGTTGCGATGGATTGCCGTGCGGCGGACTATCTCCCAATTCCAATATCGCTTTTTCAAAGATCAAATCCGCAGATATGGTCGTCACCATGGCTGGAGAAAGGCCCGTAATCTGTCCAATATCAATACGGGCCATGGGCCCTCCTGAACGCAAAATTTCGATCACGATGGCGCGGTTCAGGCGACGCGTGACAGAGTTGTCTGTCTTCGAACGCATCTTGCTTTTCCAATTCGAATATTTTCAGTAACTAAAATTGCAGAATCTTAAAAACAAAAACTGTTATTGACAGAAAATTTTAGTTGCGCAATAACTGGAACGGCAATGAAAATTGTCAATACTGAAATTTGAAGCTCAGAAAAACATGAGCGCGAAAACTTGGGAGCATAGAAATTATCACAACGATAAGTTTGTGATGAGAAAACAGGGGTTGATTTTGCTCGACCCACTGCCAGCACCAAATTTCCGCTCACAGCTATTTTGAATTTTATGTTTCTGTCAATTTGACGTTAAACATTTTTAAAGGGAGAAATATCGAATGAAACGCACAATTATTGCAATGATGGCCGGCGCTATGATGCTGGGTGTTGCAGGCACAGCAATGGCTGCAGGCAAAACTATCGCCGTATCTTGGGGCACAAAACAAGAAGAACGTTGGAAAACAGACGAAGCGGCCATCAAAGGCGCAATCGAAGCTGCTGGTGACAAATACATTTTCGCTGATGCTCAACAATCTGCTGAAAAGCAAATTGCCGACGTTGACTCACTTATCACTCAGGGCGCTAACGTTATCTTGATTTTCGCCCAAGATGGTGAATCCATTAAGCCAGCCCTCGCTAAAGCCAGTGCAGAAGGCATTCCTGTGATCGCCTATGATCGTCAAATCGAAGATGCAAGCTTGCTTTACATCACCTTCGATAACGTTGGTGTTGGCCGTTTGATGGGCAAGACCATGGTTGAAAAGGGCCGCAAAGACGGCAATTTCGCCTTTATTAAGGGTGACCCAGGCGATCCAAACGCAACTTTCCTCTACAAGGGCATGATGGAAACATTGAAGCCATTGATCGACGCAGGCACAATTAAGAATGTTTGCGAAACATTCACCGACAATTGGAAGCCAGACAATGCCCAGAAGAATATGGAGCAATGCCTAACCAAGACCGGCAACAAGGTTGACGCCGTAATGTCTGAAAATGACGGCATGGCTTCAGGCGTTGTTGCTGCGTTGACGGCACAAGGTATGGCTGGCGCTGTTCCTGTAACAGGTCAAGACGGTGATCTCGCTGCTCTGAATCGCGTTGCACTTGGCACGCAGTTGGTGTCGGTTTGGAAAGACAGCCGTGTTCTCGGCAAAGCCGCAGGTGAAGCAGCAGTTGCACTCGCCGAAGGCAAGTCGATGGCTGAAGTTGCCGGTGGCAACACTTTTGCTGATGGTGCAAAGAAAGTTAAGATGTCTGCAATCCTCATTCCTCCCATGGCGATCACGCAAGACAATCTTGATGCGGTAATCAAAGCCGGTTGGATCAGCAAGGAAAAAGCTTGCGCCGGTGCAGATGGTAGCAAAGTCGCTGCTTGCAAATAAAACTTGCGGTACTTGAACCATGAACAAAGCTGCGCCATCCTTTTTGGGTGGCGCAGTTTTCGGATGAACGGTTCATCGAAGATAAGTGCGATCATACACTTCTAAAATTTAGTGGGAGGCGACCTTGTCCCTTGTTCCTAGCTCCAGCCAAAATCCAGCTTTTGAACATGAAGGTTGGTTCAAAAAATTTCTCCGAGCCACCGAGATAGATGCGCGCGTCGTGGGCATGGTGCTGGCCCTCTTGGTGATTTGGATCGGCTTTCATATCGCCGGCTATTTTGTAACGGGACAAGCCCTGTTTTTAACGCCGCGCAATTTATGGAACCTTTTGGTTCAAACCTCTTCGATCTCGATCATGGCAACTGGCATGGTGCTGATCATCGTAATGCGTCATATTGATTTATCCGTTGGCTCTATCTTGGGTTTTGTCGCCGTCGTCATGGCATGGTTGCAGGTCTATGGCTTGCCGCCTCATTTTGCAGCGGGTAGCCCATGGATTTGGATTATTGCAACGATCATTGGTCTTGCTCTCGGCGCAGCAATTGGTGCCATTCACGGCACACTTGTTGCCTATTCTGGAATCCCCTCCTTTATCGTGTCTTTGGCAGGCCTCATGTTTTGGCGCGGTGCTGCATTCAAAGTTGCATCTGGAGAAACCATTGCACCCATGGATTCAACTTACGCACTGATCGGCGGTGGCCCTTATGGCTCGATAGGATTTTTCTGGAGTTGGGTGGCAGGCCTTATAGCTTGTGCAGGAATTGTGTGGGGCCTGCGCAACGGTCGTGTTCAAAGACAACGATTCAACTTCCCGCTTCGCCCCATGTGGGCCGAGTATACGGTGGGTGCCATTTTGTGTGGCGTGGTCGTGGCAGCGGTTCTTTTGGTCAATAGCTATATGTGGCCTATTGGAATTGTGAAGCAATATGTCGCTGCCAATAACATCACCATTCCGCCCGCCGATATTCACATTTCACATGGTTTTGCCTTGCCCGTTTTAATTGCAATTGTTGTGGGCTTAATTATGACTTTCGTTTCAAACCGCACGCCATTTGGGCGCTATATTTATGCAATCGGTGGCAACCCCGAAGCAGCAGTTTTGGCTGGTGTGAACACCAAAAAAATTACCATTGCCGCATTCACTTTCATGGGGGTGCTTGCTGCAGTTTCAGCTATTATAGCCACTGCACGCCTGAACGCAGCGGCAATTGCCCTTGGACAGTTTGATGAACTCTATGTGATAGCAGCAACTGTGATTGGCGGCACATCATTGGCGGGCGGCACGGGCACAATTTTCGGTGCGTTCTTTGGCGCTTTAATCATGCAATCAATTCAAACGGGCATGGTGTTGCTGGGCTTTGATACGCCAGTTTTGCAGATGACACTTGGTCTTGTGCTTTGTTTTGCTGTTTGGCTTGATCACATCTATCGCTCCAGCGTGAAATAAAAGCAGGTATATCATGGCAAAAAAAATATCCAAAAAAGCAACAACAAAAAAAGCAGCTGTGCGCAAACCCAAAGCAAAAGTGCTTACTAAGCCTGTGGCTGCTTCCGTCAATCGGGGTTCACCACTTGTTGAGATGCGGGAAATCTCAATTGCCTTTGGCGGTATCAAGGCTGTCGATCACGCCAGCATAGATCTTTACCCCGGCGAAGTTGTTGGCCTTTTGGGGCACAATGGTGCTGGCAAATCAACGCTGATTAAAGTTCTATCGGGTGCATATAAGCGCGATGCTGGTGCAATTTTTGTGGATGGCAACGAAGCCGTTATTCACAATCCGCGCGACGCAAAAGCACTCGGCATTGAGACAATTTATCAAACACTTGCTTTGGCAGATAATGTGGATGCTGCTGCCAATCTTTACTTGGGGCGTGAACTTCTCTCGCGCGTGGGGACATTGGATGACGTTGCGATGGAGGCCGAAACCCGCAAGGTGATGCACCGTCTCAATCCAAATTTCCGGCGTTTCAAAGAACCAGTAATGAAACTTTCTGGCGGGCAACGCCAATCAGTTGCTATTGCGCGGGCCATCCATTTTAACGCGCGCATTCTGATCATGGATGAGCCAACGGCAGCCTTGGGTCCGCAAGAAACCGCACAAGTGGGCGAGCTCATCAAACAACTCAAGGCCGAAGGTATCGGCATTTTCTTGATCAGCCATGATTTGCATGACGTGTTCGATCTCGCTGATCGTTTGGTGGTGATGAAGAACGGCAAAGTGGTGGGAACAGCTTCGACGAAAGACGTAAACCACGACCAAGTGCTGGGCATGATCATCGCAGGCAAATGTCCGAAGGGTGCTATTCCTGGTCCCGGCGCAATGCGTGACGCTACGCAACAATGAATAAGCAATTTATATTGCATAAATTTACTTTATGCATTAAACTTTGCATATAGCGATTTTAACATTATCCGAATAAGAGGAATTGATATGTACGAGCAATTTGGTCTTTTCCTCAATGGGCAATGGCAGCAAAAAGCTGGTGGCGGTGCATTAGATGTGACCGACCCGGGCACTGGTGAAATAATCGGCCATGTGCCTTCGGCTTCAAAACAGGATGTTTTAGATGCGCTGGCTTCTGCAGAATCAGGATTGAAGATTTGGCGCAAAACCTCTGCTTGGGCGCGTGCCGATATTTTACACGCAGCAGCAACAGTAATGCACAATCGCACCGAGGAAGCAGCGCGCCGCATAACTCTAGAAACTGGAAAGCCAATTGCCCAAGCGCGGCGCGAATGGGTTTTATCGATTGATCAGTTCCGTTGGCACGCTGAAGAAGCCCGCCGCATTTATGGCCGTGTCGTTGAAAGCCGTGTTCCCGGCGGGCGCCTTGAGGTGAGCCATGAACCCATTGGAGTTGTAGCGGCGTTTACAGCTTGGAATTTTCCTGCGGTGTTGATTGCGCGAAAAGTTGCACCAGCATTGGCGGCTGGTTGTTCCGTCATCGTTCGGCCTTCGCGCGAAGTGCCGGGAACGGCCATGGTGATGATTGATTGCTTACGCGAAGCGGGCGTTCCTGCAGGCGTTGTCAATCTTGTCGTCGGGCCAACGTCCACGACATATGATACATTGATGGCCGAAAAATCAGTGCGCAAAATATCGCTGACGGGTTCAACTGCTGTAGGTCAACAAATGGTGCGCGATTCTGCGGCCACACTCAAACGCGTGACAATGGAGCTTGGCGGCAATGCGCCGGTTATTATCTGTGATGATGTGATGCTCGATCAGGTGCTTGATATTTGTGTGCCGGTGAAATTCGCCAATGCCGGTCAAGTGTGTGTGACTGCGGATCGCTTCTATGTGCATGAATCATTGCATGATAAATTTGTCTCTGGTTTTGCTGCGCGCGCGAAGGCGATCAAGCTTGGCCATGGCTTAGATGAATCCTCGCAAATGGGCCCGCTGATCAACCAAAGGCGCATTGATGCCATTGAAACTATCGTGGCCGACGCCATTAAGAGAGGCGGTAAAATTGAAGCAGGTGGGGCAAGGCCTGCAGGACAAAACAAGGGTTACTTCTACGAGCCAACTGTTATTTCAGGCCTGCCTGATGATGCCTTGGCGATTGCTGAAGAAAACTTTGGACCCATCGCGGCGATAACGCCTTTCACCGAAATGGAGAGTGCTTACGCCCGCGCCAATGCTTCCGAATTTGGTTTGTCGGCCTATGTGTTCACGCGCAATCCACAGCGGATGCGTGAAGCGGTGGCCAATCTGGAAGCTGGAATGGTGGGCGGGAATTCATTTGCATTGGCCGCAGCTGAAGCTCCTTTCGGCGGCATCAAGGCCAGCGGCATGGGCCGCGAAGGCGGCGAAGAAGGTATATTAGACTATATGAATGTGAAACTGGCTCAGGTGGTTTTGTAATTATGGTTCCCAATGGCATTCGCAAGAAATGGGCTGAGGGAAAATCAGTCATCAATGGCTGGCTTTCAACATCATCACCCTTCGTAGCCGAGATTATGGCGGCACAAGGTTACGATTCACTCACCATCGATTTGCAGCATGGCTTTGTAGGCTATGAAGCGGCAACTGCAATGTTACAAGCCATGCGTGCGAGTGGTGTGACACCGATGGTGCGGGTGCCATGGCTCGAACCTGCGGATATTATGAAAGCGCTGGATGCTGGTGCTTATGGCATCATTTGCCCAATGATCAACAACCGGGAAGAGGCAGAACGTCTGGTTTCTTATATGCGCTATCCACCCCATGGTGTGAGATCATTTGGCCCCACACGTGCCGTGATTGCCGCGGGAAGTGATTATGGCCAACGTGCTGATCAAGAGGTGCTGTGTTTTGCGATGATTGAAACGGCTGAAGCCATCAAGAATTTGGAAAAGATTGTTTCAACTCCAGGCTTGGATGGTGTTTATATTGGCCCGGCTGATTTAACCTTGGGGCTGACAGGCCGCAAATATCCCATAGGCTTTGATCGTGAAGAACCAGAAATGGTTGAGGCCATTAAAACCGTTTTAGATAAATCACACAAAGCTGGCATTCGCGCCAGCCTTCACTGTGGAACACCAAACTATGCCGCCAAAGCTGTGGGCTGGGGTTTTGATCTCGTTACCATATCGAATGATGTGAGGCTTTTGGCTGGGGCAGCGCAAACCTCAGTTGCTGCCGCAAGACAGTTGATTGAAGGCGCAAAGGATAACCCACAATCAAAACTTGGAAGAGGATATTGATATGCCACATATTTTGGTTGCAGGTCGCATTCATGATTCAGGTGTTGCCCTCATAAAGGCAACACCGGGCTTCACCTATGATTTGGTCGATGAAGTTACAGCTGCGGCTTACACTCCTTTCATGGTCAAGGCTGATGCTTTGTTGATCCGCACGCAACCTTTAACTGCCGAAGTCATCGCACAAGCGAAGCACCTTAAAATCGTCTCGCGTCACGGCGTTGGCTATGACGCTGTGGATGTTAATGCTTTGAACGAACGTAAAATTCCTTTGGCTATTGTGGGCGATGTGAATTCGCGTTCAGTTGCCGAACACACGCTCACTTTGATGCTATCCACCTCGCGGCGCGTTGTGGCTTATGATACTGCCGCGCGCAATGGCAATTGGAATTTACGCAATAGTTTTAGTGCTGTTGAACTTGATGGAAAGTTGCTCGTGCTTTTGGGCTTTGGCCGCATTGGCAAAGTCGTTGCAAAGTTAGCTCAAGCTTTCGGTATGCGGGTTGCAGCCTATGATCCTTTTGTAAATGCTGCAGCAATGAATGAACTTTCGGTCGAATTTTTACCCGATGTCAGAAGTGGCTTAGCACATGCAGATTTTCTGTCTGTTCACGTACCAGCCACAACTGGCGAAGCGCTCATTGGCGCAACTGAACTGGCCTTGATGAAGCCCAATGCCATTTTGATCAACACAGCACGTGGCGGATTGATTGATGAATTGGCGCTCGATGCAGCCTTGCGCAAAGGCACAGTTGCCGGAGCTGGCTTGGATGTTTTTGTTGTAGAACCACCGCAACCTGATCATCCCTTGTTGAGTAATCTAAAATGCACGATTAGCCCACATGCAGCAGGCCTGACCCAAGAGTGCGCTGAACGAATGGGCGTTATGGCGGCTCAAAACATTTTTGATTACTTCAATGGCGCACTCAATTCGGCCTTGATCGTGAATGCCATGGAGTGCGCTTAAAGCCTTAGTTACCGAAGCCAAAGTTTGTAGAATATTTTGCCAAACGCTATGAGGTGTTTAAGGTGAACGGCACTGCAAAGGGGATAACTCAAGATGGCGGCAAAGAAGAATGGCAATGGCGGAAAAGTTCCTCAAAATTATGAGGGAATCGTCAATCTGATAACAAAAGAATATGCCAATCTGTCTTCTGGCTATCAGCAGATTGCGCGCTACTTTACACAGAACCCCAATGTTATTGCGCTCGAATCTATAAACGCCATTGCCGCCAAATGTGGTGTTCATCCTTCGAGCTTAGTGCGTTTTGCGCAGGGGCTTGGCTATTCTGGCTTTAAAGAATTACAAGCCGTTTTTCAGACACGGCTCGCTACGGCTGCACCCGGATTTAGGGAACGCATTAGTGCCTTGGAAACCGAACTTTCCCGCAATGTGAGCCACGGCAATCTTGGGTTTTTGAAAGATCTTGTGGTGCGTGATATGGCGTCACTGCAGGGATTGTTAGAAAGCATAAACGAGCAGATGTTGACGACAGCCGCCAAACATATTGTCGAAGCTGAAACAATTTACATTGCTGGGCAATTGCGTTCAGAACCGATTGCAAATTTGTTGCGCTATCTTCTCACTATGTTACGCCGCAAAGTTGTCTTGCTGGATCCGTCAGCGGGGCTTGCTCAAGAAATGGCAATGACCATGGGTGAGAAAGACTTGCTCATCGCCATCGCTTTTCGGCATTACGCCAAAGAGGTTGTTTCAATCGCTGAATACAGTTCCGCAAATCACATTCCAATTATTTCGATTACCGACAGCCAACTTTCGCCTATTGCCAAAAATGCGGAGGTGGTTTTTACTATTCCCGAAGAAGAGTACACTTTTTCGCGGTCGTTGGCGGCCCCAATGTGTCTTGCGCAATGCTTGGCCACAACGGCAGCTTCAATTTTACAACCGAGCAAATTGGAAAGCCCGCGCATTCCAAGTGTGACAGAGATTGCGAGGAATGAGGGTGCGCGCTTGCCTAAACCGCAAAAATTGCAAGGCAAGAGCAAACAGTAAAAGCATATTTAGCAATTTTCCTTGCGTGTTGTTTAAAACTGCAATAAATGTTCTTTATTCTGAGAATTTTGAAGATGGGAGCGGAAGCTATGACAAGTGTTCGTCTAACAATGGCGCAAGCCTTGGTGCGGTATCTCACCAAACAATTTACAATCGTTGATGGCGAAGAAGTTCCGCTATTCCCTGGTATTTTCGCCATTTTTGGTCATGGAAATGTCACCTGTTTGTCGGAAGCACTTTACGAGGTGAAAGATATTTTGCCGACATGGCGCGGTCAGAACGAGCAGTCTATGGCACTCGCTGCGATAGGATTTGCCAAAGCTAAACGCCGCCGTCAGATCATGGTCGCGTTATCGTCAATTGGGCCCGGTGCCACAAACATGGTCACAGCCGCCGCTTTGGCCCATGCTAATCGCTTGCCCATTTTGATCCTCGCAGGCGACACATTTGTCAATCGCAGGCCAGATCCGGTGATGCAGCAAGTTGAACATTATGGTGACCCGACTATAAACGTGAATGACAGCTTCAAAGCTGTAACACGCTATTGGGATCGTATCGTTCACGCCGAACAAATCATCTCGTCATTGCCGCAAGCCATTGCAACCATGTTAGACCCCGCTGATTGCGGCCCTGCATTCATTGGTTTGCCACAAGATGTGCAGGAACATGCGTGTGATTATCCCGAAGCCTTCTTTGCCAAAACGATTCATGAAACCCCACGACCACGGCCCGACAAGTCTCGTTTGGAAAAAGCCATTGCCTTACTCAAATCCGCTAAACGCCCGCTGATTATTTCAGGCGGCGGTGTGCGGTATTCAGGGGCAGAACAAGTATTGGCCGACTTTGCTGCGGCCCACGGCATTCCCATCACTGAAACTATTGCAGGCAAGGGTGCCGTTGCGCATGACCACCCAGCCTATGCCGGACCTATTGGAATTGTGGGATCAACATCCGCCAATGAACTGGCCGCCAATGCTGACGTAATTTTGGCAATCGGCACGCGTCTCATGGATTTCACGACTGGCTCTTGGACGAGCTTCAAACACGACACACAATTCATTTCGATCAACGCCGCGCGTTGGGATGCCACGAAACACCGCGCACTTGCCGTGATTGGTGATGCCAAAGCCACATTGGAAGAAATGGCGTTGTCTCTCGCATCTTGGAAGGCTGATGCTGCCTGGACTAAAAAGGGCAAAGACGAAATGGCCATTTGGAATGCGGCACTGGATGGCTATCAAAAGCCAACCAATGATCCGGTTCCAACCTATGCTCAAGTGGTTGGAGTTGTGAATGGCAAGGCGGGCCCACGCGATTATATGATCACAGCGGCAGGCGGCTTGCCCGGCGAATGCATGAAGAATTGGCGCGTTAAAACGCCAAACTCGTTTGACGTGGAATTTGGATTTTCCTGCATGGGTTATGAGATTGCGGGTGGTTGGGGCGCTGCAATGGCAGACCCAACGCGTGAAACCATCGTGATGTTAGGTGACGGCACCTATATGATGATGAATTCAGATATCTATTCATCCGTGTTGGCAGGCCACAAACTGATTATCATTGTATGCGACAATGGTGGTTATGCCGTTATTAATCGGTTGCAGAATTTCAAAGGTGCGGCCTCGTTTAATAACATGTTGGCGGATTGTAAAACCAAGGATCAACCCTTCCCCGTCGATTTTGTAAAACACGCTGAAAGCATGGGGGCCCTCGCGCGGAAAGTCGACAGCCTTGCTGAGTTGGGACAAGCGATGGATTGGGCAAAGTCAAATGACCGAACAACGGTAATCTCGATTGTATCAGACGGTTTCAAGTGGACGCCGGGCGATGCCTTGTGGGATGTGGGTGTGCCGCAGGTTTCCAAGCGCAAAGAAGTGAATGATGCTGCCAAGTATCAAGCCGAAGTGCGCTCCAAGCAACGTGTAGGAGTTTGATGATGCGCGCCCAACTTGGTATAGCCCCGATTGCGTGGTGGAATGATGATCTTGCCGAACTGAGTGACGATGTTTCACTTGAAGAATGTTTGCGGCAAGCGAGTGTGGCCGGGTTTACTGGCATGGAAACTGGACGTCGATTTCCCATGGATGCTGCCGTTCTTGGTCCCGTGCTCAAGACATATGGCATCAGTGTTTGTGGTGGTTGGTTTTCTGGCCTCTTGCTGGATGGCGATATTGAACACGAGAAAGATCGTATTGCACAGCAACTTAAATTTTTCAAAGCCGCCCATGCGCCTTGCATCGTCTATGGCGAAACAGCCCGTTCAATCCAAGGTGATAAATCAAAACCTCTCGCCACCAAACCAAAACTTTCAGAAGATGAAATGAAAGTCTATGGCCGCAAAATGACAGAATTTGGCGAATGGTGTGCCGAACAAGGAATGCCGCTGGCTTATCATCATCACATGGCAGCAGTGGTTGAAACCGAGGCAGAGCTGGACCTGTTTATGAAACACACAGGTGCTGGCATTCCTATTCTCTATGATACGGGTCACATGGCTTTTGCGGGTGGAGATGTATTGACGGTGATTGACAAGCATCACAAACGCATCAGCCATGTTCATACCAAAGATGTCCGCATGGACGTGATCAACAAACTTGATCGTTCGAAAGAAAGCTTTCTGGATGCTGTGGTGAAAGGTGCCTTTACAGTGCCAGGCGACGGCTCGCTAAACTTTGAAACCATTGTCAAAAAATTTGCCAGCGTTGGGTATGAAGGGTGGTTTGTGGTCGAAGCTGAGCAAGATCCGGTTAAATCTCCGCCATTGGAAATGGCGAAGATTGGTCATAAAGAATTGCTGCGGGTGATGGCAGCAGCAGGTTATGAAGTTGTTGGAACGCAATGAAAAAGCTAGGCATTGGCATTATTGGAACTGGCTTTATGGGCAAGGCCCATGCCTTTGCTTATCGTGCAGCATTGGCGGCATTTCCTGAGATTCCGGTTCCGGTTCTGCGTTACATTGCCGATGTCGATGCAACCTCTGCCGCGAAAGCCGCAGCGCAATATGGCTTCGAAACATCATCGGGCAATTGGCGCGATCTGATCAATGATCCAGCTGTTGATGTGGTTTCAATTACAACACCCAACACACTTCACAAAGAAATGGCCATGGCCGCGATTGCGGCTGGCAAACATGTGCATTGCGAAAAACCGTTGTCACCAACGCTGACTGATTCACTGGAAATGATGAAGGCGGCTGAAGCGAAAGGTGTGACTACCCAGGTGGGTTTCAACTACATCAAAAATCCATTGCTGAAAATGGCACGTGATATGGTGCTTGCGGGTGAGCTTGGCGAGATTACTGGCTTTCGCGGCATTCATGCTGAAGACTATATGCATGATCCCGAAAGTCCCTACACATGGCGCATTGATCCTGTGGGTGGACCTGGGGTTATTGCTGATTTAGGTTCCCATATAATTGCCATGGCGCGCTTTTTGTTGGGACCCATTTCCGAGGTAAATGCCGATGTGCGCACCGTTGTAAAATCACGGCCCGTAACGCACGGCGCAACGGAGCGGCGCGATGTTAAGGTTGATGACGTTGCGCGCATTCTCGTGAATTTTACGCAAGGCTGCGGCGGAACGATTGAAGCCAACTGGATTGCCACAGGCCGCAAGATGCAACTTGGGTTTGAGTTGACTGGCAGTAAAGGCTCTCTGGTGTTTACCCAAGAACGGTTCAATGAATTGCTGCTCTATCGCTCAGGCGGTGATGTCAAGACCAGCGGTTTCACCAAGATAGAAGCTGGCCCGCAACATCACCCCTATGGCAGATTCTGCGTGGCCGGGGGTCATGGCCTTGGCTTCAATGATTTGAAGACAATTGAGATGGCAGAATTTCTAGGCGCGATTGGCAGTGGGAAAAAGGCGGGGCCAGATTTCCGCGAGGCTTGCGAAATTCAAAAAGTGGTGGCCGCTGCCATCCGCTCGTCGGAAACACGAAGCTGGCAGTCGCCATAAATCAAGCTCTGCTTGGAGCGTGCGTAAAAATCAGATGCAATGATGAAACCGTTGAAAACCATTCTCGTTGCCAATCGGGGCGAAATCGCCATCCGTGTGATGCGGGTTGCCACAGAATTGGGCAAGCGGACGATTGCGGTTTATGCGGAGGAAGATAAACTTTGACTGCATCGGTTTAAAGCAGACGAAGCCTATCAGATAGGCGCTGGCATGACGCCGGTTGGGGCGTATCTCAGCATTCCAGAAATCATTCGCGTGGCCAAGCTGGCGGGGGCTGATGCTATCCATCCGGGTTATGGATTGCTGTCGGAGAATCCAGATTTTGTCGAAGCCTGCAATGCGGCAGGCATTGTGTTCATCGGCCCCAAAGCTGAAACCATACGGGCGGTGTGGGACAAGGCGAGTGCCAGGCGGGTTGCTGTGGCAGCAGGCGTTCCGGTTATTCCGGCCACGGAAGTTCTGGGCGATAATTTTGATCTGATCAAGAAACAAGGCGGCCGAAGTTGGCTATCCGCTGATGCTCAAAGCCTCAAGGGGCGGGGGCGGTCGTGGCATGCGCGCCATCAATGGTCCGGAAGATCTGGTCGAAAAAGTTCTTGAGGGTCGGCACGAAGCGGTGGCCGCTTTTGGCAATGGCGAGGGTTATCTCGAAAAGATGATTCTGCGGGCTCGCCATGTTGAGGTGAAAATTCTTGGCGATAAGCACGGGGCTATCTATCATTTGTTTGAGCGCGATTGCACTGTGCAGCGCCGCAACCAAAAAGTGGTGGAGCGAGCACCAGCACCTTATCTGACAGAGGCGCAATGCCAAGAGATTTGCGAGCTTGGCCGCAAGATTTGTGCCCATGTTAATTATGAGTGTGCTGGAACCGTTGAGTTCCTGATGGATATTGATACGGGCCAATTCTACTTCATCGAAGTCAATCCACGAGTCCAAGTAGAGCATACAGTTACTGAAGAAGTAACCGGCATCGATATTGTGCAGGCGCAAATCCAAATTACCGAGGGTGCAACACTGGCTGAAGCCACTGGTGCTGCTTCACAAGCCGAAGTGAATCTGCGCGGCCATGCCATTCAGTGCCGCATCACCACAGAAGACCCGCAGAACAATTTTATTCCCGACTAAGGGCGGTTAACGGCCTATCGCGCTGCTACGGGTGCAGGGATATGTTTAGATGGTGGCACGGCCTACGCGGGCGGTGTTGTCACGCGCCATTATGATTCGCTGCTGGTCAAAGTCATTGCATCGGCACAAACACCGCAGAAGGCTATTGCAAGACCTGACCGCGCTTTGCGCGAGTTTCGCCTCGGAGGCGTTTCCACCAACATTGCTTTTGTCAAAAACCTGCTCAAGCATCCAACCTTTCTCAATGATACCTGCACCACCAAGTTCATCGACACCACACCTGAACCCTTTTTGTTCAAGAAGCGCCGCGATCGCGCGACCAAGATTCTGACTTATATTGCCGACATTACGGTGAATGGTCATCCCGAAACGGTGGGGCGCAAGAAGCCAGCGCAACGCACTACAGCTTTGCGTGCGCCTGAGCCGCATTCAGCTCCACAAGATGGATTGCGCCAGAAGCTGTTGCACGATGGTCACCAAAGCTTGCTCGCCACGCGGATGCGCTCTATAGATATGTTACGCGTAGCTCCGGCTTACAACGCCAATCTGCCACAACTCTTCTCGGTTGAATGCTGGGGCGGGGCGACATTCGATGCGGCCTATCGGTTCTTGCAAGAATGCCCGTGGCAGCGGCTGCGCGATTTGCGCCGCTTGATGCCCAACCACTTGCTGCAAATGTTGCTGCGCGGAGCCAATGGTGTCGGCTACACGACTTACCCCGATAATGTGGTGCGCTCCTACGTGAACCAAGCGGCCAAAACCGGTGTTGATGTGTTTCGCGTGTTGACTCACTCAATTGGGTTGAGAATATGCGTGTCGCCATGGATGCGGTGCTGGAAGCCGGCAAGATTTGCGAAGGCACGGTTTGTTACACAGGCGATATTCTTGATCCGACGCGGGCCAAATATGATCTCAATTATTATGTCCGCAAGGGCAACGAACTAAAAGCGGCGGGTGCGCATATTCTTGGCCTTAAAGATATGGCGGGGCTGCTCAATCCCGCTGCCGCGCGAGTTTTAATCAAAGCCTTGAAGGAAGAAGTAGGCCTGCCCATTCACTTCCATACCCATGATACGTCTGGCATTGGTGGAGCAACGATACTTGCCGCCTGTGATGCGGGTGTTGATGCCGTGGACGCAGCAATGGATGCGTTTTCGGGCGGCACGTCTCAACCCTGTCTCGGCTCCATCGTTGAAGCCCTGCGCCACACGGAGCGCGACACGGGGCTTGATATCAAATCCATCCGCCGCGACATCTCTGAGTATTGGGAACATGTGCGCAGCCAATATGCGGCCTTTGAAAGTGACCTTCCTGCGCCAGCTTCTGATGTTTACCTCCATGAGATGCCCGGTGGGCAGTTTACTAATCTCAAAACACAAGCGCGCTGCCTGGGTTTGGAAGATCGTTGGCCCGAAGTGGCGCAAGCCTATGCCGATGCCAATATGATATTCGGCGATATTGTGAAAGTCACACCATCCTCCAAAGTGGTTGGCGACATGGCTTTGATGATAGTGTCGTAGAAATTGTCTCGCTCCCAAGTCGAGGATCCATCGATTGATGTGGCCTTTCCTGATTCAGTTGTCGATATGCTGAAAGGCAATCTCGGCCAGCCCGTTGACGGTTGGCCACCAGCTATTGCTGGGAAGGTTCTGAAAGGTGAGCCTGCAATCACTCATCGGCCAGCGGCCAATCTTCCCGCCATCGATTTGGAGGTCACCCGCACCAAACTTAAAGGCGATCTCAAAATTGGTTTAGAGGGCAATGAAGATGAGAGGATCGATGATGAGGATTTGAACGGCTATCTGATGTATCCAAAAGTCTTCATGTATTATCGCGCTCGCCACCAGATCTACGGCCCAGTGCGCACTCTACCAACTCAAACATTCTTCTTCGGCATGGAACCCGGCGAGCAAATCAGCGCCGAAATTGACCACGGCAAGAGACTCGAAATCGTATTGCAGACTGTGGGTACCACATCCGACACGGGCGATGTTAAAGTGTTCTTTGAACTCAATGGCCAGCCCCGCGAAATCCGCGTGCCCAATCGCAGCGTCAAAGCCAAAGTTGCGACGCGTCCGAAGGTTCAAGATGGCAATGCCACCCATATCGGCGCACCCATGCCGGGGCTCGTCATCGGCGTCAAAGTCGTTGTGGGAACTGAATTAACAAAGGGCGATATCATCCTGCAGCTCGAAGCTATGAAAATGCAAACATCAGTGGTAGCCGAGCGCGCCGGAAAACTCACCGCCATCCACGTCAAAATAGGTGACAGTGTCGAAGCCAAGGATTTTGTCGCTGAAATAATATGAAGATTGAGTTTTTTAGCTGCTATCAAATGACTCAACCTAGAGCGGTTCCGGCGTTGTTTGAATCGAGTCTGTTGCCAAATCAGTTTGGTTTGTGATTCAACATGGCGGCTGGCAGGGAGGCCAGATTGCCATGCC
>JAYWEV010000071.1:0-16654 GCA_043779145.1 Aestuariivirga sp. | reverse complement strand
TGCGCGAGCATCGGGCAGGGGGCAAAGAGCCCCGACCGCCTCGATGCGCTTGTGTGGGCGGTGCATGATCTGATGCAGAAGCCAAGGGCGGGGCCCCGGGTGAGGGTGCTGTGAAAGTTTTAATGTGCCCTTCTCCCGACGGGAGAAGGGTGAAGATTTATGTTCGATGAACAAAGGAAATGTTCGATGCTCTCTAAACTAAAATCTCTGTTTGCGTCCGACCAAAAACAATTCCGCGCACAACCACTTGTCTCGCTCTATCAAGCCGGAAAACCGCAATGGACACCGCGCAATTATGCAGCTCAGGCCCGTGAGGGGTTTATGAGCAATGCCATTGGCTATCGCTGTGTGCGGATGATTGCGGAGGCAGCGAGTTCGGTTCCGATGCTGGTGTATCGGGGAGCAAAGGAAGCGGAGACGCACCCTCTGCTTGATATTCTGCAGCGGCCAAACCCATCGCAAACGGGGCGAGAATTGATTGAAAATATTGTTTCATATCTGTTGCTTGCAGGTAATTCCTACATCGAAGTCTCAAGCCTGGATCACACCCCGCGCGAACTGATGTCGCTGAGGCCTGACAGGATGAAAGTAGTGCCGGGGGGTGATGGTTGGCCTGATCATTACGAATATTCTGTACACGGATCAGTAGCCAAGCTGCCTGCTGAAAACGTGCTTCACATTCGGATGTTCAATCCGCTTGATGATTATTATGGGCAGTCGCCTTTAGAAGCGGCACAACGCAGCATCGACACGCATAATTCCGCATGTGCTTGGAATAAATCGATGCTTGATAATGCAGCGAGGCCTTCTGGTGCGCTGGTGTTTGCGGCATCCGATGAGCAGTTGACCGCTGAACAATTTGAACGGCTGAAGAATGAATTGGAGACCAGTTATCAAGGGGCCGCCAATGCGGGCAGGCCCATGGTCCTTGAGGGCGGGCTCGATTGGAAAGAGATGGGCTATAGCCCCAAGGACATGGATTTCATTGCCGCCAAAAATTCTGCGGCGCGTGAGATTGCTTTGGCCTTCGGCGTGCCACCCATGTTGCTTGGGATTCCAGGTGACAATACTTATTCGAACTTCACCGAGGCCAATCGTACATTCTGGCGGCAAACAGTGATCCCTGTTCTAGGCAAGGTGACCGATGCCATCGGCAATTTTGTGGGCCCAAAATTTGGGCCTGATTTGAAATTGAGTTTTGATCTCGATCAAGTTGAGGCTTTGTCTCATGATCGTGATGCGCTGTGGGCCCGCGTGAATGCTGCGACGTTCCTCAGCGATGATGAGAAACGCGCTGCGGTAGGATATGGAAAGTAATCATCTTTTACCCATCCCCCGACGGGAGAAGGGCGATTGGTTCGATATGCATTAGCTCCCTGCTTTGGGGAGGAATAAATAAAAAAAGGATTTTTGAATGACCCTTCGTCTGCAACGGCGCGGGCTGGAACTGCCGCTATCGGTGGGGACTGGCACCGGCGTGTTTACTGGCTATGCCAGCTTATTCAACAAGCGCGATGGCGCTGGCGATATTGTGATGCCGGGGGCTTTTACTGAGACGCTGAAAAAGCGCGGCCAAACCAATATTCGCATGTTGTTTCAACATGACCCATCTGAACCGGTGGGCACATGGATCGACATAAACGAAACTGAGCGCGGGCTTTTCGTGCGAGGCCGCCTCGACAAAAATGTGCAGCGCGGACGCGAGTTAATTTCGCTTCTGGAAACGGGCGGACTTGATGGGCTTTCAATTGGCTTCAAAACCGTTGTCGCCCGCCCGGACCGCGCCACCAAAACGCGCCGCCTTTATCAAATCGATCTCTGGGAAATTTCACTCGTCACTTTTCCAATGCTGGAAGGTGCGCGGGTGAGCACTGTGAAGTCTCGCGCATGGGCGAAGGCGGACTCACTTTTTGCCAAACCTGAAGCCCTGAACTTAACAAGGAACAATGCAACACATGGATAATCTCGAAACCAAAGTGGCAAGCGCTGCCGCTGACCAATATGACGTGATGGGCGCGTTTCAAGCTTTCAAAGAAGCCAATGACGAACGCCTCGACCAAATTGAAAAGCGCATGAGTGCTGATGTGGTGACCTCTGAAAAGGTTGACCGCATCAACAAGGCGATCGACGAATTGATTTTGAAATCGCGCCGCCCAGCACTAGGCGGCGAAGTGAAGACCGAACCAAGCGAACACAAAAAAGCCTTCGAGCAATATGTGCGCAAAGGCGAAACCCAAGGCCTGTTTAATCTCGAAGCCAAAGCCATGTCAGTGGGGTCTGGTCAGGATGGGGGTTATTTGGTGCCGCCTGAAGTGGAAGCCGAGATTGGTCGTTTGCTTTCCAAAGCATCGCCAATGCGCCAGATTGCGGATGTGCGCCAGATTTCTGCAACGCTTTATAAGAAGCCGTTTAACACAAATGGTGCAGCCACTGGCTGGGTGGGTGAAACGGCAGCACGCGCGCAAACTGCAAGCCCGACATTGGCGGAACTGCAATTCCCGACCATGGAACTTTATGCGCAGCCCGCAGCCACGCAAGCTT
Source organism: Aestuariivirga sp. (assembly GCA_043779145.1). GTDB lineage: Bacteria > Pseudomonadota > Alphaproteobacteria > Rhizobiales > Aestuariivirgaceae > Aestuariivirga. The sequence continues at coordinate 14,113 of JAYWEV010000071.1, read as the reverse complement.
TGCTCGACGATTCAATTGTGAATCTCGATCAATGGGTGGCCCAAGAAGTGGAAACGGTTTTTGCTGAACAGGAAACTGATGCATTCCTCAATGGTGATGGCATCACACGGCCCAAGGGCATTTTGGCCTATACCAAAGTGGCGCAAACTTCGTGGACTTGGGGCAATACAGGCTATATTCCAACCGGCGTTGCGGCTGGTTTCGCAGCAACAAACCCCACAGACAAGTTGGTTGATCTGATCTATGCGACAAAAGCCGCTTACCGCCAGAATGCCCGTTTCATGATCAGCCGCGCCACGCAAGCGCAAATTCGCAAATTTAAAGACGCGCAAGGCAACTATCTCTGGCAACCAGCGGCGACAGCTGATGGCAACGCCATGTTGCTGAACTTCCCCGTGGTTGAAAGCGAATATATGCCAGACATTGGCACCGACACATTCTCAGTGGCGTTCGGTGATTTCAAGCGCGGCTATCTGATTGTTGACCGCGTGGGCACGCGCATTTTGCGTGATCCATTCACGGCAAAACCTTACGTGCTGTTCTACACCACTAAACGCGTGGGCGGCGGCATGCAGGATTTTGATGCCATCAAGCTGTTGAAGTTTGGTGTGTCGTAAGTGACGTTAAGCGAATAGGGAATAGCGAACAACGAATAGTTTTTCGCATTCCTTTCCCCATTCGCTACTCGCTGTTCCATATTCGCTCTTTTCGAGTTTTCCCCATGCCCCTCATTCTCACGACTCCGCCTGCTGCGGAACCCTTAAGCTTGGCCGAGGCCAAGGCGCAGTTGCGCATTTACCATTCTGATGACGACACATTCGTCAGTGCACTGATTACTACAGCGCGGCGCTTGATTGAACAACGCTATGATCTGGCTTTGATGCAACAGAGCTGGTCGTTCTTTTTGGATCAATGGCCGGAAGCCGGAATATTCAATGTTCCGCTGCAACCCTTATTAAGTATGGTCGACATCAAAACTTATGGCGATGATGATACGCCAGCAACGCTTGATCCGGCGCATTATTACATTGATGTGGCCAGCACGCCACCACGCGTAGTTCTGCGCCGGGGCCGCAACTATGTTCCACCGGGCCGACGCGTGAATGGTGTTGAGCTAAAATTCATCGCGGGCTTTGGCGTCACATCTGCTGCTGTGCCAGCCGAAATCAAACAGGCCATGTTGATGACGATTTCGGATTGGTATGCCAATCGTGGCGATCAGAACAATGGAAGGTTGCCAGTTGGCGCTGTCGAACTTTTGAAAGCGTACCGCAACAGGCGGTTGAAATGAGCCCGGCGCAATCTATTCAGCAGGCGATGCGTGTGGCGCTGATTGCGCGCACGCAGCTGACAGCACTGCTTGGTGGTGCGCATATTTATGACGAACCACCGCGCGGGGCAAACCCGCCCTATGTGATGTTCAACGCAATTGAAACGCGCGATTGGAGCGTGGCTGATCAAAAGGCGCATGAGCTGATTGTGACGCTTGAGATTGTGACGAATTCTCGTGCACGTCCATTGGCGCAAAACATCGCGAATGAAATTGAAACGGCATTGGATGGTGCGGTGTTGACGTTGACAGATCACAAGTTGGTCAATCTGCGCGCTGTTTTTAACTATGTCTCCAAAGCCCCAGTGACTTCGAACTTCAATGGCGTGGTGCGCTTTCGCGCTGCCACCGAACCCCTTTAAAAGGAGAACACCATGGCAGCCCAGAAAGGCCGTGACCTATTACTAAAACTCGACAGCACGGGGACTGCGGTCTTCGTGACCGTGGCGGGCCTACGCAGCCACACGCTTTCATTCAACTCAGAAACGGTTGATGCCACATCACAGGAATCAGCAGGTGCATGGCGCGAATTGCTGGCAGGCGCGGGATTGAAATCAGCAGGTTTACGCGGCCAAGGCATTTTCAAAGATGCAGCAACTGATCTGACGATACGGAGCTATTTTTTCAACAGCACGATTGTCGACTGGCAAATCATCATTCCGAATTTTGGCATTATGCAGGGCCCATTCCAAATCGTCAGCCTTGATTTTGGCGCAAAACATGATGGCGAAGTGACGTTCGATTTAGCGCTTGCTTCAGCAGGCCAACTTTCATTCACAGCAATTTGAGGTGTACCATGGCTAATCGACATCGCGGCGAAATTGAAGCTGAACTTGGCGGACAAAATTATACGCTTGTTCTCACCCTTGGCGCACTTGCCGAAATTGAACACGCTTATGGCGGCGACGATATGGTGGCCATTGCTGAACGCTTCGAAGGCGGGCGCATTAAAGCGACCGATGCAATCAAAGTGATTGGTGCTGGTCTTCGCGGTGCTGGATTAACTTTCAGTGATGATGAAGTGTCGAAACTTTCGGTGGCGGGTGGTGCGGCTGGATATTTGCGCATTGTGGCCGAGCTTTTGAAAGCGACCTTTGCAGGCAATCTATGAAAAAGCCAAAGCCCACATTTCCCTGGGCGAGGTTGATGCAATTGGGGCTTGGCACATTGCGGTTGAGCCCTTCCGAATTCTGGCGCAGCACGCCGCGCGAAATTGCAGCGGCATTTGGTGCCCCTCCCCAGCCAATGCTGCGCCAGAAACTGAATGAGATGATGGAAAGGTTTCCCGACGAATGAGCGATCCAACAACCCAAAATGTGAATGCACTGGCCGCCAGCACGCAAGCGCTGCGCAGCGAGATGCAAGATTTGTCACAACTGGCCGATAGCTTCGGCAATAAATTGGTGACGTCTTTTGCCAGTGCTGTGGTGCATGGCAAGAGCTTGAGCGACGTGATGAAGTCCCTCGTGTTAACGCTGAGCCAATCGGCCTTGTCTGCAGCGCTTAAACCACTGGGCAATATCGTTGGCAATTTATTGGGCGGAGTTTTGGCCAATGCTAATGGCAACGCCTTTAACAACGGCCGCATTACGCCGTTCGCTGATGGCGGCGTGGTGAACAGTCCCATGTTGTTTCCGATGAGTGGCAGAGCAGGCTTGATGGGCGAGGCGGGGCCAGAGGCGATTATGCCTTTGTCGCGCGGCGCGGATGGCAAGCTGGGTGTTCGCGGCGGTGGGGCCATGAATGTGACGGTGAATATTTCAACGCCAGATATTCAGAGCTTCAATCAATCGCAAGGCCAGATTGCCGCGCAAATGGCGCAAGCCATTATGCGCGGGCAGAGGAACCTTTGACATGCCGTTTGATAATATAAGATTCCCAACCGCGATTTCGCGGGGGTCAACCGGAACCGCCGAGCGCCGCACCGATGTGGTGACCACCGCTTCAGGCCGGGAAGAACGCAATGCGCGCTGGGCCAATTCCAAGCGCAGCTATAATGCAGGCTTTGGTGTGAAGTCGCTGGATGACATTCAAAATGTAGTGGCGTTTTTTGAAGAACGACGCGGCAGGCTTTATGCGTTTCGCTGGAAAGATTTTGCCGATTTCAAATCTTGTACAGCGACGGCGACCGTTGCTGCAACTGATCAAATTATTGGGACAGGCGATGGCACGACGGCGACGTTTCAGCTGGTGAAGAAATATGGAACGGGCACGCGGAATTATTTGCGCATGATTAATGCACCTGTCGCCGGTACGGTTCGTGTTGCTGTGAATGGAACGGTGACGACGCAGTTTACAGTCAATCTTTTAACGGGTGTTGTGACATTCAATGCCGGAGCAAGTCCGGTAAGCGCCGCAGTGATCGCCGCCGGATTTGAATTTGATGTCCCTGTGCGTTTTGACTCGGATGCCATCACCATCAACTTGGCGCATTTTGCGGGCGGTGAAATTCCGCATATCCCATTGGTCGAGGTGCGACCATGAGGACTATCCCTGCGGGGCTTCAAGCACATTTGGACAGCGGCACGACGACGCTTTGCTATTGTTGGAAGCTGACACTGCGCTCGGGCCAGATCATTGGATTTACGGATCATGATGAGACGGTTGCTTTTGATGGTGTGAATTTTGAAGCGCAGGCTGGGTTCACGTCGTCTGAAATTCATTCATCGCTTGGCTTTGCGGTTGATAATCTTGAAGCGTCAGGTGCGTTGAAATCGGTGCAACTTGATGAGGTGCGGTTGAATGCGGGCGATTATGATCATGCATCAATCGAAATATGGCGGGTGAATTGGCAGGATGTGACGCAACGCATTTTGCAACTCAAAGGTCACCTTGGCGAAGTGAGTTATGGGCAGGGACATTTCAAAGCAGAAGTGCGCGGGCTGGCGCATTTGATGAACCAGCCCAAAGGCAGATTGTTTCAGTTTGGCTGCGATGCGATTCTGGGTGATGCGCGCTGTGGCGTGAATTTGAATCTCGGTGCTTATCGCGGTGCGGCGACGATTACGGCGGTGCGCGAAAACAGTTTTGATGTTTCGGGTTTAAGTGGCTTTGCCGATGATTGGTTTACGCGTGGGGTTCTGAGTTGGAGCAGGGGGCCGAATGCGGGCAGATCGCTTGCTGTTAAACGACACCGGGCTTTTGCGGCCTCTGCGCGAATTGATTTATGGCAAGCGCCAAAATTTGTGATTTCTGCTGGTGAGCAGATTGTTGTGAATGCGGGGTGCGATAAACAATTTGCAACCTGCAAAGCGAAGTTCGCCAACCAGATAAATTTTAGAGGTTTTCCGCATATGCCCGGCAATGATTTTGTGATGGCGGTCGCAAGCAAGAACGGCGCGAATGATGGTGCGAGTAGGATGGGGTAACTAAGTCCACTCTCCTTTGTGAGAGCCAAAGAGGCCCTCATCCCCCTTCGGGACCTTCTCCCATTTGCGAAGGCGCAAACGAGCGAAGGCGACAATGACTATAGCCTTCCCCCGTTTCGCTAAGCGGAATGGGAGAAGGTGCCCGGAGGGCGGATGAGGGCTCTTCCTTCTTCATCTACAACAATTAGAGAATCCATATGATCAAACAAAACGACATCATCACCCTGACCCAGGGCTGGCTTGGCACGCCTTATCGGCATCAAGCGAGTTTAAAAAATGTGGGCTGCGATTGTCTGGGCCTGGTGCGCGGGGTGTGGCGCGAGCGCTTTGGCGAGGAGCCGGAATTGCCGCCTGCCTATGCGCCAGATTGGGCGGAGGCTGGTTTGGAGGAAACGCTGGCGGATGCGGGGCGCAGACATTTAATCGAAGTGCCACCACTGGTGTTTGAAGCCGGAGATGTTTTGCTGTTTCGTTGGAAGCCGCATTTGCCAGCAAAACATGCTGGCATCGCAATAGACCGTACACGGATGATACATGCGCAGGAGGGCGCTTGCGTAAGCGAGGCCGCATTGAATTGTTGGTGGTTGCGCAGATTGGCTTTTGCATTTCGCTTTCCTGAAGGACAAACATAATGGCAACAGTTGTTTTGCAATATGCGGGCGCGGCGCTGGGCGGATTTTTAGGTGGGCCGATTGGCAGCGCCATTGGCCGCGCCGTGGGTGGCATTGCGGGCAGTCTAATTGACCAGGAATTGTTTGGGCAATCAACACACCGCGAAGGGCCAAGGCTTGGTTCATTGCGCGTGATGTCTTCGGAGGAAGGCTCGCCCATTCCTGTGGTCTATGGGCGGATGCGCATTGCGGGCCAAGTGATTTGGGCCAGCAATCTCATAGAAGTGGCCACCACAACCACTCAATCGGCAACAGGAAAGGGCGGCGGCGGGGCCACAAATTCCAACACTGAATATTCTTATTTTGCAAATTTCGCCGTAGGGCTTTGCGAAGGTGAGATCAGCGATATTGGCCGCGTGTGGGCGGACGGAAAAGAAGTGGACATTGGGCTCTATGCACCAAGGCTTTATCTCGGCACGGAAACGCAAGCGGCTGATAGTTTGATTTCAGCAATCGAAGGGGCAAATTTCGCACCTGCCTATCGTGGCCTGGCCTATGTGGTGTTTGAGCGCTTGCCGCTGGCCAGCTTTGGCAGCCGCATGCCGCAGTTTTCGTTTGAGGTGATCCGAAAAGGCAATGATGCAGCAAGTGCTGTGAAAGCGCTCAGCATTATTCCGGGTTCGACGGAGTTTGGTTATGACTCGACGGCTGTGACGCGCACCGTGAGCGCTGGTGTGACGGCAAGTGAGAATGCACATGTTTCAGCAAGCAGCAGTGATTGGAGTGTATCGCTCGATCAGTTGCAAGCCAATTGCAAAAACATTGACGCCGCATCTTTGGTGGTCGCGTGGTTTGGCGATGATTTGCGCTGTGGGCAATGCGCAATCAAACCGGGTGTGGATAGCGCCATTAAAGTGACCAGCCCTTATGACTGGCAGGTTTCAGGCATTGGCAGATCAGCGGCGCGGCTTGTAAGCCAAGTGGGTGGCCAATCAGCATTCGGCGGAACGCCTTCTGATGCATCAGTGATCCGCGCCATTCAAGACATGCGCGCGCGTGGACTAAAGGTGATGTTCTATCCCTTTATTTTGATGGATGTGCCCGCAGGTAACACGCTGGTTGATCCTTATGGTGGAACCGCACAGCCCACTTATCCTTGGCGTGGTCGTGTAACGGCAAGCATTGCACCAGGGCGCGCTGGCACACAAGATAAGACGGCGGCGGCGGCGACACAGATTGGGAGTTTTGTGGGGTCGGCTGCTCCCGCGCAGTTTGTCGTTTCTGGAAATACCGTAAATTATACAGGCCCTGCGGAATGGAGCTATCGCCGCATGGTGTTGCACTATGCGAAGCTTTGCGCGGCGGCGGGTGGGGTGGACGCGTTTTTGTTGGGCAGCGAAATGGTGGGCCTCACCACCTTGCGATCTGCTGCAAACACTTATCCATTTGTTGCAGCTTTGCAGACTCTGGCCGCCGAAGTGAAGGCGATTTTGCCTGGTGCTAAAATTTCTTATGGCGCGGATTGGTCGGAATATTTTGGGCATCAGCCGCGCGATGGATCTAACGATGTGTATTTTCATCTCGATCCATTATGGGCCTCATCATCAATCGATTTCATTGGTGTTGATAATTATCTGCCGCTTTCTGATTGGCGCGATGGCAATGCGCATTTGGATTATGCGACTGGCACGCGCAGCATTTATGATCGCAACTACTTGAAGAGCCGCATTGCCAGCGGTGAGAATTATGATTGGTATTATGCTTCACAGACGGAGCGGGATGCACAAACGCGAACCCCCATTGTTGACGGCGCTTATGGCAAGCCTTGGGTTTATCGTTCAAAGGATTTTTTGAATTGGTGGAAGAACCAACACTTCAATCGGCCTGCTGGTGTTCAATCAGGAACTGCAACTTCTTGGGTGCCTCAGTCGAAACCGATTTGGTTCACGGAAGCGGGATGCCCCGCAATTGATAAAGGCACCAACGCGCCGAATGCATTTTATGATGCGAAATCATCCGAGAGTCTGTGGCCTTATTATTCGGCTGGCCAGCAGGACGTGCAGATTCAGAATACTTATCTGCGCGTGATGCAGGATTATTGGGGAACGGCTTCGGCGGGCAATCCGGTGTCTACAGTTTACGGCGCGCCGATGGTGGATGCGAAACGCATTTTCTATTGGGCTTGGGATGCAAGGCCATTTCCAGCCTTTCCGGCGCGCGCGGATGTGTGGGGCGATAGTCCAAACTACGCCAAGGGCCATTGGTTGAATGGCCGCATTGGTGCTGTGGATATTGGCGATCTCATCACATCAATTGCAGCGCGGTTTGGATTTGCCGATGTTGATGTTTCGGGTGTTGAAGGTTTGGTTGATGGCTTTGTGTTGGACCGGCCAATGTCGGCCCGCGATGCGCTTGAACGCTTGTTACAGAGCTTTGCGATTGATGCCGTTGAGTCTGAAGGCAAGTTGAAATTTCGCGCGCGTCGCACTTTGGCTTCGGTTACAGTTTTAAGCGATGATTTGGTTGAGGAGAATTCTACTCAATCAATATTCTACCATACACGCGCGCAAGAAACTGAACTGGCTTCAGCCGTTCGGCTTATCTACGCCGAGTCTGGGCTCGATTATCGCAGTGCGACGGTTTCACGGCTTAAGGCTGGAACGGGAAGTTCGCGCGAGATCAATATGAATTTGCCAGCGGCTTTGAGCCAAGCACAGGCTCAAGCGCGGGTTGATGTGGCATTGGAGGAAGCCTGGGCCGCGAGAGAAATGGCACAGTTCACATTATCGCCACGCTTTGAATGGGCTGAAGCTGGCGATGTGTTGAGCATTGGTGGCGGCTTATGGCGCGTGAAATCTGTGGCCGCGGGCGCAGCGCGGAAGATTGAAGCGGTGGGCCACGACCCTGCTGTTTATGAAGCGCCACCTGCAAATGAAAGATTGGGTGCGAATGTTACACCACAAATTTATGGTAAGCCCGATGCGCAGATTTTTGATCTGGCATTGGTGGCACCCTCGGGTTCTGCGGCACCATGGGTGGCGGCACAGGAAACCCCGTGGCCTGGGAGTTTAGCGCTGATCAAAAAGACTGGGGCTTTGAGCTTCAATTTTAATCGGTTGATGTCGCAACAGGCCACGTTAGGCACGACGTTGAATGCGTTTCCGGCGGGCACGCCACACCGTGTTGATTATAACAACACCCTTGATGTTCAGTTACGTTACGGCGCGCTGTCGTCAGTGAACGCCGATCAAGTGTTGGGTGGTGCGAATACCGCAGTGATTGGCAATGCGGCGACTGGATATGAGATTTTGCAATTTCAGAAAGCTAATCTGATTGCAGAGAGTGTTTACCGGCTCAGTGGCTTTCTGCGCGGGCAGGTGGGCTCGGAAGCCGAGATGTTGGCCGTGCGGCCTGCGGGGCAGAATTTTATTTTGATGAATGCTGCTGTGGTTCAACCAGATATGACTTTGACTGAGGCGAGGCTTGAAGCGACGTGGAGGTTAGGGCCAGCACAGTTTGATTATGGCCATCCATCATATTTGGAAGTGACTTATGCCGGGCAACTAAAACCTTTGCGGCCACTTCGACCTGCACAGATTAAAATGGTGGTGGCATTTGGCGGGTTCAACATCTCGTGGATCAGGCGCACGCGCATTGATGGTGATTTATGGGAATTAGCCGAAGTGCCGCTGGGCGAGTCGACCGAACAATATCGGCTGGAGATTTATGCTGGGGCGACGCTGAAACGAAGTTTGGTATTAAGCGCGCCAAATTATTTCTACACGAATGCAGATTTTACAACTGACTTTAGCGCTTCTCCCGCTGCTGTGAAACTGCGCGTGGCGCAGATCAGCGCGGTGGTTGGCGTTGGCGATATTCTTGAAAGGATTTTCAATGCCTAATTCTCCTCTGCTTGCGCTGCCCTATCTGGCATCGGCGCAAGCGCAAAAACATGTGACACATAATGAAGCGCTGTCGTTGATTGATGGGCTTTTGCATCTCTCGGTTATTTCTCGAAACTTGGCCACTCCGCCCGGCGTGATTGCTGATGGTGATCGTTATCTGATTGCTGCAAGCCCGACGGGAGATTGGGCAGGCCAACCAGGCCTAGTGGCGCTGCGCATGGAGGGGGCGTGGCGGTTTTTGAACCCGCGCAAAGGTTGGCGGCTTTGGGTTGAAACTGAAAATATATTGTTAGTGTTTGACGGCACGAGTTGGGCTGGATCTTCCACACCGACACAATTACAGAACCTTACTCTGCTGGGTGTGAATGCGACTGCTGATGCAACTAACAAATTGGCAGTTAGTTCATCCTCGGTTTTATTCAACCATGTGGGTGGTGGCATTCAGTTTAAAGTGAACAAGAATGCTGCTGCCAATACGGCAAGCCTTTTGTTTCAGAACAATTTTTCAGGTCGGGCTGAAGTTGGTTTGACGGGTGATGATAATCTGCATTTCAAGGTGAGTGCGGATGGCAGCACATTTTTTGAATCGTTGATTGTGTCGGGTGCTTCTGGGCTTGTGACGATGAAGAACAGTGCTGTTCTTGACCCGCAGGCCGCTGACCCCACAACGCCATCGAACGGTCAAGTCTGGTATAATTCGACAACGGGAAAATTCCGTGCGCGCCAGAATGGCACGAGTCTGGATATGATCGGCAGCGGCGGCGTAAGTGATGGTGATAAAGGCGACATTATTGTTTCCGGCACAGGCACTGTCTGGTCGCTCGATACGGTGCAGGCGCGCACCACGCTCAGTATCAATAATGTCGATAATATATCCGATGTGAGCAAGCCTGTTTCAACAGCGCAGCAGACTGCACTTAATTTGAAAGCGCCTTTGGTTTCACCCGCATTCACCGGCGCGCCCACTGCGCCGACGCCAACTGCTCTGTCTAATAACACCACACTTGCAACCACGGCCTATGCCGATGCGGCTGATCTTGTGATCGCGGCATCTGTGCAAGGCCAAATTCAATCTCGCTTTTTGACAATCAATTGAGGATTTAAACATGCCAGCTAACACTGCTCCAATCTTTTCAGCCAAGGGTGCCATTCAATGGAACCCCGCAATTTTAACAACTGCGAACACAGCCAAAGACGGCACGGGCATAGTCGCGACGGTGTTTGCCGGAAATGCCGCAGGCAACAATGCTGGCAATTTTGTGCAGAAGTTAATTGCACGTCCTCTGGGTACAAATGTTGCAACGGTTCTCCGGCTCTTTATCAACAATGGCAGCGTGAACACCATTGCGGCCAACAACAGTTTGATTGCCGAACTGACTTTGCCAGCGACCACACTTTCAGAAATTGCAGCCCAACCAGATTACGTTTTGCCGCTCAATTTCGTAGTGCCCGCAGGATACAAATTGAATGCAACGATAGGAACGACTGTGGCTGCGGGATTTGCCGTAACAATTATTGGCGGTGAATACTGATGTTGGATTTTTTACATATCCCCAATGTGGCCAATGGCGCTGATGTACAAATCATCAACGCCTTAGGTGTGAATGATTGGCAGTCGATTGTTAAGCCGCGCGGCAAAAGCCATGTTGAAATTATCTCAATTGGTTCTGGCGGCGGCGGTGCAGGCGGATTTTCAGCAGCGCCAGCGACGGCGCGCGGCGGCTCTGGCGGCGGCGGATCTGGTGCCATCACCCGTATTGCAATGCCCACCACTGTTTTGCCTGATATTATTTTTGCGAATGTGGCACTCGGTGGAGTTGGCGGTGCTGCAGGTTTGGCGGGTTCGGCTGGAGCGGCGTCATTTGTAAGTGTTCAACCCAATAGCACACGCGGAAATTTATTAGTGCAATCAGGTGCTGCGGGTGCGGGTGGTGGCGGTGTTGGAACTGCTGCTGCTGTTGGAGCTGCCGGTGCGGCTGGCGCAACGGTCGTCTTGACGGGCGCGGGGTCGTTTTCGGCTTTTGGCGGAATGTTAAGCTTTGCAGGTATCGCAGGGGCTGCGGGCGGCGCAATCGCAGGCGGTGCAGGTACGGCTGTGGCCTGGGGCACTGGGTTGAACATCTGCGGCGGTGCAGGCGGTGGCGGCACCACGAGCGCTGATTTTGCGGGTGGCGCGATCACAGGATCAGGTTGGTTCCCGACAATTGCAGGCGGTCTGGCTGCCGGACGTGGCAATGACGGTTTTCTTTCAAACGTTCCCTTTGCTTCATGCGGCGGTTCCGGCGGAGGCTCGTCCAACACCGCAACGGCTGGCGACGGCGGCAACGGCGCAATCGGTTCAGGTGGTGGTGGTGCAGGATCGGGTGTCAATGGCGGGAGAGGCGGCAATGGTGACAACGGTTTAATAATTTTGGTTTGGAGATGAGCAATGGCGATCACAAATATAGAGCGCGAGATCGGAAACCTTGAGGCGCGCATGCAAGCCGTTGAAGCCGATGTGCAAGCCATGCGTATTGATGTGCGCGAGATCCGCGATGCGCTGGTTGGAGTTAAAGGCGGTTGGCGCGTGCTGATGATTGTGATCGGCCTTGCGGCAACGATCGGTGCTGCATTGGGGAAGTATGTGCCGCTGGTTTTGGGCTGGCGGGGGTGAAGTAGGAAAGGGCCCTCATCCCCCTTCGGGACCTTCTCCCATTTGCAAAGATGCAAACGGGCGAAGGCTTAACTGATTATAGCCTTCGCCTGTTTCGCGAAGCGAAATGGGAGAAGGTCCCGAAGGGGGATGAGGGCTCTTCGGTAGCCGTTTGTGATTGCTGACTTACTTATCCCGCACCACAACTTGGTTCTGCTCGCCCAATCCCTCAATCCCCACCCGCATTTTATCGCCGGGCTTCAAGAACCGTTGCGGCTTCATGCCCATGCCAACGCCGGGGGGTGTACCTGTTGTGATGATATCGCCCGGCATCAATGTGAAGAACTCCGACAAATAAGCCACCAGATATTCCACACCATAAACCATGGTTGAAGTATTGCCGTCTTGCACGCGCTTGCCGTTCAGCTCCAACCACAAATGCAGCTTTTGCGGATCTTTCACTTCATCAGCCGTCACCAGCCAAGGGCCAATCGGGCCGAAGGTGTCGTAGGATTTGCCCTTGGTCCATTGACCCGAGCGTTCAACCTGAAATTCGCGCTCGGACAAATCATTGATGGTGCAATAGCCCGCCACATGTTTCATGGCATCAGCGCGTTTGATGTTCTTCGCACGCGTACCAATGATCACACCGAGCTCCACCTCCCAATCTGATTTTTTGGATTTCGGAGGGATGGTCACATCATCATTAGGTCCCGAAATGCAGTTCATGTGTTTGGTGAAAATAATCGGCTCAGGCGGAACCGTCAGGCCGCTTTCAGCTGCATGATCAGAATAGTTCAAACCAATAGCCACAAATTTTTGACTGCCTGTGACGCAAGCACCAATGCGTGGTTTGCCGCGAACAATCGGCAAGCTCTCAATTTTAATCTTGCGCAATTTGGCCAGAGATTTTGGCGAAATGGTTTCACCCGTAATGTCACTCACATGGGCCGAGAGATCGCGGATGCGACCTTCAGAATCCAGAATGCCCGGTTTTTCTTTTCCCAATTTGCCATAGCGCAGAAGTTTCATATTTCAATCCCATTGAAGTGCCGACTCGTGCCAGCGCGGTTTATATCCGTTTTTCAAGATGGCAACGATTGACGGCGGAGTCAAAACTTTTGCAGTCTCAACGCGCGCGCGTGGAATAGCCGAAGTGTAACCGCTGAAAGACCAGAGCATAAAACTCTCGTTCCTAAGGGCATATGCGAGACCCTGATGCTCAATCATTGCGCCTTCGACAATTTCTCCAACTGTCTTTGTCGAAAGTCTTTCAGCATGCAGTTGCATATCAAATCCACCAACGCGCACATCGCCCAAAAACGCCTTGGCATCTTTGCGCCTGCAAAAGAAACAGGGTCGATGCCCAGCACTGAGCGCTGTTACCTCATCAAGAAAAAACAGCGATGTATAGCCCTGCCCCATCGCTTCATGCTTCATGTTTTTGTAATGCATATCACAGCAAATCCAATGGGTGCTGGCCCAGCGGCGTTTTCCTAGAGTTTGATCGGGCTTATGAAACTTGCCGCCACGATTGCCCATCATAGTGCCGCGTTTTGCGGTGGCGTGAAGTTGCCCCCATGGGTCAACGCGGTTTTGTAAACTCACCCTCGCCTCTGATGCCTCCGCCGATGCTTCGAGCGTGTCGCTTGTTTGCCTTGCAACTCAGTTTGAACTTCTATCACTTTCTGAATTTCCACAACTTGCTTCACTTGTGATTTTTGTTTCTTCGGATCGAGCCCCAAGTAAACATCAGGTGCTTTGCCATAACAATTTGCACCGATCATTGTTGGCGTCTCATCGCACGTGCTGGCCTCGCGCATTTCTCTGAAATAGGCAACGGGCTTGGCCGTGCATTGAATGGTTTTCAACATCCCACCCTTTATATTGCGAATTTCAACACGCGCTTCCGGCTGATCTTTGGTCATGCCGTGCTCGTCGCGCAAAGCGTCACGGTAATAAAGCGTGTAATAATCTTTGCCAATACTAAAGCGCTCGTTCATTTCATAGCGCTCCTGCATTGAGCGATGCGAGAACAGAATTGGTTCGAGCTGCATTTCACCAGATTGTGGATATTCGAAAAACTTGTTCTTATAAAGCGCTTGGATATAGCGAATGCCGCGCCAGGTTTTATCGCCTTCGCCCACTTGGCCACACAGCGCAATGCCCTGTGGAGCGGCTTTTGTGGGGCAGGAAAACAGCTCCACTTCACCTACATCACAGGCAAATGCACCCGTTAGCCCCGTCAAGCAAAGGCACACACTCAG
>JAYWEV010000070.1:0-16758 GCA_043779145.1 Aestuariivirga sp. | reverse complement strand
GACCAGCTGTTTCGCTTTTTTTACCAAACATTCCTGATATTCCTTATTTCTTTTTCATCATTGGAAGTTTTTTCATCATGCCTGAAAAATCAAACTTCCCGGCCTTTGGTGCTTTATGACGAGTCCCTGCAACTAAGGAAGCCAAATCCATCATCACCTCAGCGGATTTCGATTTTGGCGCAACTTCAAACACCATCTGACCATTGCCTTGCGCCAGACCAAAGCTTTGTGGATCGTGGGGAATAATTGCACTTGGCTCAATGCCAATGGCTTTGCCAAAATCGGCAGGTGGAATTTCTGGGCGCTTTGGCACGCCAACTTGATTGAGAATAAGACGTGGATGGCGGTCATGCGGGCGACCTGCTTTTAAGAGATCAACCAAGTTTTTAGCGTTTCGCAATGACGGCAATTCGGGTGTTGCTGTTATGATAACTTCGTCCGCACTCAGCAATGTGTGCTTTACCCATGGTGCCCAAATATTTGGAACGTCGACTGCAATCATCGGTGCTGAATGGCGCACCACATTGAGCACAGTTTCAACAGCATGGGCGTCCATCGCCATTTCGCGTTCGATGCCGCTCGGCCCGTTGAGCAAACTTAGCTTGTTGCCAAGCTTCGTCATCAGGCGGTCCATCAATGTTCCGTCAACGCGGTCAGGTTGCCCCAACGCTTCAAATATGCCGCCACCACCATCTTGGTTAAAATTCAGAGCCGATGTGCCGAATGGCAAATCGAGATCTGTGATTACAGTTTCCATGTTGAGGCGCTGGGAAATGGCCCAGGCGATGTTGTGTGCAATCGTTGAAGAGCCAACCCCGCCTTTGGAACCAACGAAGGCTACGATGCGGCCCAGCGGTGCAGCTTTAGGATCGCTGTAAAGATGAGCGATGGTTTCAATAAATTGCATCGCGTTAATTGGCGCCACTAAATATTCGCTGACGCCATTCTTGATCAGTTCGCGGTACAGGATTACGTCATTGACGTGACCAATAACAATCACTTTAGTTGTCGGTTGGCAAACTTCGGCCAAGCTGGCAAGCTCAGCCATAATTTGGTTGCGATCGCCACGTGATTCAACAACCACAACATTGGGGGTTGCTTCGCCGTTATAAGCTTGAACCGCTGATGTAATTCCGCCCAACTGGATGGTAGTGTGGGCTTTGGACATGCGCCGATCTATACTGGCGGCCTGGATGGCTTCGCCCGTTTTTTGATTATCACAAAAAACCCCGATGTTAATTCTCGGAACATTGACCACGATGGCGTGATCCATATCCATTGGCATTTCAGGGGCAACAGTCGCGCTATTCATTTGTTTTATCCTGTCTTGATCGACGGGTTAGTGGTTCGGTTATCGTATTATGGTTTAGCGCCGGCTGCAGATGGCGCAGTGGTGCCGCCCGACGAGCCGCCGCCTGCCGACGGGTTCATCGCTGCTTGCAATCCGGCAATAACGGATGCTGCTACAATTGGATCGGTGGCTGCCGGGACGCTTAGTGTTTCGGGATCTGCAACCATGGCTGCAATATTTGCCTGTACGGCGCAGCCATGATTTGGAGTCAGCATATTATTTTCTGTCTCAGTTACGTCGTCGCTCCACTGACCGCATTTCAGCGAGGTGCCGTAGCTTGACACATAGGTCAGACGAACCGGAGCAGTTGCATTGGCGCGGTAAGTTGCAAAACGAATTGAACCGCGCGGAACACCTTGTTGAACCATGAGGCTGGCAATTTCGCTGGCAACGCGAGAGGCACGCCCGCCACCACTTGGCTGTGCGACAACGATCGGTGTTACACCAGCTTGCATAGATTGCCGGACAAAAGCACTCACTGCGCTAACCTGTTGGGGTTGAAGTGTTCCTTGGGCGGTCGACACTTCCATCGTGACTGGACCTTTGGCAACACTGAGAGGATGCATGTCTGAGCCACCATATGGTTGGTAAGCATCATCGAGGGCCATATCGGACATCTTGCAACCGCTGAGAGCGGAGGCTGCGACAATTGCAACAACCAACTTCAGAGAATGAGCTTTTAACATAATTAATTTTACCATGATGCGTTACGCTCCACTCTACTCAACAATATAACCAACATTGCCTTGGTATGCGCCCTGTGGGGCCTTACCGGCACTGCCGTAAACTTTGTTCAACCGGCCAAGCAAAATGGTCTGACGATCAGTTGCGGGGTTGTAGTTTTTGTCTGGTGTTTGCAGTTGCTTCTGGGCCACACTGCGTACGATGTGTGGTGATACAATCACCACCAATTCAGTTTGGTTGTTGATGAAATCGCGGCTGCGGAACAATGCTCCAAGAATCGGAAGCTTTTTCAAACCCGGTGTGCCGTTAACAGTTTGACGGGTTGTTTCGCGAATAAGGCCAGCCAGCATCATTGAACCACCGTCTGGCATTTCAAGCGTTGTATCGGCTTTACGGGTGTTGATTGACGGAATACTTTGAGTTCCAGTTACAACCGTGGAAAGCTCGCTCACCTCGGTATGGATTTTAAGATTGATGCGACCTTGTGAAAGAACTGTCGGCGTGAAGTTCAAGCCCACACCATAATCTTTAAATGAAATTGTGCAGGTTCTAAAACCACCAGAGTTATCGCACACTTGATATGGAAATTCGCCGCCCGCCAAGAATGTGGCTGCTTGTCCTGATACCGCTGTAAGGTTAGGTTCAGCCAGAGTTCTCAGCAGTCCGTCTGATTCCATGGCGCGAACTATTCCAGAGAAATTGCTCGATCCAGATACGCCCGACAGACCGATTGCATTCGCGTCGCTGATTGTTGCGCTGCTAAATGGGTTGACTGTCGACAAGTTGAAGGCAAAACCACCCACATCAAGAAGTGCTTTGAAGTTGATGCCGAATTGCTTCAAGACATCGCGCTGAATTTCCACGACCTTCACTTGAAGCATCACTTGGTCTTCGCCGGCAATCTGCATGGCGTTTACAATTTTTTGGCCACCACCTTGGGACGTCATATTTGTCGCAAGATCAAGCGCGGTTTTTGCTTCCAATGGATTCATTGCCATGCCGGTCAGAATGAAATTTTTATCTTCGACATCAACTTTGATGTGGCTGCCAGGCAATGTTCTTTGGATGAGCCTTTGCAAAGCACTTGGATCAAGGGCGACCTCGATATCCAAGTTCATGATCTGCTGGCCATTCGCGTCAAAGAAAAAAACGTTGGTTGTGCCAGTGGTCTTTGCAAAAATGTAGGCCGCGTTTTTAGTGCGCACGATGGCATCGACAACATCGGTATTGCCGATCACCACCTCTTTGGCTTCAGCGGGCAAATGCACAATCATGGATTTGCCTAAACCTAAGCGCAGGAAGCGGCCTCCTTCTTGCCCGCTCGCATTTGTTGCAACACCCACATCTGTTGCCTTGGCCGAATTGGCTAGCAACGGTGAGAGCATCAGGAACGATGCAAAGAGGGCCGATGCGCACGCTGAAAATTTCATCAGATTGCCTGTGTTGCGAGATTTTTGAATTATGTTTTTCATCAGATTTTTCTCACTTCGCAGTCGACGCATAAGTTTCAACGCCGTAACGCAAATATAATGTGTCGGTGCTGATTTGTTTGCCACTGTCACCGAGCTCAAATTTCTCAGACAGTTTGGGCATAATTTCTTCAATTTTCTTGCCGTCGTTTTCGGCAATCGAACGCAGTGCCAATGAAAGTTCGCCCGATGATTCAACCATCTCAATCACTTCAGCTTGGTGCGGTGTAACTTCGATTGTGGCGTTTTCGCCTTTGTCAACCGTTACGGTATCGGCTTCACCTTTGGGGTGATAGACTTGGTTTACGGCGAGCACACGCACGTTGCTGATAACAGTTTCACTGCGGACTGCTCTGGAGTTTGCATTGCCGCCTTGGCCGGCTTTACTTGTCAGGATAAGATCCACTCTGTCGTCAGGCAAAATAAAGCCACCGGCAGATGACCTAGACGAAATAGCAACTGAAATTGCGCGCATACCTTTTGGCAAAATGGAGCTCATAAATCCGCCCTTGCCAGGCAGAAGAACTTTCCGGTCCATCACCGTTTCACCTTGGTAAATCGCCATGCGGGCGCGCGCATCGGTATAATCTTTAATGGCATCGGGCTTTATATCTTTGGTGATCATCGTGGGCACCACGTTATCAGTGGGCCAGCTTTTCCACGCTAATGTTCCGTTAACGAATTTATCACCCATGAGAACATCTTTGGCGACGACCAAAACATCGGTTGTCTTGACAACGGCCACCTCAGTGACTTGAACCACAGGTTTTTTGCCGATCACGCCTTTAGCAAGAAGTGCTGCGACAACAGCCGAGCCAATTGCTAAGGCAAACATTACTACACGCATTTTACTCATCGTCTTGATCCCCAACCTTGTGCTTTCGGCACAACGAAAATTAACTTTGTGATGGAATGGTCAAATTTAG
This sequence comes from Aestuariivirga sp., assembly GCA_043779145.1. Lineage (GTDB taxonomy): Bacteria > Pseudomonadota > Alphaproteobacteria > Rhizobiales > Aestuariivirgaceae > Aestuariivirga. The sequence continues at coordinate 12,328 of JAYWEV010000070.1, read as the reverse complement.
GTTAATGACCAAACCATCCTTTTAAATTCAGGCTATTCCTGTGACCCACCATGTTTCGCGAAAAGCCCAAATGCCGCCAATGGCAAATGCGAGTCCGTAAGGAACATTGGGTTTCATCTCGCGAATCTTCTTGCCAAAATTGCCAAGACCCTGCCCACTTCCATGAATTTCCCAGCTTAAAAGCAACATCGACCATATGCCGACGACGAATGCCAAGGCACCTCCTGCCAGCGCGGTTGCAAGTAAAAATGGCAATGTTTGACTGGTTCCAAACCAAAGGCCTGCTGCAGCCATCAACTTGGCATCACCGCCACCGAATAACCCAAACTGGAAAAACACAAACCCAGCCCCAAATAAAATAACACCGGCAAGGATATGCGTTCCAAATTCTGACAATGGCATGCCGGTCAGGAACGCCATTGGAAAAAACAACATGGCGGTCACAATGGTCAACCAATTCGGAATGCGGAGCGAAACAACATCACCTGCAGCGGCAATGATCAACAAAATCGGCAGTGTAGATATAGAGAGTGTGTGCAGCATTGTTATTCCGATCAATTTCTAGAGCATCGCGCGAGGCGGGTTGCATGTTCGGTTTACTTTCACACACCGTCCGTAAAGAGCGAGTTAACCTTGACGATCAGTTTATGGAAAAGTTTCTTTACAATGCTCGGTAACTGAAACTTCACCATTCTGGCCTTAGAATGAAGTTTGAATTTTATGGGTCAATCAGTTGAGGTGCTTTATGTCTAAATTTGGAGTTTTGTTTGGAACGGCGTTGCTCATTGTGGTTGGTGCAGCTGATCAAGCAGCATTGGCTGGTTCGCCGATTACAATTCAGACAGACCAAACTCAGCTTATTGCCGTTTCTGCTGATCCTGGAACCGTTGTGGTGGGCAATCCGTCAATCGCGGATGTTTCTTTGAGCGGCAGGCGGGTTTTTCTGCATGGTCGTGGTTTTGGATCAACCAATATCTTGATTTTAGATATCGCAGGCAATCAACTTGCGAATTTTGACGTGACCGTGACCCATGATCATCCGAATGAACTTGTCATTGTGACTTCTTCTCCCACAAAACCGCAAATTTTTATTGATACTTATTCATGTGCACCAACTTGCTATCATGCAATGATCCCGGGCGATGCGGGCTTTGCTAACGCTGTGAGTGCAAACAGCACTAAGGCCAGCTTGGCATCTGGCAGCAAATCAACAGATGCGGCACCCTCGGGTACGGCAGGCGGGCCTCCTCCAGTTGCACAATAGCCCCGGCGGTTCAGTAAAATTTTATAGATGCTATTCAACCAAATGCAATGGATCACTGTTAACAAGTTGAATTGATAGTTTTACTGAGATTATGGATTGCCGTTGGAGAGTGCCATGTTAAAAAAAATTAAAACACGATTGCTCGGTTTTGGGCGGCGTTATGGCAATTCTGACAGCGGAGCAACGGCAATTGAATTTGCTCTCGTTGCTTTCCCGTTTTTTGCGGTGTTGGGTATTATTATGGAAACCGGTTCCATGATGTTTGTGGAATATGGTTTGCAATCAGGTGTGCAGGAAGCTTCTCGCCAAGCTCGAACGGGCCAAGCACAAGGTGCTGGCATGACAGTCGCACAATACAAAACATTGATCTGTCAAAATGCAGCTTTGGTCACTCAGTGTGGAACAAGCATTACAGTTTATGCAAACTCATATTCAAGTTGGGCACAACTTCGCGCCAGTGTGCCCTCCTTCATCAATATTGGTGTGAAGGATGATGGAACGCAAAATCCCGTTGCTTATAAACTTGGCCAGCCGTCATGCCCTTCAGTGTTAATTGCGACTTATGATTGGAATTTCATGATGCCAATGATGAATTACATGGGTAGATTGGGTAACATTCAAAATGGAGCAGCGCGACGCTTGGTCGGTTTTGCAATGTTCCAAACTGAACCTTATCCCACAGGTGGAGGTGCAGCATGTTAAGCCGTAGCGTGTACAGAACCATGATCAATCACCTGTTTAGACATGATGGTTTTCTTCGCAACGACAAAGGTGCAGCGGCGGTTGAATTTGCATTCGTGATACCTTTCATGATGCTTTTATATTTTAGTCTTGTTGACATAACTGGATTGATCTCACTCAATCGCCGGATTGTTTCAGCTTCGGCAACTATGGCCGATTTGGTGACACAACAAACAACCACCGTGCTGGCCAGCACTATTGTTGACCAATTTAACGCCGCTTATGTGACCATGCAACCAATGCCATCTTCAAATTTGAGGATTGAAGTTTACGGCTATCGCTACGTCGGATCAACAATCACCTTGATCTGGAAGACGGGCAACAATCAAGGCCCGCTGTGTGGTGCGGCACCCGTAACCACAAATATGGCACCAATGATGACTAACGGAAATGATTTGATATTGGCGCGCACCTGCACAACTTATAGTCCAACAATTGCAACCTTTATGGGCGATAATATATTAGGTGCGACATCATTCACGGTTCGGCAGACTATCTCTGCTCGGCCACGTCAAGGGAATCTGCTGACTTGCTATGCAACGACCGTTGCGGCCGGAACGCTTTGCTCGTAAATTGAAGGAATAAGAAATCATGGTCACATGTTTTACATGTGGCCTTTTTTATTTGGTTTAAAGCCTTTAGATTGAGAACATCAACTGATTTGGTTTTCTGCGCTTGAGCATTTCCCTTTTTCTATTTGTCCTACTGGCGGCGATTCTGCATGCCTCCTGGAATGTTCTGGTCAAGCTGAAAATAGACCGATTTCTGGCAATGTTTTTATTGCAAACTTTAATGGGCATAATGGGGATTGTGATGCTCTGGTTCTTTGCCTTTCCATCTCCAGCAAGCCTGCCCCATGCTGTCGTCTCTGGGATACTCCACACTGCCTATAATCTATTTTTGGCGCGCAGTTATAAAACGGGAGAGCTTGGTTTCGTTTATCCCGTTGCGCGGGGCACAGCACCCTTGCTTACACTTGGTGCCACGACAATATTTGCACGTGATCCACTTTCCGCAATCGCATTTGGCGGGATTTTGATTTTGGTGGCAGGCATCTGGCTGATTGCTATTTCGCCTTCGTTGGCTGCCAGAATTGACCGAACGACGCTTCTGTTTGCACTTGGCACGTCTGTGTTTATTGGCCTCTATACCATTGTCGATGGCTTGGGCGGGCGGGCATCGAATTCGGCATCTGGTTATATTGGATTGGTTTTTGTGCTGGACGGAACGTTCATGTTGGTCACCGGGGTTTATCTGCGCGGCCGAAAAATATTCAGCGAAGTGGCGCCTTATTGGCGCAGTGGTGTAGCTGGTGCAGCAGCATCGGGCATGGCTTATTGGATCGTTATTTATGCAATGAGCATTGCGCCAATTGCGACAGTAGCGGCTTTGCGCGAAACCAGCATTTTATTTGCCATCGCAATGTCAGCCAGAGTTTTAAAAGAGTCGCTCACATGGCAGCGGGTTGGTGGCGGGATTCTGGTGGTTATTGGCGCGATGGCACTTCGCACATAAGCTGATTGCATGTCGCTAATTGTATGATAAATAGCGGCGTTTGATGGGAGTTTACAAATGACTGTGCAAAAGAATTTTATCAACGGGGCGTGGACCGAAGGGTCTGGCATTACGGTTAACATTAATCCCTCTGATGTGAGCGATGTGGTCGGCGAATATACGCAAGCTGACAAAGCCCAGACCGAAGAAGCTATCGCAGCGGCCAAAGCCGCACTTCCAGCTTGGAGTATGACGACGCCGCAGCAACGTGCTGACGCGCTTGAATTTATTGGCGTTGAATTGCTTGCTCGCAAAGACGAAATTGGCCGCATGCTGGCGCGTGAAGAAGGCAAGCCCTTGGGCAACGGTGTTGCTGAGACTATGCGCGCCGCACAGATTTTTAAATTCTTTTCACAAGAGACATTGCGGATTGAGGGTATAGCCCTTGCATCAGTTCGCCCCGGTGTTGATGTGACAATTACGCGTGAGCCTGTGGGAATTGTGGGTTTGATTGCACCGTGGAATTTTCCGATTGCTATTCCGGCATGGAAAATTGCGCCTGCTTTGGCTTATGGAAATTGCGTTGTTTTCAAACCTGCTGATTTGGTGCCGGGCACAGCTTGGATGTTGGCTGAAATTATCTCGCGCGCTGGATTGCCCAGGGGCGTTTTCAATCTTGTAATGGGGCGTGGTTCAGTTGTGGGTCAGACGCTATTGGATTCGCGTGATGTGAATGCAATATCATTTACGGGTTCGGTTGAGACGGGTGCCAAGGTGGCCATGGCCTGTGCATCACGCGGAGCCAAGTTCCAACTCGAAATGGGTGGAAAGAATCCGTTGGTTGTGATGGATGATGCCAATCTCGATGCTGCGGTTGCAGGGGCTGTGGACGGCGCATTTTTTCAAACCGGGCAACGCTGTACGGCTTCATCACGCCTCATCATACATTCTAAAATTCATGATGCGTTTGTCGAAAAAACCATCACTGCTTTGAAGGCCTTAAAAGTCGATCATGCCTTGAAAGACGGGACGCAGATTGGACCAGTTGTTGACGCATCACAATTGGCGCAAGATGAAAAATATATTCAAATTGGGCGCGATGAGGGCGCTGAGCTGGCTTGGGGTGGTGAGCGTTTGAACCGCGATACCAAGGGGCACTATTTATCCCCAGCATTGTTTGTGGAAACCAAGAATAATATGCGCATCAACCAAGAGGAAGTGTTTGGGCCTGTGGCGACTGTGATCAAAGTTGAAAGCTATGATGAAGCACTAGCGGTGGCCAATGATACGAAGTTTGGATTGTCTTCAGGTATCTATACGAGCTCGTTAAAATTCGCTTCGGACTTCAGGCGTAAGTCTCAGGCGGGCATGGTGATGGTGAATTTGCCGACGGCTGGTGTAGATTATCATGTGCCGTTTGGTGGGCGCAAAGGTTCGAGCATGGGTTCGCGTGAGCAAGGGCGGTTTGCGGCTGAATTCTATACTTCGGTTAAGACGTCCTATCAGTCAGCAGGCTGAGCGCGCACACGTTCTTTTAGGTTTGAGCGTGTAGTCGCTCACGCCACCACACATAGATGCCAGACGCAATGATGATCGTGCTGCCCAGCACGGTCCATTGATCTGGCCAATCACCAAATATGACGATGCCGAAAATCGTGATCCAGATGATGTTGAGATAGATGAAGGGTGCCAGCAGTGAAGCTGGTGCCAGTCGCAAAGCATGCGAGATAATCAAGTGGGTGATCAGGCCACATGAGCCCATCAGAAGGATGATCGGCCAAAGATTGATGGTTGGGGTTTGCCAATGGAATGGCACGATGCACGCCGTGATGACCGCGCCCACTGCAAAGACCCATGTTAGGCCTGTTTCAGGATCATCACCAGCACCTGCTCTTCTGGTGAAGATTTGATAAAGGGCAATAACCAATGCGTTGGCCAATGATGTGAGCATGGCCAGTTCAAACGTAGCCCCACCAGGGCGCATGACGATTAGCACTCCAATGAAGCCCACAACAACCGCAGCCCAGCGGCGCGGGCCCACTTTTTCGCCCAGCAAGAAGGGTGCAAGCGCGCATGAAATCAGTGGCGCTGCGAAGTTAATGCTCATCACCACAGCTAACGGCATTTGAGCTAACGAATAAAAATTCAAGAATGTTGAAGACGTCAGAAGTAAACCGCGCAGTACATTCACTCTGATGTGCTGGCTGCGCTTGGGCATTTCGCGCCTTGCTGCAAAAACCGCATAAAGAATGCTAAAAGCAATCACATACCTGAAGAACACAACCATGCTGAGGGCCACACCATGGGCCAGCAAATATTTTGCGGGTGTATCAACCAGCGATCCTACAAATTGCGACGCTATAAAAAGACCAATGCCACGGCTAATATTTTGATTCACTTCAGGTGAATACCACGTTCTTTAAATGAATGACGGGTAGCCTCTGCTGTGCCACCCATATCAATAGCCCTCGTTGCTGCTTCAATGACGACAACATCGAACCCAAGAACTTTTGCATCCTCGGCAGAATAACGCACACAATAATCAAAAGCCAACCCAACGCATGTCACTTTGTTAAAGCCACGCTCTCTCAGATATCCGCCTAGACCAGTGGGAGTTTTGTGATCGTTTTCAAAAAATGTGGAATAAGAGTCGATTGCTTTTCTGAACCCTTTGCGAATGATGAGTTCAGCATGGGGAACATCAAGCGCTTGGTGAAAGGCTGCGCCTTCGCTTCCAATGATGCAATGATCTGGCCACAGGGTTTGCTTGCCGTAAGGCATATCAATTTGTGTGAAAGCAGCATGGCCCTGGTGTTGCGACGCGAAAGATGAATGACCTTCGGGGTGCCAATCTTGGGTGAGAACAACATGTTTATGTTCATGTGCCAATTTGTTTATCAACAGCACAATTTGATCGCCGCCACTCACGCTCAAATTTCCGCCGGGACAGAAATCATTCTGAACATCGATAATCAAAAGAACTTCATTCACCATGAGAGTGCTGCCACGCAACCCTTGAATGCCGGAAACTTATCCATAATAACATAGACCGGGATGTTGTGAATGACTTCAGCGATGCGACCGTGGTCATCAAAGGTTTTACGAAAACTTCCATTTTGTAATTGTTTGACAATGGAAGGTGCAATTCCGCCTGCCAAATAAACGCCGCCATGGGCTTGCAACGCCATCGCAAAATCCCCACTGAGGCGCGCTAAAAACGTGATGAAATGATCAAGCGTTTTTTCAGCTGCTTTATCTTGGCCCGCGATTGCCGCTTGTAACATATCTTCCGAGGTTAAATATTTCGGCGTGCCTGCAATAACTTTATAAAGTGCGTAAAGACCGGGACCGGTTAAAACGTCTTCAACTTCCGAAAAATTTCCAGCACCCATTAAAGCGTCGCGCAAGTTTAATTCTTCGGCCGTGACAACAGGCAATGTTACGTGGCCGCCCTCGCCCGGCAAAGCATGCCAGCCGCCACCGGGCAGTGGCGCTAACATGGCCATGCCAAGACCAGTGCCCGGACCAAGCACAATTTTCATGGCATTGGGCATCGGTGCTTTGCCGCCCACTTGCTCTAAATCTTGGGAAGCCAAATGCGGCAGCGACAAGGCCAAGGCTTCATAATCATTCAGCAAGCGGAAATGAGCTGAATTTGCCGCTGCTTGAAGCGAGGCTGCACTAAAGCTCCAATCACGATTGGTGAGGCGGATGACTTCACGGTCAACAGGTGCTGCAACGGCGACGGCGGCTGAGCGCAATGACGTGACGCATTGATTCTTAAGGTAATGGCCGATGGCCGCTTCCAAGCCAGCAAAGCCTTCATTTTTCAAGGCTTCAACGCGGGTGACTTCACTCGAACCTCTGGCCACCAAGCCAAAGCGCGAATTTGTGCCGCCAATATCGCCTACCAAACCTAATTCAGTCATGTTTTTGCCTTTGGCCTTCACTGCCACATGTCGCTCAGAAGGGCAACCGCCGCGCTGGACTGTTTGGGCGCTAGCGGCTAGGACTGCCCCGAACATCAAAGGCACTATTCGTGACTCTCGATATTGAAATTGAAGCCGCCCGCAGGCGCACATTTGCGATTATTTCGCATCCTGACGCTGGTAAAACCACGCTGACTGAAAAGCTGTTGCTGTTTGGTGGCGCCATTCAATTGGCTGGACAGGTGCGCGCCAAGGGCGACCGCAGGCGCACACGCTCCGACTGGATGAGCATTGAGCGGGCGCGCGGCATTTCCGTGGTCACTTCCGTGATGACGTTTGAATATAATAATTGTGTGTTCAATCTGCTCGATACGCCGGGCCATGAGGACTTCTCTGAAGACACTTATCGCACGCTGACGGCTGTGGATGCCGCAGTGATGGTGATCGATGGTGCCAAGGGCATTGAAGACCGCACGCGTAAACTTTTTGAAATCTGCCGCATGCGCGATATTCCTATTATCACTTTCATCAACAAGTTTGACCGCGAAGCGCAGGAACCATTAAACCTGCTTGATGAGATTGAAAAAGGTTTGGCTTTGACTGTTGTACCTATGGTTTGGCCGATTGGTATCGGCAAAACATTTGCTGGCACTTATGATCTGATCAATCAGCGCATCCGCCGCATTGATGGCGATCCAGCGGGCGAAAATGTTTCAGGGCCTGATGATCCCGCGATTGATAAGTTATTGCAGCCTGCAGCAGCTGCACAATTCCGCGAAGAATTATCATTGCAGCAAATGGCTGGCCATGCTTTTGACCGCGCTTCGTTTTTGGAAGGCCATCTTTCGCCGGTTTATTTTGGCTCTGCGATTAAGAACTTTGGTGTACGTGATTTGCTTGATGCATTGATTGCTTATGCACCACCGCCGCGCGACCAAAAATCACGGCAACGTGTCGTGAAAGCCATTGAGCCAAAGCTCACAGGCGTGGTGTTCAAAATTCAAGCCAATATGGACCCGAACCACCGGGACCGTATTGCTTTTATGCGCGTGGCATCCGGCAAGCTGACGCGCGGCATGCGTGTTAAAATTGTTCGCACGGGAAAATCATTGGCTTTGAATGCGCCGCAGTTTTTCTTTGCGCAAGATCGTTCGCTTGCAGAAGAAGCTTTTGCAGGCGATGTAGTGGGCATTCCCAACCATGGCGTGTTGCGCATTGGTGATACTCTGACGGAGGGCGAAGATTTGGTGTTTACTGGTGTGCCAAGTTTTGCGCCGGAAATTTTGCGGCGTGTGCGCCTAGGCGATCCTATGAAAGCCAAGAAGCTAAAATCAGCTCTGGAAGAATTGGCGGAAGAAGGCGTTGTGCAGTTGTTCACGCCCATTGATGGTTCGGGGGCTATTGTGGGCGTGGTGGGCGCTTTGCAACTTGATGTTTTGGCAGATCGTTTGAAAAACGAGTATACCGTGCCTGTGGAATTTGAAACGACGCGTTTTGAAATTTTGCGTTGGATTTTTTGTAGTGATGCAAAAATCATGGACGGGTTTCAGGATGCCAATCGCTCATCCATTGCTCATGATCTTGATGGTGCACCGGTGTTCATGGCATCATCAGCTTTCAATTTAAATTATGCGTTAGAGCGTACGCCCGGTATTAAAGCTGAGACGATCAAGGAAATTCACGCATGAATCTTCCATGGGATTTTGATTTACTTCATCTGTTCGCGGTAGCGTTTGTCTTTATTATGTGGTCGCTTTATGGGCCTGCTTTACGCCTATTAGGACGTGGCACTTTGAATGCACAGCTTCATGTCGTGCGTTTAAAATGGATGCGCATGCTCATGCATTCAAAACGCGAGAGCCGGGTTTTTGACGCTATTTTATTAGGGCAGGTGTCAAGTGCCATGTCATTCTTTGGATCCGGTTCTTTGATTGTTTTGGCTGGTCTGGTTGGCACGCTTGCAAGCATCAACCATGTGCATGCTTCGCTCACACAAATGGCATTTTTTCCACCGATCAGCTTGCCATTATTCACAGTCAATTTTGCAGCAATCACTGCGATTATGGCGATTAGTTTTTTCTCATTCACTTATGCGCTGCGCAAACTGGCTTATACACTGGCGATGATTGGTGCGCTGGATGAAGCGCCCGCTGCCACGCCACAAGCACAAGTGATGGTTGCCCAAGTGGCCACGGTTCTCACTGAATCACTGAAGAGCATGAACAATGGCACGCGTGGGTTTTATTTTGCGGTTGCTGGATTGTTTTTGTTTGCGGGGCCTATTGTATCAATCATCACGACGTTAGGATTGAGCGTGCTGCTTTATTATCGGCAAGGTCTCTCAACTGAAGCACTGGCGATTGAGCGTTATGTGAATGCGATGATTGAAGAAGGCCTCGAAGGATAACTATTTTAATTCTGCTGCTGCACGCGCTAATTTTTCGATCTCATCCCATTTGCCTTCGCTGACTAAATTCTTTGGTGCCATCCATGAGCCGCCGATAGTAATGACATAGCTAAGCTTCAAATAAGATGGAGCGAGTTCTGGGGTGATGCCGCCGGTGGGACAAAATTTTATTTGCGGCAACGGCGATGCGAGGGACGATAAATATTTGGTTCCGCCTGCTGGCTCAGCGGGGAAAAATTTTTGGATGGTGTAGCCCCATTCCATAAGTGCCATGCATTCGGATGCTGTGACACCGCCGGGCAACAAGGCAATATCAAAATCTTCAGCAGCTCCTAAAAGCTGACCTGTGGCACCTGGCGAAACGGCAAAGGCCAGTTCTAATTTTGCGCAAGCGCGCAGTTGTTGTGGCGTGAGTACCGTGCCCGCACCAACTGTTGCGCCCTCTACTTCTGCCTTGATGGCTTTCATGCAATCCAGAGCCACATCTGTGCGCAGCGTGATTTCGAGAACGGGCAAGCCGCCTTTGACTAATGCGCGCGCCAAGGGCACGGCATCTTTCAAATTATCAATCACCATGACGGGTACAACGGGGGCACGCTTCAACGCGGCTTCAAGGCCTTTTTGCAAATCTTTTGTCATTCTATCATCCTAAATATTGATGCGCCTTGATCAGCGCGGCCTGCGAGAATTCTGAATGCGGCAAACAGTTCGCGGCCTGTGCCTTGTTCATTGTCGGCCATGTCTTTGGTTGCTAGTGGTCTCGCGGCAAATTCCTTTACATCCACCAAAACGTCCATTGTGCCTTTGGTGGCATCAATGCGGATCACATCGCCGTCGATGAGGCGTGCAATTGGCCCGCCGTCTGCTGCTTCGGGGGTGACGTGGATTGCTGCCGGCACTTTGCCTGACGCGCCGCTCATACGACCATCGGTGACAAGCGCAACGCGAAATCCGCGTTCCTGCAACACTGCCAAAGGAGGCGTCATCCGGTGGAGTTCTGGCATGCCGTTGGCTTTGGGGCCTTGGAAGCGGACGACGGCGATCACGTCTTTATTGAGCTCATTGGCTTTGAAGGCCGCAGCTAAATCTTCTTGGTTGTGGAAGATGCGGCAAGGCGCTTCGATGATGTGGCGATCTTCGGGGATTGATGATGATTTGATAACAGCGCGGCCAAGTGGACCTTCGAGAACATTGAGGCCGCCTGTTGATTGAAATGGTTCTGAAACACCGCGCAACACTGATGTGTCTCCCGATGATTTTGCAGCTTCGCGCCAAATTAACGCGCCTGCTTCATCAAGGCCTGGTTCTTGGGTGTAGCCTGAAAGGCCAGTGCCCATTATTGTTGTCACGTCTTCATGCAACAATCCTGCGTTGAGCAATTCGCGGATCATAAATCCCATCCCGCCTGCTGCGTTGAAGTGGTTCACATCGGCTTTGCCATTTGGATAAATGCGCGTGAGCAGCGGGATCACTTTTGAAAGCTCGGCCAGATCATCCCATGTGAGTGCGATGCCTGCTGCAGCAGCCATGGCCACCACGTGCATTGTATGATTGGTCGAACCGCCTGTTGCGAGAAGTCCAACAACGCCGTTCACCACGGCTTTCTCATCGTAGATTTTTCCGATGGGTGTGTATTGATTGCCAAGCGACGAGATGCTCATCGCTTGTTTGGCTGAGGCTTTGGTGATTTCATCGCGCAGGTGCGTGCCGGGGTTCACAAAAGTGGAGCCGGGCAAATGCAGGCCCATGATTTCCATCAGCATCTGGTTCGAATTGGCGGTACCATAAAATGTGCAGGTGCCGGGGCCGTGATAGGCTTGACTCTCAGCTTCCAGAAGCGCTTCGCGGCCGACTTTACCTTGCGCATAAAGTTGGCGGATTTTGCCTTTTTCCTCATTGGGAAGGCCCGATGTCATGGGCCCTGCGGGAATGAATACCGCTGGCAAATGGCCGAATGCGAGTGCGCCGATGATGAGACCTGGAACAATTTTATCGCAGACACCCAAGTATACGCTTGCATCAAACATTTGATGGCTGAGCGCCACGGCTGTCGACATCGCAATTACATCGCGTGAGAACAGCGAGAGTTCCATTCCGGTTTCGCCTTGGGTCACGCCATCGCACATGGCAGGAACGCCGCCCGCCACTTGGGCGGTTCCGCCTGCTTCGCGCGCAGCGTGGCGAATAAGATCAGGGAAGAATTCAAATGGCTGATGGGCCGAAAGCATGTCGTTATAGGACGTCACAATTGCGAGGTTGGGGCCCGAGCCATTGCGCAACGCGTTTTTATCGCCAGCACCACATGCGGCAAAACCATGGGCAATGTTTGCACATCCCAAAGCTTTGCGTTTGGGTTGGCGATCAATGGCGCGTTCAATTTTTTCTAAATAATTATTGCGGCTAGTCTTGCTGCGCGCAATGATTTTTTCGGTGACGGCAGAAACTGTTCTGTGTACGGACATTATGGGCACCAATACAAATCTAGTGGTTTGG
>JAYWEV010000069.1:0-6352 GCA_043779145.1 Aestuariivirga sp. | reverse complement strand
CATGGACTTGCATTCTGGTCGATCGCAAGTTGATTTTTCCTGGCTGGCAAAATGGGCGCCTGAAGCAATGCGTGCTGAAGTTCTTACGGCGAACACAGCCCAACAAGTCTTAGAAATGGTAGGGCCTTCCCTTGCTGCAAGAATTGCAGAAGAAGCGCTGCATCATGTAAAGCGGGTATTAGAATCAAGTTCGGTTGCAGATGTAATCGTTGTCGACCGCGCAGGAAAAATTATTGCTCATGCAAGCTAAGAAAGTTCTTATTTTGGGTGGCACACGCGATGCAAGACAACTTGCATTTCGGCTCATTCATGCAGGTCATGATGTCACCACGTCTTTTGCAGGCGTGACAGAACATCCGGTTCAACCCGAAGGCAAAGTGCGCGTTGGTGGCTTTGGCGGAGTCGAAGGCTTGCGCCAATATTTAAGAGCCGAAAAATATGATGTGCTCGTTGATGCCACCCATCCATTCGCTGCGATCATATCGGCCAATGCGGCTGCGGCAGCCGGAGATGTTTTACTGCTGCGTTTGGAGCGCCCAGCATGGATTGCGCGGCCAGACGACAATTGGACCAATGTTGAAAATATCGATGCAGCAGTTTCAGCACTTCCTTTGAACGCTTCAGTTATGCTGACCATTGGCCGCAAAGAAATTGAGCCCTTCATCAAACGCGCCGATCTTAAAGGCGTGACCCGCATGATCGAGCCCACCACAATGGCCTTGCCACCCAGTTGGGATCTAATCCTCGAACGCCCACCCTTCACATTAGAAAGTGAAATGGCATTGTTGCGCGACCACAATATCACACATCTGGTTTCAAAAAATGCAGGCGGAAGTGAAACAGAGACCAAGCTGGTTGCGGCGCGAAACCTAAAAATTCCAGTGGTGATGATCGCGAGGCCGTTTAAGCCGCCTGTTACAACCTACTCAACTGTTGAGGCCATTAATGCGCACATCAGCAGTGTGTTAGATTGAGATGCATTTGAGCGCCGATCACGTTGCGGATTGGCTGATTCCTTTTTTGGACGAGCGGCAGACTTGGCATTGTTTTTGTTGTGATGGGTCAGGAACGGAACTATCAAAAAAACTTACAAAATTTGCGTTTGAATTTTGAAACGGAAAGTCAGAATGTTTGTAAATGGTGAAAACGGTTGGCGTTGCGCTTGATTGTCTCAGTTGCAACACGTTCTCAATGGAGTGGTCATAATGTCTTTGCTTGACGTGATTTTGGACAAGATAACAGAGGCGGAAATCAACAATCTGATTTCGAATGGTGTCCCAGAGTCTCTTACGATTGATTATAAGCGAGAGACCTACGGAAATTCTGACAGCGAAAAGCACGAATTTCTAGCTGATATTTCATCCTTCGCCAACTCCATTGGCGGCGATATTATTATTGGTATTGACGAAGCGAGTGGGTTGCCTACTTCGGTCACACCATTTAGCGGCGACATCGATGCTGAAGTGCGACGACTGGAAAGCATCGCTCTTTCCGGAATTGAACCTCGTCTTACCAACTTGCGCATTCGAGCTGTTCCCGTCGCCAGCGGACACATCATCCTAGTTCGGGTGCCGCGAAGCTTTGTCCCGCCTCACCGTGTCATTTCAAAAGGTAGTAACCAATTTTACGCTCGGGCGGGGACAAGTAAATACAAACCAAGCGTTGACCAGTTACGCCATCTTTTTACTGATACGCCTCAAATATTGGAGCGCATTCGGTCGTTTCATGCGGACAGACTCATTAAGATCGCCGCCGGAGATACGCCAACTCCGCTTGGCCAGTTTGGCAAAGTGGTTCTTCATGTGATTCCACTTCCTTCTTTTGCGGATGGCCGCATGGCCGATATTGTCACCCAACTTGCCAAGGGAAGTCACGTACCAGTTCCGCTTTCTGTAGTGGCTCTAAGTTCTCAAAACGCCGTAAACTTGGACGGGTATTTGAACTATTCCATCAGCGAACCAGAGGGGCAACGAGCCTACGCGCAATTTTTTCGAAATGGAGCCATAGAAGGAGTTGGTGAGTTAAAAAACGACGGCAATTTGAATTCACGCTTCGTAACTAACGACCTAACGAATGTCGTAGTATCGCGGGTCCAGCAGTATCTCAATGTTTTGAAAGCTTACGACCTTGGCCTTCCCGTCTATGTGTTTCTGTCTTTCTGTAACGCCACACATGTCGTCTATCGATATGGCGATGCATTTGGCATAGGGTGGCAAGACAGTCGGCCTCTGTCCCGCGAGATTGTTTCGATGCCTGAAATCTACATTGATAGATTTGATGTTGATGTTATCGATGTAATGCGACCTGCTCTTACTACTCTTTGGAACGCTTTTGGATTTGTGAACTGCGAGAGGTACAATGACCTTGAGAAGTGGAAGACCTCAAATCCATACGGCTTGAACTGGTGAGAGGGCCGAATAGCAACTCTTTGATTCAAAGCGCAAATTTTAGTATTTTGGACATCGTTTTGACTGCTCCGGGTCAATTGAGTCATACTCTAACTAAGAGCTCTCAGCGCTAAGCAGCTATGCTCAGTGTACGCGATACTGCGCCTACTCTGACTGCAAAAATTCAACTGGCCCATCACCCCAATATCTCAAAGCTTGGCAGCCCCGATGGTTAAAGCTAGAGTTGTTGCTCAACCCTGAATCGGATTCGTATCAATGCGCAAAATCCTCTCCTTCGTATTCTTCATTGCAGCAATGTTTAACATCGCCTCGGCGTCCACTCTCGATGATGTTAAAAAACGTGGCAAGCTTTTGTGCGGGGTGAATGCTGGGTTGCTCGGTTTTGCGCTCAAAGGCGAAGATGGCAAATGGGGAGGGTTTGATGTTGATTATTGCCGTGCCGTGGCCGCAGCTGTTTTAAATGATGCTGAGAAAGTGGATTATGTGCCACTCACCACCAAGGACCGCTTTGACAGTTTGAAATCTGGTGCTGTCGATATTCTGGCGCGTAACACCACGTGGACAATGGAACGCGAAACTAAAATGCCGTTTCGCTTTGTTGGCATCAGCTATCATGACGGGCAAAGTTTTCTGGTGCCAAAATCAATTGGCGTGCATTCAGTATTCAATCTGGGGCAGGCGGCGATCTGTTTCCTTTCAGGTACGACAACCCAAGCCAATGTTGAAGACTTCTTCCGAGAAAAAGCTTTGGCCTTCACACCTGTAACTTTCGGAACGATCGATGAGTTGGTGACGGCCTTCCAAGCTAAGGAAGGCGGCAAGTGCGATGCTTATTCAGCCGATCAATCGCAGCTTTATGTCGTGCGTTTGAAATTGGCCAAACCAGATGATTACATCATTCTCCCTGAAGTGATTTCGAAGGAACCTTTGGGCCCAGCTGTGCGCCAAGGCGACGAGCAATGGTTCAACATTGCGCGCTGGACATTGGCAGCCTTGATCAACGCCGAAGAATTGGGCCTGCGCGGCCTAGGCGTTGATGATGCAAAAGCCAATAGCAAAAAGCCCGATGTGCGCCGCCTTATTGGCCTTGAAGGCACTTTTGGGGCAGACATGGGCCTCGACGCCGAATGGGCCGCTCGCGCGATTAAAGCTGGCGGCAATTACGGCGAAATATTCGAGCGCAATCTGGGCAAGGGATCGAAGCTCGGCATTGATCGCGGATTGAATGCGCTGTGGAGTAAAGGTGGGATTTTGTATGCGCCGCCGGTGCGATAAATTATACTACTTGTATAATTTTACATTTGCATATACATAGGTCTTATGAACAAGCCACTTATATTGCGAAAAGTTGGAAATTCTCTGACTCTTACTGTTTCGGACTTGGCTAAAGACTTAGGTCTGGGCGAGGGCGATCAGGTTTTTGCTGTGCGCACGCCACGTGGTTTTGAAATCACACCTTATGATGCAAACTTTGACAAGGCCATGGATGTGGCACGTAATTTCATGCGCAAATATCCAAATGCCATGAAGAAACTGGCAGAATAGGAATCCATCATGAATTGGCTGACAATTGACATGGTGGAAGGCTTCCACCGTGAATCTCTTGTGCATTTCGGCGGCTCCGAAGGCTTGCGCGATCGTGGACTTTTAGAAAGCGCGTTGGCGCGCCCTGAAAACATTTTGGCATATGAACCGGATGCGGACGCTTTCCGCTTGGCCGCAGCCTATGGACATGGGCTTGTGAAAAACCATCCATTCATTGACGGCAACAAACGCACGGGAACATTGGCTGCCGTTGTGTTTTTGGGAATCAATGGCGTTGAGGTTGATTTCGATGAGGCTGAAATTGCTGTGATGATCATAGGCGTGGCTGCAAGTGAGTACACTGAAAATGATCTCGCAAATTGGCTGAGGAAAAATGCGACGCTGGGCTAACCCCCCGTTGCAATCTCCCGCCCGCTCGCACCCCATTCCGCCCAGCTGCCGTCATAGAGTTTCAAGTCACGCGCGCCCAGCTCAGTGAGCGCCAGTGTGAGGATGGCCGCCGTCACGCCAGAGCCGCAGCTTGTTATAATGGGTTTATCGAGGTTCACTTTTGCTTTTCGAAAAATGGATGTGAGATCATTGGGGTGGCGCAGGGTTCCGTTGTTATGCAAAAGACTGGCATAATGCACATTTTTGGCACCCGGAATGTGCCCAGGTTTTACACCTGCGCGGGGTTCTGGTTCTTCGCCACGAAAACGGGTTGGCGAGCGAGCGTCGATGATTTGGGCTTTGGTGTTTGCAATATCGTCAATTGTTACGACCTTCGATGGATCAAGCCGCGCCCAGAAACTTCCAACCCAGCCTATGACCTTTGAGCCGGACATTGTCTCACGATCTTCGGCCAACCATTTTTTCAAGCCGCCATCTAACACTGCAACATTTACAAGACCAAACGCCTTTAACATCCACCATGCGCGCGGAGCCGAAAACATACCAGCGCTGTCATAACAAATAATTCTTTTATTGTTGCCAACACCAAGTTTGCCCACTTCACGGCCAAATTTTTCAGCGCTTGGCAGCATGTGAGGCAGTTTAGATTCCGTATCTGAAATCGCATCAAGATCAAAAAACTGAGCACCGGGAATATGCGCAGCCTCAAATTCAGCTTTCGCATTTCGTTTTGCTGCGGGCAGGTGCCAAGAGCAATCGAGAATACAAACATCCGGATCGGAGAGATGATTGACCAGCCATTCAGTTGAGATAAGATCTCTCACGTCGGAACATCCTCAAACACCTTCGGCGCTGTTGATTTTGCTTCAAGCCACGCGGGCACTGGCAGATCTTTGCTGCGCAAAAATTCAGGATTGAAAAGCTTTGAGGCATAGCGCGTGCCATAGTCGCAAAGAATCGTTACAATGGTGTGGCCCGGGCCCATTTGTTTGGCCAGCGCCATGGCACCCGCCACATTCACACCGGTTGATCCACCCATACACAGGCCTTCATGTTCCAACAGATCAAAGGCAATCTGAATGGCTTCATTGTCGTGAATTTGAAACGCATCATCTATCACAGCCCCTTCAAGATTTGCTGTGATGCGCCCTTGGCCAATTCCTTCGGTGATGGACGAGCCTTCAGATTTCAATTCGCCATGCTTATAAAAATTATAAAGCGCAGCTCCCATAGGATCAGCCAGCGCAATACGAATATTTTTGTTATGTTTCTTCAACGCCATGCTGATGCCAGCCAGCGTTCCGCCTGAGCCAACAGAACAGACAAACCCATCAACCTTGCCATTGGTCTGCGACCAGATTTCTGGCCCCGTGCCCTCAATATGCGCATTGCGATTGGCCAAATTATCAAACTGATTGGCCCACACTGCGCCCATGGCCTTGGCAAGACGGCCCGAATATTTCACATAATGGTTTGGGTTCTTATAGGGCACCGCAGGCACCTCGATCAGTTCTGCGCCCAGCTGTCGCAGCACATCTTTCTTCTCTTGTGCCTGGGTATCGGGAATCACAATCACAGTTTTAAAGCCCATGGCATTGGCCACCACGCATAGGCCGATCCCGGTATTGCCCGCCGTGCCTTCAACGATAGTGCCACCCGGCTTTAACTCGCCACGTTTGATGGCATCTTTAATAATAAACAGCGCCGCTCGGTCTTTCACAGATTGGCCAGGGTTCATGAATTCAGCTTTGCCCAAAATTGTACAGCCTGTGAGCGCCGATGCTTTGCGCAGCTGAATCAGGGGCGTGTTGCCAATGGCATCAATAACATTGTGGCGAATATCCATAAGCAACTCCTTGTGAAATCATAAATTGCCCTAGTTCAGCATCAAAAGCAAAGGGCTGATCATTTGCATGACCAGCCCTTCAAATTTGGCTCCCCGAGCTGGACTCGAACCAGCGACAATTCGATTAACAGTCGAATGCTCTACCAACTGAGCTATCAGGGAA
>JAYWEV010000068.1:0-16848 GCA_043779145.1 Aestuariivirga sp. | reverse complement strand
GACTTTCCAAGCTGTGCCGCATCGATAGAATTTTGTACCAATGATTTGGCCTTGTCTGGCCAAAAACTAGGCCAGTTCTTGCCGCATACCCCTTGTTGGTCGTCCAACTCCAGCAGGTCACAGCCATTTTGATTAACAAATTGAATTAATCCAGCGCCATCCAAAAGCTTAACGCAATCAACGCTAGATTGAAGCAACGTATCCGTAAAAACAATCTGGTCGCGAAATTGCTGTCGCGATTTTGCCAATTCAGTAAGGTCACGATAGATTGCGGCCATGCCTATAATCTCTCCCGTTGCGCTTTTGAGAGGTGAAGCACTGACTTCAACTGGCACAAGTCTGCCATTTTTATGTAACCGATAGGTTTCCTTCAGAACGGTCACAGAATCGTGTTTGATAAGGTCGACATTTGCATGATGCTCAGTTAACAACCATCTTGGAACTAAAAGCTCAGTTGAATTCTTTCCAACCGTATCATCAACTGAATACCCGAACATCGTCTCGGCCCCCGAATTCCAAGATTGTATATTACCTTCCCAGTCAGTACTTAGGATGGCATCTTTCGATGAGTTGAATACCGCGGTGATTAGATTGGGGTTTATCGCCATATTTCAATCTAAGGTGTCTCTTGTTTGTGCTGGTTAAATGCTAACCAATACTAACGCACAACAGGCAAATTGGTTCAATTGCACGGTAAAAAATATAGCTGGAACCTAATCCATGGTTTGGCGTTGATATGTTACAAACGTCATATTTGTTGAAACTCAAACCATCTGGAGGTTGTCGTGCGATTAATCATAATTACTTCAGCTGTTGTTGCCCAGTTTTTGGTTTTTCCACTGTCGGCGATGACGACAAATACCATACCGAGCGTTTCAATTACACAGTGTGAAACAACATGCTCAGTCGATCAAGCGCTGCGTGGCAACGCTAATGTCACCACAGTGTTTAAAACATCAGACGACATGCCACAGTGGCTGGTGAAAAAGCAGTATATTCCAGAGCCATCGAACCAAGAATTGCGCGATTTAACTGTTTTACGAACAGCATGACAGTTACAAGGTACGAGGAAACGGAAATGACGCGTGAGTTCTGGTTTGAACCAAAGCTTCTTATTGATGGCATGACACTAACGTTGGTGTTGGCGAACTGTGTTGCAACCTACGCGTTAATTTGAATTGAATTTGGTAAATGTGGAATAACTCAGCTTCCATTTTTTCCATCTGGATAAACGCCGGAAAGCACGATTTTGAAATGATCGCGCACGTAATCATTGCAAGCCGTGGATTGAAAGATTTGCGCCAAAACGCAATCAGCGTAACGAGCAAATAAGCTATTTATGGTGTGCGATTGCTGTTTCAAAACATTACGGGCCTTCTTCTGTTCAACGGCGTAAATTTTTGGCAGGTCATTGAGGGGCCATCTGACGCAATTGATGGACTGATGCAAAATATCACCGCTGATCATCGCCACAACGGCTTTATTGTGAGATTCTCAGAAACTGCAGAAGGCCGTTGGTTCGAAAATTGGAATTTATCATATAAAAGAACTTCAACAGCTTCTGCCGCAGGTTTAGTCAACCTTACAATTCCATCACGGGTTAGAGCGGAGGCTGATTCATTTATGAATCTGGCGCACTAAGCATTTTAAAAACGATCGCCGTCTTCAGTGTGACATTAGGTTTTGAGTTGCCATTTCACAGTCCAGGAGAATCCTTCAGACAGAAATTCACTGTGTGATTTGCCTCCGAGGGAAATTGCAACGATATGATTTAAAACTTTCGATCCAAACCCCTCTCGCGTTGGCCTTTTTTTAATTCTTGGCCCGTGCGATTCTCGCCATTCAAATAGAACATGCGGGGAAGAATCATGATGGATAACAGTCCAAGTAACTGCGACCTTTCCAGAGCTCTTACTCAGCGCGCCATATTTAATTGAATTGGTTGTCAGTTCATGAAGCGCCAAGCCGAGTGCTTCGGCATGGACAGCATTCAAGGCAATTTCCGGGCCGTTAAGTTTTACGGATTTATCAAGTTCTTCAGTAAGCACCGACATTTGTGACCTTACCAATTCATGCAACGGGATCGCTTGCCAATGTTGCTTTGAGAGAATGTCATGTGATGCGCTAAGGCCCTGGATTCGACCATTGAATGCCGAAATAAAGCTATCGATCGTCGTCGCGTTGCGACTCGTCTGCTGGGCGATTGATTGAATGATTGCCAATTGATTTTTGGTGCGATGTGCCAACTCTCTCATCAACAGTAAGCGGTGGTCACGTGCGGCCGTTCGTTCGCTGATATCTCGAATAGTAGTTGAATAACCAGTGATTGCTCTTCGCGCGTTCTTGATCGGCGCAATAACAAGTTCAACATCGACCCTCGTTGAGTCTTTTTTGAGATATACAGTCTCGCCCCGTATCACCTCTCCCTTCAAAATCTGAGCTCGCTGCGCCCTAAAATTGGACATCGATTCTTTTGGCACCAAAATCGACTTGTTCATTCCGATTATGTCTTGCGCGCTATAGCCAAAAAGTTTTTCCGCGCCATTATTCCAATCTTGTATTTTATCATCAAGCCCAGCGCTCACAATAGCATCGCCTGAAGCTGCCACTAGCGCCACTAGCCTAGCTGATTTTGCCATTGCATGATCGAGGGAAACTCTCACAGTTTCGATTTCACTGATTTTGTATTTTTCAGGGACTATCGTTTTGCCTTCAGCCAATGAGGTTACATAACGGCTCAGATTGGCGATTGGTCGTGCAATTCGTGCTGCAAAAACCATGGCGGCCAAAAGTGAAAGTGCTAAAGCGCCCAAGCTGCCGATAAGCATATACGTCAAAGCGCGCTGCATCGGCGCATCCAACTCAGCTTTTGACACCGCCACAATAGATGTCCACTGCGTGATGGGTGAGCGGAGATAAGAATTCAAAACAGAAAGGCCCTCAGACGTCACATTTTTGAATGTGCCCGACGATTCCTGTTTTTTCGCAGCCGCTATAATTTCAGGCCGAGAGGGCGTACCGACGCGCTTATTACCGTCCAAACTGCGTGCTATAAAATTCCCGTCTTGATCGACAACAGCCGCAACCCAGTGGTCCTTCATCCCCGCTTCTTTAAAAACCTGGGCGAAATATGACACTTTAATTTCAGCTGCCAAACCCGATGTAACGGTGTTTGAGTTCTGAAAGACGGGAACTGCTATGATTATGGTTGCGCTATCAAAACCAACTCCGTTTACCCTCGATACAGATGATTGGCCTGAGAAAACTTGCGCAATCAAGTCGTTGGATAAAGCGTGGCGCAGCAAACTCTGGGGCCTGTCCATGAATTTTTCTTTGACATTTGCAGTCGCGTCAAATCTCCATAGATCGACAATTTGCGCAATTCTAGCTTTTTGAGCAAGCGGTTGATCGAACTGCATGCTGATGGCTGTTTGTGATGCCAGCGATAACGCTATGCCGTTCAGAACGCCTCTAAGTTCCAAAAACTTACGGTCAACGGAAGCAGAAAGTTCATGCGTGGTGCTTTGCCGCTGTAATTCGATGGTTGCGCGATTAGCTGCCGCGAGATCCATTGTGACAAGCGTGAACAGCACAATCAAAGGCGCTATAATTGTCACAACTAAAGCAACAATCCGAAATTTTATGGATCTTGAATCCGCCAGTTTTAGCAAAACACATCCATCGATTTATAGGTTGAGCAAGTCGTCGGTGATTTGCCCATCTTACACGATTATAGTTACTCGCAAACGGAGAAAGCTATTGGCTCGTAAACCACCAGAACATTTGTTCCAATCGGCAAGAGATAGGCACCAGATATCTGTTCGTTGAAATGCAACTTAAAGACTCAGCTTGACACTGTTCTTATTTTGTTCTTATTTCTTTCAATGCAAATAATTTCGCCCCATCATGCCGCAAATCTGACAGCTTTAAGAGCTTTGATAGAAAAGCCAGAGTTGCAGGAAACGTCTATCCGCACTCCGCTTGGCCATAACGAAGTTGATCTTTGCTTGCGCGGCGGTCTTCAACGCGGCGTTCTGCATGAGGTTTTTGCTGTTCACGGTCATGAAACAGCAGCCACAGGTTTTATGGCAGGGCTTGCTTCACGCATGTCTGCAGCAAAGCAAACACTTTGGATCAGACCAGATTTTTCAGCGCATGAATTTGGTGAGATTTCTGCAACAGGATTATGGGAGTTGGGGCATAACCCATCTCGATTTTTATTATTCTATGCGGCCAATGCTGATGATGCCTTGCGCGTTGCCAATGATGCATTGTCTTGCGCCGCACTGGGCGCGGTGATTATTGAAATGATCGGCAATCCGAAAATTTTCGATTTGGTGGCAAGCCGGCGTCTAACCCTTGCCGCGACACAAAAATCAGTCACAGTCTTTCTTTTGCGTTTCAGCGCAAAACCTAACACCAGCACAGCCGAAACCCGTTGGGTGGTGCGTGGGGCAACGTCCCCCAAGCGCAGTGAAGATTGGGGCTATCCCGCCTTTGAAACAAATCTTGTTCGCAACCGGCATGGAAAAACCGGGCAATGGTTTATGGAATGGAATTGTGATGAGTGTGTCTTCCAAAATGCCGCGACGGATTGTGGCGCTATGGTTTCCGCGTCTACCAACTGACAGGTTGCAGCGGCGCGCCAAGCCAGACATCGCATCTTCCCCCCTGGTCGCAGTAGCCAAAGTTAAAAGTGCCATGGTTCTGCAAGCTGTAGATCGCCAGGCAACCTCTCTTGGTCTGCGCGTTGGTCAACCCTTGGCCAATGCCCGCGCCATGTTGCCTGCACTTCACGTGGTTCAAACCGATGAAACGGCAGATGCAAAGTTGCTGGTACGCATTGCAGATTGGTGTGATCGTTTCACGCCGTTTGTGGCATTTGATGGCCCACGTCATCTTTTGTTGGATGTAACGGGTGCCACCCATCTTTTTGGGGGCGAGCAAGCCATGCTTGATCATATTCGTGGCAGCCTTCGCGCTCAAGGTTTTGCAGTGCGCGGGGCGCTGGCTGGAACTGCTGTGGCCGCCCGTGCCATAGCTCGTTATAAAGATGGCACGGTGATTGCGTGTGGCCAAGAAGAGCAAGCCATGAGGCCACTTCCCATCGAAGCACTTAATCTGGGTTCAGCCTCTACAGATGCCCTTCGCCGCGCAGGTCTTAAAACCGTGGGCCAAGTGGCAACGCGCAAGCGCAACGAACTTGTTGTGCGCTTGGGCTCTGCCATGTTGGAGGTTTTAGACGAAGCTTTAGGGCGCACCTCAAAACCAATAACACCGCGCAGGCCACCACCTGATTATTGGCAGGAAAAAAGCTTCTCTGAACCAATTACCAATGAAGAGGTCATCAGGGCATCATTGGCATCATTGACCTTGGCATTGGGAAAAATCATGGAGCGTCATGGTCAAGGCGCACGCCGCTTGGAAGCCGCGTTTTTTCGCACCGATGGCGTGGTGCGGCATATTGCGATTGAAACTGGAGCACCGACAAGAGAACCCGCAATGATTGACCGCCTGTTTAGCGAAAAACTGGCCATGATTTCAGATCCGTTGGATCCGGGCTTTGGTTTTGATCTCATTCGTCTTTGCGCAGTTCGTGTAGAAAGCGTCACTTCAGACATTTCCGATCTGAATACCAACACCCATGAAAAGGCCGAAATCAGCTTTCTGATTGATCGTTTATCTGCCCGTTTTGGCAGTCACCGCATTCTGGTCTTTAGATCCAATGATACGCATATCCCTGAAAAATCTTTCACCGTGATACAAGCACAAACAGCATTAGCGTCAAAATCAGATTGGAAAAAACCACGCATAAAAAACGCCGCTCCGCGTCGACCCTTGCGCATGTTTGCAAGGCCAGAGCCAGTTACTCTAGGCGCGACCACGAACCTCACTTGGCGTAAAAGCAATCGTATAATTACTGAGAACGAAGGTCCCGAGCGCATCGCCATGGAATGGTGGCGGCATGAAGAGGCAATGCCCACGCGTGATTATTTTCGCGCAGAAGATGGCGAGGGCAGGCGCTATTGGTTTTATTGCAACGCAGTCACTGAACAATGGTTTCTGCAAGGGTTGTTTGCATGAGCCCCTATGCCGAAATCGCCGTGACGACGAATTATTCGTTTTTGCGCGGTGCTTCCCATCCCAGAGAGTTGGTGCAAACAGCGTCAGAACTCGGGCTTGCGGCCATTGGTATAGCCGACCGCAATACACTGGCAGGCGTGGTGCGGGCCTATGCAGCCCATCAAGAGCTTAAAGGCCACAAGCCAAAGCTTCTCGTTGGCGCAAGGTTGGTCTTCACGGATGGGACACCTGACATTTTAGCCTATCCAACCAACCGCGCTGCTTATGCAAATTTGTGCCGGTTGCTCAGCGCTGGAAAATCACATGCCCCCAAAGGCGAATGTTATCTTCGCTTTGACGACCTTCTAAACTGGCAAGATGGGCTGTTAATGGTGGTGATCCCACCTCATCCACAAGCGCCCATTTTCACCACCGAAGTTCCGCAAAGTTTTTGGAATAAGAATAAGACAACCTCTCAAATTCTTGTTCAACCATTCTCAAATTTTGAACTCACGACTATTCTCGAAACCCTCAAGACTGTTGCCGCAAACCGCACATGGCTCGGCGTCTCCATGCCCCATCACGGCGATGATCAAAAGCGCTTGGGCTTTTTCAAACACCTCAGCGTTTCAACCAGCGTGCCTCTGCTGGCCACCAACGATGTGCTTTACCATTGCCCAGAGCGTCGCCAGCTTCATGATATCGTCACCTGTATTCGTGAACACAAAACCTTGAACGAAGCAGGGTGCCTTTTAGAAGCCAACGCAGAACGCCATTTAAAATCGGCAGATCAAATGGTGAAACTATTTCATAAAGCACCAGAAGCCATTGCTGAAACCATTCGTTTTGCAAGCCTGATCAATTTCACACTCGACCAGATTAAATATAACTATCCAAACGAAACCATCCCCGAAGGTAAAACCGCTCAACAACAGCTCGCTGATCTCACATGGGAAGGCACCATCAAGCGCTATGGCCATGTGCTGCCCTTGCACATCAAAAAAATTATTGAACGCGAATTGGTTCTCATCGCCAAAATGGATATCGCGCAATATTTTCTAACTGTGCACGATATCGTCACCTTTGCGCGCAGTAAAAACATTCTCTGCCAAGGCCGTGGCTCGGCTGCAAATTCAGCCGTTTGCTATGTGCTGGGCATCACGGCGGTTGATCCGATGCAGATCGGCTTGCTGTTTGAGCGTTTCATCAGCGAAGAACGCAAAGAACCACCGGATATTGATGTTGATTTTGAGCATGAGCGCCGCGAGGAGGTGATCCAGAATATTTATAAGCGCTATGGCCATCACCGCGCCGCCCTGGCTGCCACCGTGATCTGCTATCGCCCACGCAGCGCCATCCGCGAAGTGGGCAAAGTGTTTGGCCTGACGGAAGATATAACAGCCAATCTTTCCAGCAGCATTTGGGGCAGTTGGGGCTGCCATGTAAGCGAAGCCCATATCAGGCAAGGCAGGCTTGACCCTGCCAATGCGTTGGTGGCGAGAGCCATGAATTTTGCCAATGAATTAATTGGTTTTCCGCGCCACCTGTCACAACATGTGGGTGGTTTTGTGCTGACCCAAGATCGGCTAGATGAATGCGTGCCCATAGGCCCCGCCACCATGGAGGATCGTTACTTCATCGAATGGGATAAAGACGATATTGACGTGCTGCGCATGATGAAGGTGGATGTTTTGGCATTGGGCATTCTCACCTGCATTCGCAAATCTTTTGATCTCATCCGCATTCATGAAGGCAAATCTTATGAGTTGGCCACTGTGCCGCGCGAAGATCCCGCCATTTATGAAATGTTGCAAAAGGCTGATTCCATCGGGGTGTTTCAAGTTGAAAGCCGCGCCCAGATGAATATGTTGCCGCGCCTTAAACCCGCTAAATTTTATGATCTGGTCATTGAAGTGGCCCTCGTTCGTCCAGGCCCCATTCAAGGCGATATGGTTCATCCCTATCTCAGAAGGCGCAGTGGCCTTGAAAAAGTTGAATACCCGTCACCATCACCGGAGCACGGTGAAAAAGACGAGTTGATCAACGTGCTCGGCAAAACCATGGGCGTGCCATTGTTCCAAGAACAAGCCATGAAGCTTGCCATCGTGGCCGCAAAATTCACAGCACAAGAGGCCAATGGCCTGCGCCGCGCCATGGCCACGTTCCGCAACGTTGGCACGATGAATAATTTTCGCGACAAGTTTGTAACCCGCATGACCGAACGCGGCTATGATTCAGAATTCGCCACACGATGTTTCAAACAAATCGAAGGCTTCGGCTCTTATGGTTTTCCAGAAAGTCACGCTGCAAGTTTTGCGCATCTTGTTTATATTTCGGCGTGGTTGAAAAGACACCACCCCGCTGCCTTTGCTGCATCCTTGCTGAATTCTCAGCCGATGGGCTTTTATGCACCAGCCGAACTTGTGCGCGATGCTGTGGAACATGATGTTGAAGCGCGCCATGTTGATGTGAATTTCAGCCATTGGGATAATACATTAGAATTGGCAGAAGATGGCAGCTTGGCTTTGCGTCTAGGCTTTCGTCAGATTGATGGCTTCCGCGAAACGTGGGCCAACACGCTGCTATTTAAACGCAACAATGGTTTTAATGCGGTGGATGATGTGGCCAGGCGTGCCAAGCTGCCAAAGCGCGCTCTCGTTGCTTTGGCCGAAGCAGATTGCTTCCAATCCGTTGCCCAAGACCGCCGCGAAATTCTTTGGGCCGTGCGCCGCATTCCAGATGATGAAGATTTGCCGCTGTTTGCCTCACAATATGTGGAAGAGCAACCCGAAGAAGAAATCGCACCCCTGCCAGCCATGCCATTAAGTGAACATGTACTTGCAGATTATCAAATGTTGCGTTTATCTCTGCGCGCTCATCTGATGTTTTTCCTGCGCGATCTTTTCAAAAGCGAAAATGTATTAGATTGCGCTCAAATCTGGAAAGCCAAAGATGGCAGCCGCGCTGCGTGTGCAGGTGTTGTGCTCACGCGCCAAATGCCAGGTGATGCCGGCGTTGTTTTCATCACCCTGAGCGATGAAAGCAGCATCTGCAATGTTGTGGTCTGGCCTAAATTGGTCGAGGTTTTCCGACGCGAAATTATGGGCGGAAGATTGTTGCTGGTCGAAGGCAAAGTGCAGCGCAGCCCGGAAGGCGTGGTGCATTTGATTGCTGAACGAATATTTGACAGGTCTTATGAGTTAGGCAGGCTTTCGGAAGATACAAGCCAAGCCGCATCTCCCCACGCTGGGGCCACCAAATTTCGCCACCCGCGCAATGTTCGAACCGTGCCCAAATCTCGCGACTTTCATTAAAGCGCGATCTACCCAAACTTGCGCAGATAATCTTCGCACAGGCCTATGGTCCCTTCCGAATAGGGCTGGCCCATGGATTTGGCTAAATCAGTTTCTGGCCGCGAACCAGTCCACGCAACCAGAAGAAGTCGCCGCAAGATAACAAAAGTTGGTATCTCGTTTTCATCTTCTTTCGCCAGTGGAGCGAACTTCCGGTAACCTAATTTCCAGGCCTCAATCAATTCGGGCACTTGTGGCTCATGCTCGTGAAATGAAACCGGCGTCGCGGCATCATACATAAGCCAACCAAACCCGCAGTCATCAAAATCAATCACCTTCACATTTGATCCGTCGATCAACAAATTTGCCAGCCGCAAATCACCATGGATGAGACCAAAACGTTCTTTGCTTTTCCCGTAAGCCTTCAACCGTTGCTCAATAACATCAACTGTTTTGCCAAAAAGTTTTTGTTTCTCGGCATGAACGCCAATGCCGTCGCGCCAGCGTCCCCAATGTGGGTTCACTTCACCCAAACTCGTTTCAAAATCCCACGTTAAACGCGTAAAGTAATCAGGGCGTTTCCAGTGCCGCGAATGTTTGTGCATGCGGGCCGTCTGTTCGCCCAAAATTTCAAATGTCTTTAATAAATCCTGCGCCATGGTGGGTTCTGCGCCAGTTTCCCAATCCGACAAAACCACAAAGCGTGAATGTTTTAATTTTGTATGCCCAACAACTTGAATAAACTCACCATCGTTTCCTCTCACAGGTTTCGGAGTTGCCACAACCCCAGTATCACGCAGCGCCATCAACCACGCGAGCTCAGATGCGATGGCGGCTTTTGATTGATAGCCATCGCGGTGAATGCGCAAAGCCCAACACCGGCCATCATGTGCTTCCACTTTATAGGTGGCATTTTCTGAAAGATTGATCAGCGTGAGAGTGACTGGGTGCAGCAAAACGTATTGAGCGATTGCCTTTTCTGCAATCTCAAACAAAATTTTTAATTGCTCCTGCTGCGGAAGCAATCGAAATCGCGTCACCGCATGGTCAAGCATAGTCATCCTTAAAACGTCGAAGCAGTGGATCTAAAAACGATCACGCTTTAATGAGCAAGGTCTTTGCTGTTTCTTCATTTGTGATCAGCACATTGCAATTGATCAATTTTATCGCACCCAAGATAGCCTCAACCTTATCGGCACCGCCCGCCGAAATCACCCGCAGAGGCACATCGCGCAATTGCTCCAGCGGAATAGACATGATCCGCTGGTTAACTGGGTGGTCCACAAGCTTTCCGTTAATGTCAAAGAAATTATAAAGCAAATCCCCCACTGCTCCTGCTTTGATCAAAGCCAATCTGTCTTCTTCCGGCAGCATGTTAAACCTAAACGCTGTTGATGATGGAACCATGTTACCAGCACTCAACATCGCAATATCCAATTTTTCCGCTCGGGTAAAAACATCGCGCAGGCCGCAGCGCTCAATTAAAGCCTCTCGCGTTGCAGCCGAATCCACAACAGCTGGCGCTTGCAACAAAAAGCAATCAGCGCCAACAGCCCGCGCAAACTGCCATGCAAATTCCGCAGGGTTAAATCTGCGCGCCTGAACAATGCCGCCGAGCAGGGAAATAACCTGTACATTATTAAGCTCGCGCGTTGTCAAAGTGGCTAGCGATTCATAAAGAGTTGCTCCCCAGCCCACACCCACCGACATGCCATCTTTCAAAGTATCGGACATAAACATGCCCGCTGCATTGCCAATTGCTTTTGCAATATTCGCAGGATTGTTGGGCTCAGGAACCACGATTGCGTCATGCAAATTAAAGGCCTTTTTCAAGGCATCTTCAATCTCGATGCACTCGGCAATTTCCCCTTCGATGCGGATTTTAACTTCGCGTTGTTTGATCGCTTCATTAATGTTGCGCACAACCGTCACGCGACCGATGCCTAACTTCTCAGCGATTTCATTTTGTGTTAGACCTTCAACATAATACATCCAAGCGATGCGCATACGGTTTCGCGCGACGCGGCCTGCACCACGATCTATGGGCGTTTGTTGGGGAATTGAGCTGTTGGGCATATCGGCAGGTAATTCCTGAAATTACGATTGCATGACAGATACAAAAATACTTAGCGCGTTACTATTGTCGCGTTTTCATCTCTTAAACGAAACATTTGCCTTTTCAAATGCTATTTAGTACTATAATTACAAGAACACAAAAAAGCGCCACGAAAAAATCAGTGGCCATTTAGGGAGACTTCGATGAATGAAACCTTCGCCATCATTGGGCTTTTTGCCAGAATCGCTTTGAATAAGCGGGATCAATTCCGAAATTTGTGATTTCATATGCTGCATGCACTTGATGCAGCATCGCGAAAATTGTGCCATGCTTTGGCCTAAAGTGTTGCACAACAATTTATACCCTAGGCTAAAAATCCAAAAAGACTTGAGGAGGAAATAAAATGTTACTGACCAACAAACTCTCTCGCCGCTCGCTTCTTAAAGCGACAGCCGCCACAGGTGCTGTTGCAGCAGTCGGCGGTGTTAACATGTTCAACATAAACGGCGCCTTTGCTGCCATGGAAAACCCAGCGGACGTTTTGGCTAAAATCAATGTGGCCAATTACGTCCACAAGGATTACCAAAAGCAGTACAATCTTAAAGGCGACGAACTCATGTGGGATCCGAAGAAGGATTGGATCCGCACCGTTGATTGGGAAGCCGTCCGCAAGGAACATGCGGGCAAGACCGTGCGCCTCTTGATCAGCTCCGACGATCGTGAATCAGCACTCGCGGGCACCAAACCATTTTTTGATCTCTCCGGAATCAAAATTGATCTCGTTGCCATTCCTGACAGCGACATGCAAAACAAGATCGTCTCGGAAGCAGTGACCGGCAATCCTTCATTTGACTGCGTGCAGTTCTTCTCGCCTTGGCTCGGCGATTTCGCAGCCCAAGGAATGCTCGCTAAGCTTGATGACTTCGCCACCAAGTGGAAGCTGCCACTTGACGACTTCTATGACACTTATCGCCTGAACTACGGTAACTTCGGCGACAAGGGCATGTTCGGCATTCCCTTCGACTGTGACATCCAGCAGGTTCATATCCGCAAGTCGGTCTTCAAGAAGGTCCTCGGCAAGGATCCGGATGCCATCACCACCATTCCATCCTACGAAGAAATGGTTCGGCTGGCGCCTGAACTGAACAAGGCCGAAAAAGGCGTTTCCGGCATCGGCATGATGGCTGGCCGTGGCTTCTGGGCGACTTATCTGTGGGAACACGTTGCTGCCCAACATGGCATGATGTTGTTCGATGACAAGTGGGAACCAATTTTCAATGGTGATGCGGGCGTCAAGGGTCTCGAAACAATTCTTGCACTGTCCAAAAACGCCATTGAAGGTGTTGCTGCTGCTGACTGGCCAACCAATCGCGGTGCCTTCCTAGGCGGTCAGATCGCTTGCAACATCTCATGGCAAGACTCAGGCACGCAAGCAACGCGTCCTGATCAGTCGAAGCTCGGCGATGACATCATGACCATCTATGAACCACGCGTTGCAGGTGGCGTATACTGCCCACCGAACATTGCGGGTTCGACGTCCGCCGTCGCCGCAACGTCGCCGGAACCAGAAGCCGCTTTCCTGCTGCTTGCGTTCCTCACGACTTCATCGATCATGGCCATGAACGAAGCCAACGCCAATGGCGTGGCACCTGGCTATCGCACGGTGCTCAACAACGAGAACATGCGCAAGGTCTCGCAGCCATGCAAGATTTGGTCGGAATCGCTGGACTATGCTTGGTGCGCGCCACGCCTGCCATCAGCATTCACGATGGAACAGGAAATCGGCTTCCTCGTCAACGATGCAATCGTTGGCAAGATAAAGCCAAAGGAAGCGCTCGACCAAGCCGCCGCAAAGGTCAAGGCCATCATGACCAAGTCCGGTTTCTATGCTGGCAAAGACCCTGTGTCCTACGCCTCCATGGCTCCTGGCCTCAACCTGGGTGCTGGCAAGAAAGCTCCAATCTAATACGCCTTGAATTTTTGGCCGGGGGAAACCCCGGCCATTTTTATTGCGTTCTCGTTCTCCAACTTTCTCTTATTGGAAGAAATTTGAATTATAGTTACCGCCAAATTGGATCTTAAACTTTCGCATCATGTCCACCAGCACCCTGCAAGCTCCTATTCGCCGACGCAGCGCCCGCTCGCGCAAGCTGTTTCCCTATCTGCTGGTGATGCCCGCTGTCATTTATCTGCTATCGATTACGCTCTACCCGGGCATTTACGCTCTCATCCGCTCCTTTTACACTGGCAAATTCAAACTCGAATGGGCAGGCTTTGAAAATTATGCGGAGCTCTTTTCCGATGTCCAATTTCTGAATGCGATATGGAATACACTGCTGCAGGGATCAATCACACTTGGTGTGGAATTTGTTATTGCCCTAACGCTGGCCGCACTGGTCTACCGCGATCCATGGGTCAAAGGCTTCCGCATCATCTTCCTGCTACCCATGTTGCTCATGCCCTCGGCGGTTTCTTTCATTTGGAAGCTTATGTTCAATGACGGGCGCATCGTCAGCGATCTTCTCAAACGCATCGGCTTGATTGACTACAATGTTGACTGGATGATCTCGGTTCCCCTGGCGCGCTTTGTCGTGATTTTCGCAGATGTCTGGCAATGGACACCGTTCCTCTTCATCATCTTTGTTGCAGGCCTGCAGGGCCAAGATAAGGAAGTGGAAGAAGCTGCCAGGCTTGATGGTGCTTCGTGGACGACGTTGTTCTTTAATATCACTTTACCAATGATGCAGCCGATCATTGCAGTCGCATTGATTTTGCGCGGCATTGATATTCTCAATATGTTTACGCCGATACAGGTGATCACACAGGGCGCGCCAGGGGGTGCAACTGAAACCTTGGGTTACTACATCCAACGCGTGGGTTGGGACGGTCCCAACTTTGGCTATGCGTCTGCGGCTTCCGTCTTAGTGCTCATCTTCACCATTATCTTGTCACAGGTTTTGGTGCGCCGCTTCTTCCGTTCGGGAACTGAGTCATGAAATACAAACGTTCAATTGTCGGTACTACCATTCTACTGGCCTGGGCCGTTGTGAGCATCTGGCCGATTTGGTACTTTGCCACTATTGCTCTGCGCCCGCGCGTCGAGATCATTGCGCCTGACCCCATCTACTGGCCAACTTTTACCATCGAAACCTGGGCGAAGATCTGGGATGAGTGGCCAATGATGAAGTATTTCTTCAATTCAATAGCGTCGGTCGCGGGTAGTGTCGTCATTTGCTTACTGCTTGGCATTCCGGCTGCCTATAGCCTTGCGCGGTATCGTTACAAGGGCCGCGAGGACATCGGCAACTACATCCTCTCCACCAAGATGATGGCCCCTGCCGTCGTTGCCATTCCGCTCTTTGTGTTGTTTGCAAAGTTTCATATGCTCGATACCATTTGGGCCTTGATGCTGGTCTATTCGGCAACCAACCTTTCTATCGTAGTGTGGATCATCCGCTCTTACATGATCGACATTCCGCACGAGATCGAAGACGCCGCCAGAACCGATGGCGCTTCGGACTTGCGCATCCTCTGGGAAATCATCATCCCCATGTGTTTGCCTGGCATCATCACAGCCGCAGTCATCGCTTCCGTTTTTGCCATGAATGAGTTCTTCCTCACTCTTATCATCGGTCGCAGAGAGGCTTATACCATGTCCATTGCACTGGCCAATTTTAAAGGCGGTTCAGATGGCATTATCTACAATGCGATCGCTCTCATTGCCTTCATGGCCTTCGTGCCCGTATTGCTGTTGGTGATCTCGATCCAAAACCACTTGTCGCGCGGGCTTACAATGGGTGCGGTGAAGGGTTAGCCCCTCACCTCCGTCGTCTTCATGAAATTCAGCGTGTGTTCAAAGCTCTCAACGCCCGCCTGCGAGCCAAGCCCGGTTGCATTCAACGCTGATGTCGCTTGGGCAAAACGCACGCGGGTTTCGGGATCGAAATCCTTAACCAATCCAACTGCAAAACCAGCGTTAAAAGCATCGCCACAGCCGCAGGTGCATTTCACTTTAATGTCGTAGGCTGGAACTTTGAATGAAGTGCCGTCTCTGTGGTGATAATATGCGCCATCGCCGCCCAGTGTCAGCACGCAGGCTTTCACATTCATCATCACCAAATGCTTGCCGTGTTCCATGGCGGTCAAACCAATTTCGGCACCTACGGCTGGCTTGCCCGTAGCGTCGATGACGACATCAATATGTTCGCTGTTGCAGACCAACTGCGCGTCTTCGGTGGTGGCAGATTTGCCCGCAACAATCGCATCATCAAATTCTATTTTTCTTGTTGCTGGAAAAAAAACGTGCCCTCGTCGCGGCCTGCAATCATGTAGGCCTTCTTGGCCGCACCTGGATTAATCTCGGCAATAGCAGCCACAGTGATTTCCGTCATCTGGTTGCATTGAGTCACGATGTCTGTTCCCATTTCCCCCGAACCAATCAATCCCAAACGAATTGGCTTGCCAGTTTCGGCAAAACGCCGCTCTAAATCAGCGGCAAGACCATGTGCAGGGGCTTGGGAATGGGCTGGCAGGTAAGATTTCTTCGACATTTAAGCTTCCAGCTAGGAAAAAGTGAAAAGATACATTTGATCTTCTGAAATACAAATAGTACTACAATCAACAGAAGGCCAATTTGCAAGAAATTGCAGGCGGCTTTGAACCGAAAACCACCATGTTTACAAGTGTGGTAGAATGAATATTTTAGAGGGAAAGGTAACATTCAAAATGGCATCAATTAGTTTGCAAAAAGTGACCAAGGCTTGGGGTACCGTGGTGGGCGTGGATGCCATTGATCTAGAGATCAGGGACAAGGAATTTATGGTGCTGCTCGGCCCCTCGGGCTGCGGCAAGACCACGCTCTTGCGCCTGATCGCCGGGTTCGAGATGCCGACCTCGGGCCTGATCTTGCTGAACGGTCAGGACATCACTTACCTGCCGCCCAACAAACGCCCGGTCAACACGGTCTTTCAAAGCTATGCCCTGTTTCCCCATCTGACCGTCGCCGAAAACATCGGCTTCGGCCTGCAAATGCAGGGCCGCCGCAGGGCAGAGGTCGCCGCCACCGTCGCCCGCATGCTGGCGCTGGTAAAGCTGGAGCCGCTGGCGCACCGCAAGATCGCCCAGCTTTCGGGCGGCCAGCAA
Organism: Aestuariivirga sp.; assembly: GCA_043779145.1. Lineage (GTDB taxonomy): Bacteria > Pseudomonadota > Alphaproteobacteria > Rhizobiales > Aestuariivirgaceae > Aestuariivirga. Next base: position 294 of record JAYWEV010000068.1, on the reverse strand, counting down.
CAGCGCGTCGCCCTCGCCCGCGCTCTCGCCCCCTCGCCCAAAGTGCTGCTGCTCGATGAACCCCTGTCCGCGCTTGACCTGAAACTGCGCAAGGAAATGCAGATCGAGCTGAAGCGGCTGCAAACCGAAACCGGCATCACTTTCATCTTCGTGACCCACGATCAGGAAGAGGCGCTGACGATGTCCGACCGGATCGGGGTCATGTCGGCGGGCAGGCTGCAACAGATAGGCTCCCCCAAGGATATCTACACCAAACCCGTCAACCGCTTTGTCGCCTCCTTCATCGGCGAGACC
>JAYWEV010000067.1:0-16866 GCA_043779145.1 Aestuariivirga sp. | reverse complement strand
ATTGATCAGATTGGTGATGTAATAAGGCCCCATGTCGAGAACTGGGCCGCCACCTGGATTAAAAAAGAAATCAGGATTCGGATGCCACATTTCCATGCCAGGGCCCATGAAATGGCATGTGCCGGAAACGATTTTGCCAATTTTGCCATCATCAATTGCTTTGCGGGCGAGCTGATGCGAGCTTCCGAGAAATGTATCAGGTGCTGAGCAGACGCGGAGCTTTTTCTTGGCTGCATATTTCTGCAGGGCCAACGCATCTTTGTAAGAGAGCGTCAGTGGCTTTTCTGAATAAACGTGTTTGCCAGCATCAAGGATTTGTTTCGACACTTTATAATGCACGACAGGCACTGTGAGATTGACGATAATTTGAATATCATCGTTTTTCAAAAGATCTTTGACACTTTGCGCCTTCACACCAAATTCTTTGGCGCGCGCTTCAGCCGAAGCCATATTCATATCGGCTACTGCTTTGACTTCAATGTGATTGAACTGCTTGGCCAGCGTTAAATAGGCCCAAGAAATATTGCCGCATCCAATGATGCCAATGCCGAGTGTTTTGCTCATTTTATCACCTTAGATTTTTGACAGGAAATTACAAGATTTCTTCGCAAAGGACTTAAAGTCCTTCGGATCATCATGCTCAACCACATAGTTCATGCAGCGGGTTGCGTGCAGCGCTTTAAAAATCTCAGGCCACTTTAATGTGCCGGAACCCACGTCGGACTGGCCATGCTGATCAAGTTTTTCGCCTTTGGGTGCGTTATCCTTAATGTGTGCTGTGGTAATGCGGTCAGCGTAAGCTTTGATCCACTTCACCGGGTTTTGATTGGCAAAAGCAACCCACGCAATATCAATCTCCCAATCCAACATCGGCCCACCTTCGAAGATGCGCTCATGCGGCATTGAACCATCGGGAAGTTTCTTGAATTCAAAATCATGATTATGCCAACCAAACCCATAACCTTCGCCGCGCATCACTGTGCCGATGGCACCTAAGCGCTTACCGAAAGCTTTCCAACCGGCTGCAGATTTCGGACGCGCGTCTGGCATGATATAGGGGCAATAAATATTGCGCATGCCAAGCGTGGCGGCAATCTTGACAGCCTTCTTAGAGTCCTTCTCCAACATGTCGATGGAAAAATGGCCCGTTGGCATGGTCATACCATTAGCATCGAGAAGGGCGCGCGTGGCGGCAGCATCTTCGTAATTTGCACCAAAGCCTTCGACTTCCTTGTAACCGCATTTGGCGAGGTGTTCGACGATGGGTGCCCAGGGTTGAAAGTTTCGAGCAGAATAAAGTTGGAATGAAATTCTTTTTGGCATGAGACGGCCTCCTTAATGCGAAGATGAATAGATATTGCGGATGATGAGATTGGTCTGCGCGGCTTTAAGTTCATCCGCGTTGTCGGGCGTAAAAATGATTGTAGCACTTTCGCCCGGCAGCATATCGAACACGTTGTCGGAATAGCTGCCGAACACGCCAGTTTCCGCCGTGACGAAGAGTGCAGTGTGTTTTGTGGAGAGCGCAATGTGCAATTTGCCATCTTTGATTTTAGTGTTGAGGCCGATTTCAGGGTTGATGATATTCATCGCCTTATAGAGCTCATTGGCAAAATGCACCCTGCCCTTGCTGCCATCGGCGGCTTCATAATCAAGAATAAGAATATGACCTGATGGCAACTCTCCCTTCTTCAGCTTAGCCACTTCAACAGCTTTATCAGCAGGGATGTTTGAGCTGATCTCTTTCAAATGCTTGGCCCTACCCGCAGGATCAAGCGTGCTGAGTTTCAATGAAAGCTTTTGTTTGGTGAGACGGTCATTCACCGCTTTGATGATAATCCCACCCGATTTCTTGTCCGGCAGCGCCATCGCAGCAACGGGAGCATAAAACCGCCGCGCCATATAATGCATCAACTTCCAGCCACCGCCATGATCGAGCGACGACCATGAGGCCACCGGCCACGTGTCGTTCAGCTGCCAATAGAGTGTGCCCATGCAATGCGGCTTCAAGCTGCGCCAATATTCAACGGCAGTTTTGATAGCCAGGCCTTGTTGCACTTGGGAGAGGTAACAAAAATTTCCAAAATCCGTGGGGAAACGGAAATAACGAAACATGGTCTCAGCAATCCGCGCATTGCCACCCGCATTCTTCTGGTGGCTTTCCATGACTGACGAGGAGATGTTTAAATCTTCTTCACTGGTGGCGAATTTTTTGACGATGTGGAGTGATGGATAAGATTGAAAACCAAACTCCGAACAAAAGCGCGGATTCACATCGCGGTAATGTTCAAAATCCTTGCCCTCATGCCACACCGACCAGAAATGCATATCCCCCGAACGATCATCATGCCACGCATCGCCGAACGATAAGAGCCCGGGTGATGGGGAGGATGGCCACCAGTTTTCAATGCTGCGTTTGGCAGCGCGTTCGATAGTGTGATTCAGTCGATCATAGGCAGCAAGGTAGCGATCACGATTTTCGCGGGATTCAGGAAACCAAGTGAGCGCACCAATCAATTCATTGTCACCACACCATAGGGCAATGCAAGCATGGTGTTGAAGTCGCTGAGTTTGGTGCCAAACCTCACCACGAACTTCGAGCAAAAATTTCTCATCTGCCGGATAAAGATTGCAGGAGAATTGAAAATCTTGCCAAACCATCAGGCCAAGTTCATCGCAAATATCGTAGAACCAATCCTGTTCATAATAACCGCCGCCCCATACGCGGATCATATTCATGTTGGAATCGACAGCGGATTGCAAAAGTTTACGTGTGAGTTCGGGCGTAGCGCGAGATGGTAGCGCATCTGCCGGAATCCAATTCGCACCTCGGCAGAAAATCTCTTTTCCATTTACTTTGAACGCGAAACGAGAACCTATTTTATCTTTCTCATTAATAAGTTCTATTTCGCGCAGCCCAATGCGGCGCGTTTCAACATGATTTCCGCATTGAACTTTCAACTCATAAAGATGTTGTTCACCAGAACCCGCCGGCCACCAGAGTTTTGGTTTTGCAACCTCAAAACTGAACTCCGCAGGATCCCAATCAGAGTCCGCCTTGCGCCTCAAAACTTTGGTGACGCCTGCTAAAGTGACAGCCAATTCGTAAGTTTGACCTTCTGAACAATTATGCACATAGCAAGTGATATCAAGGTTCACTTTGCCATTGGTCAGATGACTTTGTTTGACAGATATGCTGTTGCAATGAAGTTCAATTTGTTCCTGAACAAGCTTAACCCGCCCATAAGCCCCAAACGGCATAATCGCCAAGTTCCAATCCCAACCTGCATGGCAGGATGGTTTGCGTAGGAAATTGGTGTCGGGGATTGGACAGTTTTGGGCGGCATAGGGCACGAAGTAAGGATGCGCCATTTGGCGTTTTGCAGCTTCTTCTACGTTCGAAAAAAATCGAATTTCGATTTTATTCTTGCCACGCTTCAACGCGGTGCTTACATCGGGTTGATAGCGCATGAAACAGTTATCAGCCTTCAGAACAGACTTACCGTTGATTTTAACTTCAGCAACCGTATCAAGATAATCAATATCCAGGTTCCACTGCCCCTCGCCATCCCACTCAAATTCCCGTGTCGCAATCCAATCCTGCTCGGCCACCCAGCGCACGTCATATTCATTTCGGCCAATATAGGGATCGGGAATAATGCCAGCGGCAATCAGCGATGAATGAACATCTCCGGGCACAGCATAAGGTGCTTTATGCTTGCCGTCGGCACTTTTGATGTCCCATGATCCAGCAAGATCAATCATATTAAAGCCTATCGCCAGTGGCCTCATCGAACAGTGAGGCCAAGCCCACACGGAAGCGAATTTTCACTTTTTCGCCATGCTTATATTGTTCGGATGATTCAACCCGCGCCGACATCGTTTGACCAACAAGATTGAGCCACACCAAACTGTCAGGACCCATGGGCTCTACAATATCGACAACGGCATCGAACGAATCCGATAAGCCAGCTTCAGCGCCGGCATTGATGCGGATATGCTCGGGCCTCACACCAAACGCGACTTGCTTTGGCATCAGTGGGGCCACGGGCGTATAGTCTTTTAAATTAATTTTACCGGAATCAAATTTCAAAACCGCTTTTACACCAGCGCCTTCAATTTCGCTCTTCAAAAAATTCATCCCCGGCGAACCAATGAAACCGGCCACATAACGGTTCTTCGGCTTATTATAAATCGTCATCGGGCTATCAAGCTGCTGGATCGCGCCACTCTTCATCACCGCAATACGGTCTGCCAATGTCATCGCTTCAATCTGATCATGCGTCACATAAATCATCGTGTTGCCCAAGCGTTGATGGAGACGCTTGATTTCAACGCGAAGTTCAGCGCGCAATTTAGCGTCAAGGTTCGAAAGCGGCTCGTCAAACAAGAACACATCCACATCGCGCACGAGCGCGCGGCCAATGGCAACACGTTGGCGCTGGCCGCCCGAAAGCTGCATTGGTTTGCGGTCAAGCAATGGCCCAATTTGCAGAATTTCCGAAGCACGTTTTACGCGCTTTTCAATTTCCTCTTTCGCCATGCCCGCGACGCGAAGACCAAACGACAAATTCCGCTCCACCGTCATTTGCGGATAAAGCGCATAGGATTGGAACACCATGCCGATGCCACGATCTTTAGGTTCTTCCCACGTCACGTTTTTGCCCTTGATGAAAACCTGGCCGTGGGTCGGTTCAAGTAAACCTGCAATACAATTCAGCAAAGTAGATTTGCCGCAGCCCGATGGTCCAAGTAGAACCAGAAATTCACCGTCCGGAATATCCAGATCCAGCTGTTTCAAAACCTGCACAGCGCCATAGCTCTGCGCAAGACCGCGAATGGAAACGCTGTTCACGTTTGATTTTGTTTTTGTTTGAGTGGCCGCCATCATTAACCTTTCACCGCACCAGCAGCGATGCCGCGCACGAAATATTTTCCAGAGAAGAAGTAAAGAGCAAGTGGAACTGCACCCGTGAGCAGCGTGGCCGCCATTTCAACATTATATTCCTTCACGCCAAAGGTGGACGTGAACATGTTGTTGAGTTTCACAGTCATGGGATAGTTTTTAGGATCGCCAAACACCACGCCGAACAAGAAGTCATTCCAAATTCCTGTAACCTGCAAGATCACAGCAACGGCCATAATCGGCAATGACATTGGCAAGAACACTTGCAGCAAGATGCGCCAGAAACCTGCGCCATCAACCCGCGCGGCGCGGAACAATTCATTAGGCAGCGAGTTGAAATAATTGCGGAATAACAAAGTCAGAATGGGCAGACCAAAGACAGTGTGGACAAAAATCACCGCATAAAGCGTTGAGTAAATACCCATGTTTTTAGTCAGCAACACCATAGGGTAGAGCATGACTTGGTATGGGATAAACGATCCCACAATGAGAACTGTGAAGAACCCCTCAGAGAATTTAAACGGCCAATTAGCAAGCGAATATCCCGTCGTCAAAGCCACTGCAATCGACATGATAACCGACGGGACAGTGATGATCACTGATCGCCAAAAATTTGGGCTGATGCCGCTGCAATCAAGCCCGGTGCAAGCTGTGAACCAAGCTTTATACCAAGGCGCAAATGTAGGATGTGCTGGTGGAAAAAAAATGTTGCCTTCCCGAATGGCATCAAGGTCTTTGATGGATGTGATCACCACGATGTAGAGAGGCACCAAAAAATACAATGCTGTGATGATCAGGAATGCGTAAACGCCGATGCGCGCCGGATCGAAGGTCTTTTTTGGCCGAGGGCCGCTCGGTTCGATTGTTTGAGAAACGCTCATCGTTGTTGCTTGCCTTTAACAAATTCAACATAGACCCAAGGGATCAAAATCACAGATGTGGTCAGCAACATGACTGTTGCTGCTGCAAGACCTTGGCCAATATTTCCAGAGAAAAGATATTTGTAAACATATTGCGCAGGCACGGTAGTAGAGATGCCGGGGCCGCCATCGGTGAGCGCCACCACAATGTCATACAAGCGCACGCCTCCTGAGGCCACGATGACAAATGTGGTGATCAAAACCGGACGCATCATTGGAAGCACAATGCTCCAATAGGTGCGCCATTTTGGAATGCCGTCAATGCGCGCAGCTCTCCACACTTCATCGTCAATACCGCGAAGCCCAGCAAGCATGAGCGCCATAACGAGGCCAGTGCCTTGCCAAACCCCTGCAATCACCACCGTGTAAATAGCTTTATCATTATTAGCGATCCAGTCGAAAGAAAAACTCGTCCAACCTAACTGGCGCACTGATTTTTCTAAACCATATTCGGGGCTCAAAATCCAAGCCCACACATGGCCTGTCACGATGAATGAAAGTGCAAACGGATATAAATAAATCGTGCGAAACACGCCCTCAAAGCGGATCTTCTGATCCATAAATACCGCAATCAAAAATCCGCTGATGAATGAAAATGCCGTGCCCAGAACAAGATAGATCAAAGCATTATGCCAGGCGATTGTCCAAATATCAGCATTGAACAGGCGATAATATTGTTTCAACCCAACATAGGTATAGATAGGATAAATTTTGGCATCAGATGTTGAATAAATGATTGTCCAAATGCTGCAGCCGAGCGAATGCGGGTTTGAAGGGGGGCAGAGCGTCAACGCTCGCAACGGTCAGATCAATGCTGCTCATGGCTCACAATCTTGATAGCATAAAGTTTCTGTTCCGGCAGTTGCCCGCCGGAACAGTATATTCATTCGCAAAATTACGAATTACATCTTTGGCGCGTTCTTGATGATGTCCGTAAACTTCGCTTGCGCAGTTGCCGGCGTCATATCTGGAGTCGAAAAGAATTGGGTCATGAGATCATTGATCTGTGTGATCGAGTCACGGTCCAACATTTGCACATCATTGGGGAACACGGCTGATGAATGATCAAGAATTTCCAGACCCTTCTTCATGCAGTCATTGGCTGCAGAAAGATCAACGTCAGCACGCATTGGCAGCGAACCCTTCTTCAAGTTGAAAGCAACCTGAACAGCAGGCGTGATCAGCGTAGAAGCCATCTTCAACTGAGCAGCTTTCAAAGCAGGATCCTTAACAACTGGGAAATAGAACACGTCACCACCAGTGTTGAGAACAGGCGTTACACCCAGGCCTGGCAAACAATCATAGTCTTTGCCTGGAACCATCTTTGCAACTTGGAATTCACCACCAGCCCAATCGCCCATGATATTCGCAGCAGCTTTACCTGTAACAACAAGGCCAACGGCTTCGTTCCATTGCTTGGTCACTTGCTTTTGATCAACCATTTTGCGGGCAGCATCAACAGCTTCGAACACTTTGCTGAACTCTGGGCCAGCAGCCAAGGCAAGGTCACGATCCTTGTAGACCTTTACATAGTTGTCAACACCAGCAACAGCGACAATCATATCACCGATCAAAAGGCCAATTGGCCAACCTTGAGCAAGAGACAAGGGCTGAATGCCTTTTTGCTTCAACTTCGGGGCAGCGGCAACGAGTTCAGCAAAATTCTTTGGTGGTTCCATGCCATTGTCTGTGAACACTTTGCGGTTTGTCCACATCCATTGTGCTGAGTGCAAGTTTACTGGAACGCAGTAAACTTTGCCATCGACGGTGCATGAAGCCAGCTGGCTCTTAGGACGCAGAATGTCGTTCCACTTTTCTTTGGTGGCCAATTCAGTGAGATCAGTCATAAAGCCAGCTTTGATCAATTCATCAGCGTCATGGCCTGGCTTTAACTGAGTAGCACCCATTGGGTTGCCACCGAGAATACGCGAAATGATGATTGGACCCGCAGCATCGCCTGAACCAGCAATCGCACCATCAACCCACTTATCGCCTGAAGCATCAACGGCCTTGGCAAATTCGGCAACCGCAGCAGCTTCGCCGCCAGTTGTCCACCAATGTGTAACTTCAATGTCAGTCGCGCGCGCTGCACCCGCTGCAAACAGCGATACAGACAATGCCAAAGCAGCAGTCAATTTCTTTAAACCGATGACAATTTCCTCCCATGTCTTCTTAAGGTCGAGGCCAAGCTAAGTTAAAAAATATCCTTTTGCAACGTTTCAGATAAGATTCTCGAATGATTCTTCTGTTGCGATACGATATAACAATTACGCAATTGCGATACGCAAATTAAGAACTTGCAACGTTTCAGACATTGGCTAGTGTCTCGCTGCTATGGCAAAAAGTGAAGAACCACCAACCCGCCCAACTTTGCGTACACTGGCGGAAGTAACAGGCCTTGGCGTGTCCACGGTCAGCCAAGCTTTGCGTGATAATCCCGAAATTGCTGAGGAAACGCGAAAGCGTGTGAAGCTCGCTGCACAACAAGCAGGTTACCGTCCAGACCGCGCAGGTGTGCGCCTGCGCACCGGGAAAACCAATGTTATCACATTGATCTTGAACACCGACGGCACGTCCATGGGCCTCGTCGAGCAAATGGTTTACGGAATTTCTGAAGTACTATCGACAACGCCTTACCATCTCGTCGTCACGCCATATGAACTGAATGACCCCATGGCACCGGTGCGCTATGTGGTCGAGAACCGTTTGGCTGATGGCGTAATCATTTCGCGCACCCAACCTGATGATCAGCGCGTAAGATATATGCTCGACAATCATGTTCCCTTCACCACGCATGGTCGCACCAATTGCGGAATTGAACACGCCTATCATGATTATGACAATGAAGTTTTTGCAAAACTGGCTGTCGAAAAATTGGCTGCACGAGGCCGCAAAAATATTGCCCATTTAAAGCCCCCGCCGGGTCTTTCCTATTACGATCACTCTATGCTCGGCTTTGCCAAAGCCATTCATGCGCAAGGTCTGGCTGAATTTCCAACACCGCAACTGAACATTGACACATCATATGAAGAGGTGCGGGGTTTTACCCGTTCAATCATCGAGGCTCATGATGCGCCTGATGGCTATGTGTCGCAAAACGAGCTGACGACGATGGCATTGGTTTCCGGCTTAGAAGAAATGGGCCAGACTGTTGGAAAAGATTTTGATATTGTAACCAAGCAATGCTCCCCTTTCATGCCATGGTTCAGACCTGAGATCATGATGATAAACGAAGATCATAAGCTGGCAGGTCGCGCCTTGGCACATGCCGTATTAGGCGCCATTGCAGGCAAAGACGTAAAAACCCTGCAATCGCTTGTTGCCCCATAAATCAGAAGCCCTTTGCGCATGGCGCGAACAATGCCATAAATCTGTCAATTGATGCAAAAAGGCAAATCATGTCTCAAAACTACTATGCTCCAAAAGGTGGCCACCCAAAGCAAACAGAGCTGCTGACGGGCCGTGCCGTTTTTACGAACTCTTATGCTGTGATCCCCAAGGGCGTGATGAACGACATTGTGACCAGCGCCCTCCCCTTTTGGGAAAAAACGAGAGCTTGGATCATCGCTAGGCCGCTTTCTGGTTTTGCTGAAACATTTTCGCAATATATTATGGAAGTATCACCCGGCGGCGGCAGCGATGCACCAGAGCCAGATGTAAATGCTGAAGCCGTTTTGTTTTGTGTGGAAGGGGAGTTCACGCTGACGATAGCCCGCAAAGAATACCAAATGGTGGCAGGCTCCTATGCTTTTATCCCACCCGGCACCGATTGGCGGGTTAATAATGCCACAGCAGCGCATGCCCGCTTTCATTGGATCAGAAAATCATACGAAGCGGTGAAGGGCATAAAGGCGCCAGAAGCCTTCGTAGTGAATGAAAAAGACATAAAGCCAAATGTGATGCCAGACACCAATGGCGCATGGAGCACCACGCGTTTTGTTGACCCCGCTGATCTGCGCCACGACATGCATGTTTCAATCGTAAACTTTGAACCGGGTGGTGTGATCCCATTCGCCGAAACCCATGTGATGGAGCATGGGCTTTATGTTCTGGAAGGCAAAGCCGTTTATCGCCTTAATCAAGATTGGGTGGAGGTCGAAGCCGGAGATTTTATGTGGCTGCGCGCCTTCTGCCCCCAAGCCTGTTATGCGGGCGGGCCGGGCCGCTTTCGCTACTTGTTATACAAGGACGTCAACCGCCACGCGAAACTCAGCTTCAAATGAAAATCGATAAGCTAACAAAAGAAGCCTTCTCGCCCTTTGGTGATGTGGTGGAGATTGAGGGTGCGCAACACTTCACCATCAATCAAGGTTTCGCTGAACGCTTCAACAATCTCGCCAACATTGATGTGAACGCCGAGGGCGGCGAAGTGAATATTTCAATCTTCATGACCATCGCCCGCCCCAAACCCATCGCCATCACATTGATGGAGCGCCATCCACTCGGCACACAACTATTTTATCCATTGCAGAATGAAGATTGGCTGGTGTTGGTGTGTGATGATCCGTTGCGTGAGGCCAGCTACCGCCTGTTTCAAGCCAGTGGGAAACAAGGCATCAATTATGGTCGTAATATCTGGCATCACCCCTTGCTGGTGCATTCTGAAAGTTGCTTCCTGATCATTGATCGCAGCGGCCCTGGTCATAACCTTCAAGAAATTATGCTGCCGCAAGTCATGACTATCTGAAGTGACAAAAATTACAAAATAGTTATATATTATTCAGGTTATTTCAATTTTGTAATGAACAAGATTTAAGACTAAATCACTGGATTTTTTTGCGTGCCCAGCTTAGTTCTCGACCGAGGCATCATGCCTCTGAATGATTGATTAGGAGTAATAACATGATCCGCAAGATGATTTTCGCTGGCGCAGCCATTGCCGTTTTAGCCTCACCAGTATTGGCTGCTGACGCAGCTTTCTTCGTAGCAAAAGATGCCGCGACAAAAAAATGCGCAGTTGTGGCCGTAAAGCCAGACGAAAAAGCAGCCATGATGATTGGCAAGCTTTCATTCAAGACCAAAGTTGAAGCTGAAACAGCAATGAAGGCTGCTGCAGCCTGCAAATAAGTAATTGGTTTATACCAGTTAACGAACCGGTGATGCGCATCCGCATCACCGGTTTTTTTGATTCTTAATTTAGGTTCTGATCATATCAAGAACATTTGATGGTGAAATGATCACAGAAATTTCACACTATCAACAAACGAGACCGCTCTATTCGTGATCAGCAAAGGCAGTGAGTGTCTTTGCAATTTAGTCTCAAAACTTGGAGGTATATAATGATCCGCAAGATGATGATTGCTGGTGTGGCTGTTGCTGCATTCGCAGCTCCCGCCTTGGCTGCAACGGAGTTCTATGTTGCTAAAGATGCAGCAACACAGAAGTGCGCTGTCCTGGACACAAAACCCGACGAGAAGGCGGCAATGGCCGTCGGCACAGTCAGTTACACAACCAAGGAAGATGCTGAAGCCGCGATGAAAACGGCACCAGAATGTAAAGCTTAAAACCAACGGGGCCGGTGGTGCGTTAAGCGCATCACCGGTTCAATTTGAAAACTTGAACTTGCAAACAATGTGTTCGCCTCATAGTATTTTTCAAATGCCCCTCCCTTCCGATCAAACCCTCTCCGCTGCGCGCTTCCTCTTAAATCATATGCACGCACAAACACTTTGCGAAGCCCTGCCCACTGAATGTAGACCTGCAACGATGGTCGAAGCCTACGCCGTCCAAGCCTTGTGGGAAAAACAATCAGCAAAACTGCTCTATGGCTGGAAGATTGCAGCCACCAGCATTGCAGGTCAAAATCACATCGGCGTCGATGGTCCCCTCGCTGGTCGTTATATTGAAGAGCGCGTGGTGCACACTGGCAAAACCGTGCCCTTCGGCAAAAATCACATGAAAGTTGCTGAAGTCGAATTCGCTTTCAAACTGAGCAAGGACTTGAACCCCCAAGCAACACTCTACTCCGAAGAGGAAGTCTTTGCCGCAGTCGCCTCGCTTCATCCGGCAATCGAACTACCCGACAGCAGATACAATCACTTTGAACAAGTGGGCGCCGCTCAATTAATCGCCGATAATGCCTGTGCGCACTGGCTTGTCATTGGCCCAGCCGCACCAGATATTTGGCGCTCCATGGACCTCGTCACACTCAAACCCACAGGCCGCGTATCAGCCAATTCACCAGTCGTTGGTCATGGCTCAAACGTGTTGGGTTCACCACGCATCGCCATGACGTGGTTGATCAATGAACTGTCTTCGCTTGGCATCACAGCCAAACAGGGCCAGATCGTCACCACCGGAACTTGCCTTGTGCCCATGCCAATTCAGGCGGGCGACGAAGTAATCGGCAATTTTGGCGAGCTCGGCCATGTGAGCGTGAAGTTAATATAAACACCTCTCCCAAACGTCGTCTTCGTGAGCTTGCAAAACTTGTTTATGAGAGCAACCCCAAAACTTTGAACCCAGTGATGGAGTGTGCCAAAAACTAGCAGGTTCACCGTACGCTGTCAAGCTTAAAAATACTAAATGGGAACTTATTTTTTAACCCGTTGAAATGTTTAACCAATGCCTTGCAATGTCTTCGCGTTTTGCCACCCACACTTTGTCGTGTGCCAAAACATAATCAATAAATTTAGCCAACCCAACAGCCCGCCCGGGCCGTCCAACCAAGCGGCAATGCAGGCCTATGCTCATCATCTTCGGTGACCCACGCTTGCCCTCTTGATACAGGTAATCAAACGAGTCCTTTAGATACTGATAAAAATGCTCACCCGTATTGAACCCTTGAGGCGTTGCAAAGCGCATGTCATTTGCGTCCAACGTGTAAGGCACAATCAAATGCTTGCCGCCTTCAGGGCGATTCAAAAAATAGGGTAAATCATCAGAGTAATCATCCGACGAATAAAGAAAACCACCTTCCTCCATCACCAGTTTGGTGGTGTTCATCGAACAGCGCCCTGTATACCAACCGAGCGGACGCGTACCCGTAACCTCAGTATGAATACGAATGGCCTCCATGATCGAAGCCCGCTCCACCTCTTCAGGCATGTCTTTGTGTTCAACCCATTTCAAACCATGCGAGGCAATTTCCCAATCTGCCTCCTTCATCGCCTGCACTTGATCAGGCGAACGCTGCAAGGCCGTGGCAACGCCATAAATCGTGAGCGGAACTTTGCGCCCGGTAAACATGCGCCACAGCCGCCAAAAACCGGCACGTGCGCCATATTCATAAATTGATTCCATGTTCCAGTGCCGTTGTCCGGGCCATGCCGCAGCCCCTACGATCTCAGATAAGAATGCTTCAGATGCCGCATCACCATGCAGAATATTGTTCTCGCCACCCTCTTCATAATTAAGAACAAACTGAACCGCTAAAAAAGCCCCACCCGGCCATTTCGGATCAGGTATGGCGCGGCCATAACCTTTCATATCGCGCGGATAGGCAGCCATTTTATTCTCCGTAAGGAATCCAGATATTTTTCACTTGGCAGGCACGGCGCAAATATTCATGGCCCTGCCCCTGCTCAGGATTGAACCAATCAAACCGCTTGCCATCATTCACCCAAGTGGGTTTCACATTGCCGGCCGAAGCCTTCTCAACCATTGCAGAACCAGCAGCATCACCATGATACCAAATGGCCGCCACTTCATCATGTTCGGCCAAAGTCTTGGCCAATTCATCGCGATCACCCGTGACAATATTCACCACACCGTCTGGTACATCAGATGTATCGAGCACCTGATAAAAATCTGTCGCAATCAGCGGCGCTGATTGCGCAGCCACCAACACAATGCGGTTGCCCATTGCGAGAGCGGGCATCAGCATCGAGATCATCGACAGCAACGGATTTTCATTCGGGCAAACAAGGCCCATCACTCCAAACGGCTCATTCATCGCTAACGTAGTTTGCTTCTTCGCGTTGGTCGAATGAATGCGGCCATCATATTTATCAGCATGCGCCGCATAAAAGAAAATGCGTTCGAGTGATGCTTCAACTTCGCGCTTAGCATCGCGGGCAGAGACACCAAACTGCACCAACCGTTTTGCAAATTCGTCGGCACGCGCTGCCAAATTCTCAGCAATAAAAAATAAAACCTGTGCACGGTTATGCGCCGACCCAACAGACCAAGCAGATGCTTTGAGCGCCGCCTCAACCGCGTTGCGCACATCCTTACGATTCCCCAACCCGGCAAGTCCCAGCGCCTTGCCTTTAAGGGATACAACTACATAACTATAGCCGGAATCTGGCCGCGATTGTTTGCCACCAATATAAAACTTAGCCGTACGATCAATCAGATCAGCGGCATTGTGGCGTAACTCGGAACCCGGTGACGCAATTGGTTTTGCCGTCAGAGATTTTTCAACCTTTAGCGCTTTCATCCAATCTGCTACGAGATATTCATATAAGCCCTCGCGCCCACCTTCACGGCCAAAACCAGATTCTTTGTAACCGCCAAAGCCCGCCGCAGCATCAAACAAATTGGTGGAATTAATCCACACAATACCAGCCTTCACACGCGCTGCAAGATCAAGCGCCACATTGATGTTCTCCGACCAAATAGAGGCAGCCAAGCCATATGCCGTGTGGTTAGCCAGTGCCACAGCCTCTTCAAGCGTGCGGAAAGTCATAGCCGAAATCACTGGTCCAAAAATTTCTTCGCTCATCACCGATGAAGATGTATCAACATCAACAAACAGAGACGGCGCAAAATAATTGCCCTTTATTGGCAAAGCGCATGACGCCTGAACCAAAGTGCCACCATCAGTCTCGCCCTTCTTTACCATCGCTGTGACGCGCGACAATTGAACCGGATCAACCAGTGGCCCCATATCATTCGATTTATCGAGTGGATCACCTACCCGTAGCGATCTCATGCGGTGTTTCAGCTTGGCGTAAAACTTCTGGGCAATGCCTTCCTGCACCAAGAGCCTGGTTCCAGCACAACACACCTGGCCCTGATTGAACCAGACAGCATCAACCACACCTTCAACCGCTGCATCTAAATCAGCATCATCATAAACCACAAAGGGCGACTTACCGCCCAGTTCAAGCGAGAGTTTTTTGCCAGATCCTGCCGTCTGTACACGGATCAATTTTCCAACTTCGGTGGAACCCGTAAAGGCGATCTTATCGACATCTTTATGGGCGACCAAGGCTGCACCCGTCTCACCCGCACCTGTGACCACATTCACCACACCATTTGGAATGCCAGCCTCGACACAAATCTCAGCAAAGGCCAAAGCCGTGAGTGGCGTAAACTCCGCAGGCTTCAATACCACCGTGTTGCCAGCAGCCAATGCAGGCGCAATTTTCCATGCCAACATCAGTAGAGGAAAATTCCAAGGAATAATCTGGCTGCACACACCGACTGGGCCGAAACCCTTAAATTCCGTATCACATAAGTGCGCCCAACCCGCATGATGATAGAAATGCCGCGCCACGAGGGGAATATCGATATCGCGAGATTCACGAATGGTTTTACCGTTGTCCATGGTTTCAAGAACGCTGAGGAAGCGCTCGCGCTTTTGAATATGCCGCGCCAAAGCATAAAGGTGCTTAGACCGCTCAAAGCCAGATAACTTTGACCACGGCCCAAAGGCCTTACGCGCCGCCTTTACGGCGAGGTCAACATCAGCGGCGTCGCCTTGCCCCACGCGGCCAAGCACCGAGTTATCGTGCGGATTGAAAACTTCAATAAACTTTTTCGAAGACGACTGAACAAATTGGCCGCCAATAAAATGGCCAAAGCCATGTTTATGTTCCGCCAACCAATCTTTCACGATAGTGTTTGATTCAGGCGCTGGCCCATAATCCATGGTTTCAAGAATGTCTGTAACAGTTGCCATGATAGACCTTTAAGCCAGTGCGTGATGTGAAAGCGCTGCATAACGCCCAGTGAGATAATGTTCGAGCTGCCGCTCAATATCAGCAAGCAGAGAACTTGCACCAATACGAAACAGATCAGGCTCCAACCAACGCCGCCCCAATTCTTCCTTCATCAAAATCTGCCAAGCCATCGCATCCTTCGTCGTTTTTAATCCGCCGGCGGGCTTGAAGCCAATATGAAATCCGGTCATCTCGCCATAGTCACGAAGTGCCCGCACCATCGTCAGACTCACTGGCAACGTTGCATTCACATCTTCCTTGCCCGTCGATGTTTTGATAAAATCCGCCCCCGCCTGCATCGCCACCATCGAAGCCTTATAAACATTGCGCAGAGTCTTCAAATCTCCCGTCGCCAAAATCGCTTTTAAATGCGCGGCCCCACAGGCCTCGCGCATCGCCGTAATTTCATCATAGAGTGCCGCCCAATCCTGTATCAAAACCAATTCGCGATTGATCACGATATCAATTTCGTCTGCACCCTCTTCAACCGCATATTTGATTTCAGCAAGACGAATGGAAAGGGGTGTCAAGCCCGCCGGAAAACCCGTGGCCACCGATGCCACTGGTATGCCCGAACCACGCAGAGCCTTAACAGCATGCGGAACCATCGTCGGATAAACACAAATCGCACCCACCTTTGGCGGTGCTGAGGCCAGACCCAACTTCTGCACCAAATCATCTCGCAACGGCCGCTTAGCCTTTTCACAAAGCCTGTGCACGCGCCCTGCCGTGTCATCACCCGCCAGCGTGGTCAAATCAATGCATTGCAGCGCCTTCACCAACCAGGCAGCTTGATACTCTTTTTTCACACTGCGCCGCGTGGTCAGAGTTGAAGCACGGCGCTCTGCTGCCGATGTATTGACTTGAATATTCTCAAACCAAGACGTGTTCAGCGCAACACCTACATTGCGCGCCATTGAATTTGAAAGATGAGGAGATTTAACATCCATAACCGAATTTCCGCAACTGACCATGATTGATCATGAAGATAGAGCGGAAACTCGAAGATGCCAACTGCTGCCTTAACAAAAGCAGAAAACAAAGAGTTGGCTGGGGCGGGAGGGATCGAACCTCCGAATGCCGGAATCAAAATCCGGTGCCTTACCGCTTGGCGACGCCCCAACAGCGAGGCGGTCTATAGCTGCTTCGTTTC
>JAYWEV010000066.1:0-16890 GCA_043779145.1 Aestuariivirga sp. | reverse complement strand
CAAGGCATGGAACAACCTCATTGCAGACCCCAAACGCATCACATCAATCGGAAATCGTAACTGGGCGTCCATCAGTCAGAATTTATGAAGGTTGGTATCACTTCGATTTTGCGCTTCTATCTTGGAAGCCAACATGGGATGCGAAGTCAGGGAAATTTTTATACCGCGCAAGCGATAGCAGCTCAAAACGTTAAGCCGAATTTGTGATTTCTCTATAGGCCTCAATTAACTGCTTGGCGTTTTCGACCTCCGGTTGGCGCTTTCCGCTTTCGATCTCAAAGCCGAGTTCCACGACAAGTCGATTCATCGGCGCTTCGCGTCCATGTTTGCGCAGCATGTCGACCACCCAACCATTAACCTCTTGAACCTCGGCACGACGGCCCTTTTTCCAATCCTGAAGAGATGTGACCAAGGTGTCCGGCCTTGAAAACGTTTTCAACACTTCATCAAAAATCTGATCGACATAGCGTTCCGGATGATTGGTCATAACGGCAGGCATGCCGATAATTGGTATGATTTTTGCACCATCTTCAATCGCTGCTTGCATGGCTTCATAACCAGCCAAGCGCATGACTTCCAGCATGCCGGGAAAGCGTGCTGCATCATTGAGCGGCAAGTTGACAATGGCAGACGGAATGAGTTCAGCGGCGTTGACGACAAGCTTCATCCATTTTGCTGAGCGGATATCATCCATCACCTCAACACGACCGGAATTGCGCAGAATTTTTGCCACAGTTTCGACGCGAGGTTGGGTCTTTGGATCGAGCGCACCAAGTGCAAACCAAGATTCTTCATGATCATTCTGACGGTTGGTTATGCCGGGTATCCACATGTTCGAGGCAATTTCGATCACCGCACCAATGGTGCGTTCGCGGCCAAGAATTGTTGCAATATCGTCATGGGTCATACCGTTCTGCAAGCCTACAATCAAACCATCCGTTGCAAGAACAGGCTTTATCATTTCACAAGCCCACTTGGTGTCGTAAGCCTTCACCACTAGAAATACGAGATCGAAAGGTTCTTTTACCTCGGCAATCTGGCATAGGTGGAGTGCTCGCACTCTGGCATTGATCGTGCGCGCAGGAAGATTGACAGTGATTCCGTTTTTGCGAATAGCCTCAATATGATCTGGCCATTGGTCAATAAAAGTCACATCCAAACCGGCCAATGCAAAATCAGCTGCGATGGAAGCACCCTGTGCACCCGTTCCAAGAAATGCGATGCGAGGTCCTTTTTCTGTGTCCCAACTCATATTTGACCTCCAAATGATCTTGCTTCCCGCACCAAAACAAAGAAGTCTTCTTCTCCGAGCCCCTGCGTGATGCTGTTCTGATAAATTTTATGGATATGTGCGTTGAGCGGCAAAGGATTTTCCGATGCGGCGAGCAGAAGTTCTAAATCTTTGTTCAACATGGCCAAGCTTGCTGCGGCACTATAAGCACCTTTGACAATCATATCGGTTTTATATCCGATGAGGGGCGAGGCAACCGCACTTTGATTGATGACTGAGAGCATGGTGGCATTATCGAGACCGCCCTCTGCGCCGAAGGCCAAAGCTTCGCCGAGCAATGCGGCCGTGGCGGCCACTATGCTGTTCAAAACCAATTTCATCACACGGGCTTCTTCGCCCTCACCCACATGGAATGTTTTGCGGGCAAAGACAGCCAAAAGGGGAGTGAGATCATCGAAGGATTGTCTTGGACCAGAGACGACCGCTGTGAGTGTGCCGCTTTCGGCCATTGCCGTTGAGCCTGAAACAGGCGAGCGGAGGTATCTGATGTCCTTTTTCTTGAACTCGTCGGCAATCTCTGCCGAAACCGTTGGCGATATAGTACTGATGTCAACAAAGGTGGAACCCTTCGACATTGTGGCTGAAAGTTCTGACGCGACTTGGCGCAAGGCAGCATCATCAGAGAGCGACGTGAAAACGATATCAGAGTGTTCAGCAACTTCTTTCACGGTAGCGACCGCAATGACGCCCGCAATTGTTAGCTTTGCCTGCGCAGCGCTGCTACGAGCGAGGGCCGTAACTTGATGGCCTGCTTGTTTGTAACGGACACAAATGGGAAAACCCATTTTGCCAACGCCTATCCAGCCAATCGGCTTTGGTTCAATCATCTCAAGCCACCTTATTCTGTTCTGCTTTTTCGCGCGCCAAACGGCCTCGCGCCCGCGCTTCGAATGTGCGTTTGCTCATGCGGTCCAGCAGCTCGATTATTTCTTTTAGGCGATCACGAACAATTCCTTGTGTGATAAATACAATCCGTGTGCGTTTGTCTGTGTCCGGCCATTCATCCAGCCAAGTTAAGGTGTGGAGCAGATGTTGCGCACCTTGAATGACCGCAGGTTTATTTGGTTCTTCACGCACATTTATCAGGCCTTTGACGCGCAAGAGGCTTGAGCCCAGATTTTGACCTATGCCATCAAGCAGAAATTGCAGTTCATCGCGCAACAAGGGTTCGGTGCGTAACAGAACAAAACTTTCAACACCTTTGTTGACCAAGTGTGGAATGAGCGGTTGCTCGATCACGCCCTCTGCATCGCGTCTATTTCCATAAGCTTCATAAGTTGCAATGCTAAGCCATGTGCTGGGGTCAGAGGAGGTGTCAGCGGCGTCAAAGCCCGGTGAAGACAACAGCGCGGCAACAGCTGCTGTGTCCCAGTTAACGGGGTTGATGGTGGCCGTGGGGTTGATGGCGCGCAAACTTTGACGAGGGTCTATGGCATCAGCGGGCGCGAGATCAGTTTTGGTGATTACAATATCATCAGCCAAGGCCACTTGGCGTACGGCTTCATCATGTTGTATTGAAGTGCCTTCCCAATTTACGGCATCCACCAATGTGAGCACACGTCCCACACGAAAAAGACCATCAAGCGTTGGCTCTGAAAGAAATGCTTGCAGCACCGGGCCTGGTTCCGAGAGGCCCGAGGTTTCAATCACCA
Source organism: Aestuariivirga sp. (assembly GCA_043779145.1). Lineage (GTDB taxonomy): Bacteria > Pseudomonadota > Alphaproteobacteria > Rhizobiales > Aestuariivirgaceae > Aestuariivirga. The sequence continues at coordinate 13,947 of JAYWEV010000066.1, read as the reverse complement.
CATTATCGAATCTAGGAACCCGCCCAGCCTGCCGATCGTGATAAAGACTGTTCAGTGTACTGACTAAATCACTTTGTATGGTGCAACACAGGCAGCCATTTTCAAGCACGATCACAGCATCATTGCTATTGGCATAGAGCTGATGATCTAAACCCACCTCGCCAAATTCGTTGACGATGACAACAGTCTTTTGCAGCTCTGGCGCACGCAAGGCTTTGTTGATCAGCGTAGTTTTGCCACTGCCTAAAAATCCCGTAACCAGCGTTACTGGAATGCGGCCTTTGAATTTTTCGTCAGCGTCCATTACGCTACCTTATCAGAAAACTTCGCAGCCGGGCAAACCACATGAGATCAGGCGATCAGATGGGAAGTTTGTAATGATCTCGCAGCCATCCTTGGTGACGACAACTTCTTCCTCAATGCGGGCGGCACCTGAACCATCTTCTGAACCTTTCCAAGTTTCCAGCGCGAAGACCATGCCTTCTTTCAAAGGCGTGTTCTGGCCACGAAAGCGTTTTGAGAAAATTGGGCGTTCCCAGAGTGACAGGCCGACTCCGTGACCATATTGCAGCAGGAAGGCTTCTTCTTCGTCTTTATAGCCAAATTCATGGGCATCTGGCCACACGGCGGCCACTTCATCAGGGGTAACGCCGGGTTTGATCATGTCGATTGAGGCGCTGATCCATTTCGATGCGGTCTCGTAAGCATCAACTTGATGCTTGTTTGGCTCGCCGCAAATAAACGTGCGATAGTAGCAAGTGCGATAGCCGTTAAATGAATGCATGATGTCGAGGAAAATCATGTCGCCGGGTTGGATCATGCGATCTGAGAAAGTGTGCGAATGCGGTCGGCCACGACGGCCAGATACTGAGTTCACGCATTCAACGCGCTCTGAACCCATGCGGAACAGGCGGTCATTGGCAATGGCCACGAGTTCATTTTCCTTTGTACCGGGGCGAATGGCTTTGGCGATATCCACATAAGTCGCATCGACCATGGCGGCGGCCATTTTGAGGAGTTCAATTTCATCGCCCGTTTTAATTTCGCGCGCGTCAAGCAGAGCTTGTTGGCCGTCAACAACCATAATGCCTTCGGCTTCAAGTGCGCGAAGCATGCTGAGTTCCATCAGGTCAACACCCAGAGGCTCATTGGCAATGCCATAATGCACTAAAGCTTTTTTGATTTGCTTAGCAAAATCATGTTGCACATTCATCGATGGTGGAATGGCACCCTGCATGGTGGTGATAGGAGCTGCCACATTATCTTTGATCCAGGGTGATGATAGGCGTTTTGCTGGCGGCGCAGGATCCCAGAGGAACGGCTTTCCTTCAGCGGGGCAAAGCGCATAACGAAAAAATTTGTCACGCGCCCATTCGCCAATGTGGGTTGAAGTGACATAGCGAATATTGTCAAAGTTAAAACATAACACAGCGCCCAGACCAGCAAATTTGATTGCTTCTTGGGCGCGTCTCAAACGCTCCGTGGACAGGCGATGGTAGTCAATGCCTTGTTCCCAATCTTTGGCTTGCGCGCCGAAGGATGCAGTGGAATGCGGACTGTTATATTTCATGTTTCTTCTCCCAGCTCTCCGGCCCATTTTTTGGTTTCGAGAGTCTCTTTAAGTTTTGATAAGAACGCGGCGGCATAAGCACCATCAAAAGCACGGTGATCAAAGCTTTGGCCTATGTTGCCGATTAATCGCGGCACAACAACATCACCAACCACAGCAGGTTTTTTGCGAATTAAGTCGGTAGATAGAATTGCGACTTGTGGTGCATTGATAATAGGCGTTGTGAAACTTGTGCCAAAAGCACCGTTGTTGGTGATCGAGTAGGTTCCGCCGCTCATGTCGACCGCCGTCATCTTGCCAGTGCGGGCCTTATCAATTTGGCGATTCATAGCTTTTGCCAAGCCCTGCAAAGTATAGTTCTGCACCGCATGAACAACCGGCACAACCAAGCCATTGTGATTGAGATCAACAGCGATGCCGAGGTCAATGTCTTTCGACAAAATCAGCGACTTGCCATCAAAACGCGCATTGATGTGGGGGAAGGCTTGCAGGGCAATGCAAACGGCTCTCGCAATGAAGGGGAGATAAGTGAGCGAGTTTCCCGTTTCAGCTTTAAAGCGTTCCTTGTGGCGCGCGCGCACCACTTCAATCTCAGTGAAGTCCACGTCGATGGCTTGGAACACATGCGGGATATTGCGCCAGTTTTCAGCGAGTTTTTCGCCGGTGCGTTGGCGAATGGTGTTGAGGGTCACCACCTGTCCATCGGCGACTGGCATGGCGACGGGGGCCGGAACAGAAGGGGCTGCTGGCGGGAAGCCACTCACATCTTTCTCTTCAATCTTGCGTAAACCTTTGGCCGCAGCGGCGCGGGCAATCTCATTCACGTCAAGCCCCCGTTCTGCAATCAAGCGCCGCGCCAAGGGCGTGATGCGCAAGCCATCAGGGCCAAGCGCATTGCCATAATGCGTCGTGGGTGTTGCCACTTCTTCAAAAGCATTCAGAGATTTCTGTGGCGCGGCAGGTATTTGTTTCTCTGCGGGCTTGGGCGCAGGCGCTGCGGCATCGCCACCGATTACGGCAACAGTCACACCCACTTTGGCCGTAACGCCATTGCCGATTTTGATCTCGGTGAGCTTGCCTGCAACCGTCGCTTCGACCTCAACCGTCACCTTGTCGGTTTCAACTTCGAAAAGCCTGTCGCCAATCTTAACGTCATCGCCTACGGCTTTGAACCACGTCAGGATCTTTCCCTCTGCAACGGTTTCGCCCAATTGCGGCATGATGATTGTGTTGGCCATGGCTTAACCGTTCATCACGCGGACTATTTTTTCGACAACGCGCGCTGCATTCGGCAACGCCAAGTCTTCAAGATGATCAGCAGCAGGCAACGGAATATGCGGTGTCGTGATGCGCACAATGGGCCCATTCAAATTCCAGAATCCTTCATCGGCCACGATCGACGCAATCTCAGCGCCCCAGCCCAGCAAGCGAGGGTTTTCTTCGACGGTGAAGAGGCGGCCGGTTTTGGCGACTGAACCCAAAATGGTTTGTGTGTCGAGCGGCACCAGCGAACGCACATCAACAACTTCTGCATCAATTCCATAATCGCGGGCGAGAATTTCCGCCGCCTCCAAAGAACGATGCACCATCAAGGCGAGTGCGAGAATCGTGCAATCTTTGCCTTTGCGCAAAATCTTGGCTGTTCCCAGCGTGTCCACAATCTCGCCGTCGGGCACTTCACCCTTCGTGGCGTAGAGTGCTTTGTGTTCGTGGAAGATCACAGGATTGTTGTCGCGAATAGCTGCGGCCATCAAACCAATAACATCAACAGGTGAGGAAGGAGCCACAACTTTGAGGCCCGGAATCATCATCGTCCAGTTTTCAACCGATTGCGAATGCTGCGCTCCAAAGCGCACGCCAGCGCCATTTCCAGTGCGGATCACCAACGGGCACTTAACTTGGCCATTGGTCATATAAGCAATCTTGGGCATTTCATTAGCGATGTAATCGAAACACACGGCTATGAAATCCGAGAACATGATTTCCGCAATCGGGCGAAGACCTGTCATCGCAGCACCCATGGCGGCACCCAGAATGGCTTGTTCTGAAATTGGCGTATCGCGCACGCGAAGCGGGCCGAATTTTTCATAAAGGCCAACAGTGGCTTTGAACACGCCGCCTGCTTTAGCAATGTCTTCGCCAAGGAACACGACATTCTTGTCGCGTTCCATCTCTTGGCTAATGCCGCGGATCACGGCATCACGATAACTTAGTTCCGCCATGCCCAGCCTCCGTCAGCATAAACATCGGTGGTGAGAAGTTCGACTGGGCAGGAGGGTGACGCCTTGCAAAGCTCGGTTGCGTGTTCCACTTTACGCATGCTTTCTTCTTCAATGGTTTTGATTTGTGCATCGGTGAAACCAAAATCTTTCATGCGCTGCCTGTAAATAATAATGGGATCACGCTCTTTCCATTTTTCCAACTCGCCTTCGGGGCGATATTTGCTAGGGTCAGCGCGCGAATGACCGGAGTGGCGATAGGTGAGGCATTCAATCATCGAAGGCCCACCACCATTGCGGGCTTTTTCGATGGCGGCAGTGGCTGTGCGATATACCACATCAGCATCATTGCCATCGATCACAATTTTTTCCAAACCATAGGCTGAAGCGCGGTCGCCTGCAGGATTATGTACGGCAGTGACTTCGTGAATTGGCGTATATTCCATATAAAGATTGTTCTCGCAGACAAACACCACCGGCAATTTCCAGACCACCGCGAAATTCAAAGCCTCATGGAATGCGCCAATATTAGTTGTGCCATCGCCAAAGAAACAGACCGAAACATCCCTCTCACCCAAATATTGCGCGCGCCAGGCCGAACCGCAGGCGATTGGCAAATGTGCACCGATAATGGCATAGGAGCCCATCACGCCATGCTCAACAGAGGTGAGATGCATCGAGCCACCCTTGCCGCGCATCAGACCAATATCGCGCAACATGAGTTCGCCCAGCATGCCTTCCATCGGAACACCACGCGCCAAAGTGTGGGCATGCCCCCGATAGGTGCAGAAAGACTTATCACCCTTTTGCATAGCCACACCAAAGCCTGCGGCAATGGCCTCTTGGCCCAATGACAAGTGGCTGGTGCCTTTGATCAGGTTTTGCAAAAACAGATCATAGGCCCGCTTTTCGCAATCGCGAATTTCCACTTGCAGGCGATAAAGTTCAAGCCGTGTCTTAGGGCCAATATCGTCATTCTTGAGGTGAGCAGCCTTTGCCATGTTCAAATTCACCCGACCAATACAAGGTGAGTGCGGTGTAAGGTAGTGATGTGGCCCATGCCATTGGCAAGTTGCAAAGTAACCTCCCTTGAAGACTGTTCTTCTGTTTTTCATCACTGTGCCAAAAAAAATCCGCCGGCGTTTCTTAAAAATTATCAAAACGAGAATTTTTGATAATTTCAACAGGCGCGGTTTAGATAGGATGTCATAAAAATATAAGAGATTGGCGCTCAGGGAGGATCGATCATGAAGGCTGTGAGGTTTCACGCTGCAAAGGACATTCGTGTTGAGGATGTACCAGCGCCTTCCAAGAAACTCGGGTCAAACGATGTCTTGATCAAGCCTATCGTTACAGGCATTTGCGGCACGGATTTGCATGAATATATTGCAGGGCCAATTGTCACTCCAGTCACACCGCATCCCTATACAGGCGTGACCAATCCCCAAATTCTTGGACACGAGTTCAGTGCGATTGTCACCGACAAGGGGGCTGCTGTTACCAATGTAAAAGTGGGCGACCGTGTTTCGATCCAGCCGCTGATTTCCCCGCGCGATGATTATTATGGCCGTCGGGGGCTTTACCATTTAAGCGAGAAGATGGGCTGCGTTGGCCTCAGCTGGGCTTGGGGCGGTATGGGTGAAATGGCTGTAGTCAATGACTACAACGTTTCCGTTTTGCCTAAGGGCGTGAGTGACATTCAGGGTGCAATGATTGAACCTGCGGCTGTTGCTGTTTACGCTGTTGATCGCGGCGGCGTGCAGGCAGGTTCCACTGTTTTGGTTTCTGGCGTTGGCCCAATTGGTGCGCTCACCTTGCTCGCTGTTAAAGCAGCTGGTGCGGTGCAAATTTTCGTTTCCGAACCCAATGCCTTCCGTCGCAAGATGGCGAAAGACTTGGTGCCATCTGCTATCATCATCGACCCCACCACAGAAAATGTTGCCGAAAAAATCCATGACATGTCAGAAGAAGGCGTAGGCGTGGATGTGGCCATCGAATGCGTTGGTTTGGAAGCCAGCTTGAACACTTGTGTTGCTTCCGTTCGACGCCAGGGCAAAGTGGTGCAGACAGGTTTGCATATGAAGCCCGCAAGTATTGACGCCATGCTTTGGGCGCTGAAAGATATCACATTGGAAGCCACATGGTGTTACCCCGTGCAATGCTGGTCACGCATTATTCGCATGGTGGAAACAGGTGGGTTCCCGATTGAAAAAATCGTCACCGCCAACATTAACGCGGATCATGTTGTGAGCCAAGGCTTCGATGCGCTGCTCGATAAATCCGTCAACCACCTGAAAATTTTAGTGACCGTGTAATGTCGAACGCACCCGTAAAAGTCGCAATGATTGGCCTCGGTTGGTGGGGCAAGAAGATGACCGCTGTTTTGCAAGCTGCAAAACAGGACATTGAAATTGTCTGTGCGGCAGAGCCAAATCCTGCCGGTTCTGACTTTGCCAAGGATTATGGCTTCAAAGTTTATTCGGACCATAAGGGGGCACTCGCGCATCCGGGCGTGGAAGCGGTGATCCTCGCAACACCGCATTCTTTGCATGCTCAGCAAATTGAACACGCAGTCGCCGCTGGAATACATATTTTCTGCGAAAAACCTTTGGCCATGACGCGCAAAGGGGCTGAGAAAGCTGTGAATGCTTGTGCCGCGAAGAATATTGTACTCGGCATGGGCCATGAGCGCCGCTTTGAACCGCCAGTTGCTGATATGATTGCAAGAGCGCAAAATGGTGAACTTGGTCGTCTGCTGCAAGTCGAAGCCAATTTCAGTCATGATAAATTTGTAACGCTTGCTGCTGATAATTGGCGGCTCAATCCAGCGGAAGCACCTGTTGGGGGAATGACGGCGACGGGCATTCATCTCACGGATTTATCAACGCTGCTGTTGGGCCCTGCGCGCGATGTGCGCGTGTCTTGCGAAACATTGGGATCGACCATTCCGCAAGGCGATACCATGAGCGCGCATATCCGCTTCAAAGGCGGCGGAACGGCCTATATCTCTGCGACCTTGGCTACACCTTTTATCTCACGCTTCGCACTTTTCGGCACCAAGGGTTGGATTGATATTCGCGATAAGGCTCATGTGGAATCACCAGCTGGCTGGGTGGTCACTTCGGCCACCACAGGCTCGCCGATCAGTGTGATCGAGATTCCGGCAGCTGAACCAGTCAAAGATAATTTGGTGAGTTTCGCCCGCGCAATTCGGGGCGGAGAAACTTACCGCATCACCGGCCCAGAGCTTGTGAATAACATCGCCATTCTCGAAGCCATCATCAAATCGGCAGCGCAAGATGGCGCTGTGGTGACACTCTAGGAGCGACCCCATGAAAGCCCTTGTTTTTGAAACCCCGGACAATCCAAAAATCATGGATCAGCCGATCCCCCAGATCAATGACACGGAAGTGCTGATTAAATCGCGCACCGTTGGAATTTGCCATTCGGATTATGAGTTGTTGGCAGGCCGTTACATCATTCCAATTTCCTATCCAGTGACACCGGGTCATGAATGGTGTGGCGAAATTGTTGAAGTTGGTAAGTCCGTCAAAAGCTTCAAGAAGGGTGACCGCGTTATAGGTGAATGTGTTGTGCGCACACCAGAACGTCTGCATCACTTCGGATTCTCTATGCATGGCGCAGACCGCGAGTATTTCAATGCAAATCCTGACTGGCTTCACAAGCTGCCAGACAGCGTAGACGACAATCGCGGCGCTTTGATTGAACCTTTCACCTGTGGCTTCTATGCCGTATTGCGGTCCGGTGGTACCAATGCTGCGGAAACAGTTGTTGTCTCCGGCGGCGGCACGATTGGTTTGGTGACAGCCGCTGCGGCCATCGGCATGGGTGCCCGCGTCATCGTGGTGGATCCAATTGCCAAGCGCCGCGAGATTGCCTTGAAGCTCGGCGCTGCCGAAGTTGTTGATGCCAATGAAAACCCCATCGAACGGATCAAGGAACTGACCAGCGGAAAGGGCGCAGAACTCGTTGTCGAAGCTTCTGGCCATGATGCATCCGTTGCAAACGTGTTTGAGTATGTGCAAGAGAATGGCCGCGTCTCGATGGTGGGCCTCAATATTGGCCGCAAGATCACATCGACACTTGGTCTGCTGCAATTGAAGAATCTCACTGTGCGAGGTTGCATCGGATCGCCCGGTGTGTGGCCTTCGGCAATCAAATTCTTGGAGCGCACGGGTATTGATCTATCTCCCATCCAAACACACCATTTCGGTTTGATGGACGCTGCCAAAGCTTTTGACCTCGGCAAAGATCCGCAAGCCTGCATCAAGGTTACATTGTCGATGAAGGGACTGAACTGATGGAACGCCACGCTCTCATTGCCGGTGTTTCCGGCATCATTGGCCGCCACTTGGCCGAGCACCTGAGCACCACGAAAGGCTGGACCGTGTCTGGCATTTCCCGTCACAAGCATGATTTGCCCAAGGGCGTAAAACACATCGCGGTTGATCTCACCGATGAGGACGCGGTGAATGCGGCGTTAAAGGGCGTGAAGCCAACAGATGTATTCATCACCACGTGGCTTCGCCAAGCCAATGAAGCTGAAAACTGTCGCGTGAACGCTGGCATGGTGCGCAACCTGTTCAGCGCTATGGACGGCAAGAAAATTAAGCATGCCGCACTGGTCACTGGCGCCAAGCATTACATGGGCCCGTTTGAGGCCTATGCTAAAACCAAAATGGTCACCCCGTTCCGTGAGGAAATGCCAAGGCTTCCCTATCAGAACTTCTATTACGATCAGGAAGATGAACTCTTTGCCGCTGCTGAAAAGCAAGGTTTCTCTTGGTCCGTGCATCGCCCCCACACATTGATCGGCTATACCGTTGGCAATCAAATGAACATGGCGGCCACGCTTGGCGCTTATGCTGCGATCTGCAAAGAAACTGGTCGTCCCTTTGTGTTCCCCGGTTCGCCGGAACAGTATGAGGCTTGTGTGGACATCACTGACGGGCGCATTATTTCCAAGCAATTGCTCTGGGCGGCTACGAAATCAGTTGCGCGCAACCAAGCCTTCAACATTGCCAATGGTGAAGTGTTCCGTTGGAATTGGTTGTGGCCAAAGCTTGCTGCCTATTGGGGCGTTGCAGCTGCGGAATACCCCGGCCATGCACAACCCCTCGAAAAGCAGATGATTGGTATGGATCCCGTATGGGACAAAATTGTTGCCAAGCATGGATTAGAAAGGAACCCGCTCAGCACCGTGGCCTCGTGGTGGCACAGCGATGCTGATCTGGGCCGCGTGATCGAGAACTTCAATGACATGACCAAGAGCAGGGACATGGGCTTCAGCGCTTATCAGAACTCCATTCATTCCTTCACGGATGCTTGGGACAAGTTCCGCAAAGCCAAAATATTACCATAAAAAAAAGCGAAAGATGAACCAAGCCGTGCCAACAACACCAAACCTGCCGCAGTTGGCGAGATTAACCTCTCTGCCGCTCGCGAGAAGTTTTGTGACTGTTTTTGTCTCAACGCTAGTTCTTCTCATTGTGTGTTTGATCTTCGCACCGTCGAGTGTCTCTTTGGGTGCATTATCAGGCAGCCTGCCATTTGCGGCCGTCATCGCCATTGTCGGATTAGGACAGTTGTTGGTGGTGCAGCAGGGTGGCTTTGATCTTTCACTGCCGGGGGCCGTGTCTCTGGCTGTTGTTGTATCGACGCATTATCCGCAACAAGACAATGCACTGTTGCCAATGGCCGTGTTGATTGGGCTATGCTTTGCAGTGGTCGCAGGGCTCATAAATGGCCTCTTGGTCAGCATTTTCAAACTCAATGCCATTATTGCCACGATTGGCGTGAATGCTTTGCTTTATGGCGCGGTGTTTGCTGTGTCTGGTGGTGTGCCATCGATCACCACAACTTTGCTTGCAGAGATTGCCGGCGGCACGCAACTGGGCATTCCCAATTCAGTTTTCTTCGCAATAGCCGCGTTAATCGTGGTTGCTTTCATCTTGAAGAAAACAGTAATGGGCCGCAGGTTTGAAGCCATTGGAGCCAACCCGTTGGCCGCGCGGGCCGTGGGCCTTCAGATCCAACGCCATCAAATTATGGCCTATGTTTTCGCCCAACTGCTTTATTGCATGGCGGGCATTTTAATTTCTGGAATAACGCGCGAACCGACAGCTTTTCAGGGTGATACTTTGTTGCTGCCTTCGGTTGCGGTTGTTGTTCTGGGAGGAACTTCGCTGCTCGGCGGTCGGGGCTATCCGATCTCCACTGTGATTGCAGCTTTCTTCCTCAATCAATTGAGTCAGTTCGCGCTCGCCGTCGGCGTGCCTTATTCGGCTCAAACCATTATCCAGGCCTTGGCTTTGGGTTTTGGGATTGGCGTTTACTCGCTCCGCTGGACGGGTGGCCCATCTAAGCAAACTGAAAACGTAAAAATGGAGGATACCAATGAACTTGAAGGCTCTTAAACTTGCAGCTGCAACGGCCGTTCTGGCCCTTGGCTGCGCAAATGCTGCCCTCGCGGACGTGCCATCATGGTGCGGCCCGAAGAAAGCAACCATCGCTCTTCTCGATGGTTACGGCGGCAACAGCTGGCGTCAAGTGACAACTGCATCTGGCAAACAAACAGCTTCACTTTGCCCCAGCATTACATCTTACGAATATGCTGACGGCAATGGCGATACCCAAAAATCCATCTCCGACATTAAGGGCATGGCTGCTAAGGGTGTTGATGCTCTCGTGGTGTTCGGCGATGCCGGCCCTGCAATGCTTCCTGCCATCACATCCGTTTTCAAAGCCGGTAAGGTCGTCGTACCATACCGCGTGAATGTTGGCGGCAAAGAAGGTGAAAACTACACCAAATTCATTGGCGCGTCGTTCAAGGATGATGGCGCAAGCTGGGGCAATTGGATAAAGGGTGTTCTGCCAAAGGGCGGCAACGTGTTGTTCCTCTCTGGCCCTGCTGGCAACAGCCAGGGCCTAGATGAACTCGCTGGTCTGAAGTCGGTGCTCGGCGCAGAATATGTGTTCGTAAATCCAGAACCATTTGCTGTGACAAACTGGGATCCTGCTTTGACACAAAAAGTCCTGACGGCAGAAATCGCCAAGAACGCCAAGATCGACGTGATCGTTTCAGATTTCGGTCCGTCATTGGTGGGCGCACTTCCGCTGTTCGGCAAGTCTGGCAAATCCATTCCGGCTTTGGCGACTTCTGATGGCAACTCACTGGGCTGCTTCTGGACTGACGTCAACAAAGACAATCCAGACTTTAAACTGTTCACAGTGGCGACAGGCAATGACAACGTTCGCTTGGCTGTGATGCATGCTGTTGCTGCTGCAACAGGCGGCACACCACCAACAGAACAAATCTTTAAAGCCCCATCATTTGAAGATTCAACAAAGGGCAATGTGAAGTGCCGCAAGGATCTTCCAGGTGCCATCTATCTGTCGTCAGAACTTCCTGCTGACGATCAGGCAAAAGCTGTAAAGTAAGCAACGCGAAGTAATCCCCGGAAAGCGCAATCTCTCCGGGGTTATAAATGATTGCGGAATTCAAGTCGTGGCAGCGAAGAAAATAAAAAAAGAAAGAGACGACTCATCACCACGTGAAGATGTCGCCATTCGGCTGTCCAACATTTCAAAATATTATTCTGGTGTTCCAGCTCTTCGCGATGTGAGCGTAGAGTTTTATGCTGGCGAAGTTCACGCTATTTTGGGCGAGAACGGGGCTGGTAAATCTACCTTGATGAACATCATATCCGGCGCCACCCAACTTACCTTGGGTGAAATCCATTTTGCAGGCAACCGCATTTTGGACATGACACCGAAGACCGCTGCCTCTTTAGGCATTGCCATTTCATTTCAACATCCAGCCATACTGGATGATCTTTCCGTCTTAGAAAATCTGCGCGTGGCTCTGCCCACTTCGCTGTTTGAAGGACAAGACGCTCAAGCTGTTGCGCAAGGCATGTTGGATGCGGTGGGCCTTCATGTGCCTTTGCGCGCGCGCGCCGATGGCTTGACAGTTGCGCAAAAGCGTTTGCTCGAAATTGCCAAGGCGCTGGCGCTCAAGCCCAAAGTTTTAATACTTGATGAGCCCACAGCCTCGCTCGATCAAGACGCCACTGACATGATGTTCGGTCGGATTCGCGGTGTTGTGAAAACCGGAACCTCGGTGATTTACATTACGCACCGTTTGGCAGAGCTTCGCCAGATTGCGCAGCGTGTGACTGTGCTGCGCGATGGCAGACTTGCGAGTGCGGGGTTGGTGTCTGAAACCAGTGACGCTGCACTGTTGGCCTTGATCGTGGGCCGCACACTAGGCTCGACATTCCCGCCCAAAGCAAAGGCCACAGATACGGATATCAATTTTGCCGTGTCATCGCTCAGTGGCAAAGGCTTCAAAGATGTGAGCTTTGACGCGGCGCGTGGACAGATCATCGGCGTTGCAGGTGTTGCAGGCAATGGTCAGCCCGAAATGATGCGTTCCCTTGCAGGTCTCATTCCTTCGGCTGGTACGATCACGCTCAATGGAAGTTCGCTGAACAATAAAGACCTCTTGAACAAAGTGGCCTTCATGCCATCTGACCGGCACACTGAAGGTCTAGCTTCGGGCCTCACCGTGCGTGAGAATGCATCGTTCGCTGCACTCGAAAAATTTTCAAGCAGCGGCATTGTCAGCCGCAAGAAAGAGCTGGAGCTTGTGGGCGCAACCTTCGCTTCGCTCGCGGTGAAAGCCCCCGGTGTTGAAGCACCCATCCTTTCGCTTTCCGGCGGCAACCAGCAAAAAGTTGTGATGGCGCGGGCGCTTCTGTCTGAGCCTGGCGTGATCGTCGCTGATGAACCAACCCAAGGTGTGGACGTGGGCGCGCGCTCTGAAATTTACCGCATCCTGCGCGAAGTATCGAGTTCGGGAACGCCCGTGATTGTCAACTCGTCTGACGCTGCAGAGCTTGAAGGCCTTTGCGATAAAGTCATCGTCATGTCACGAGGCCGCGTAGTGGAAACGTTGACGGGCAAAGATGTGTCGGAAGAGCGCATTGTGGCCGCCGCCGTGAGTGCCAGCAGTCATGTCGGCGAGAGTGTGCAAAGCAACGGCGCGGCCAAAAGCGGTTGGAGGCATTTCCTGCAATCCGATAATGCGCCCGCAGTTCCTCTGGCCATCATCACGGCATTGCTGGGGCTCTTCGTTTTCAGTCAAAATGCGAACTTCCTCTCCTTCTTCAATATTTACAACATCCTACTGTTGGCCACCGCATTGGGCTTCATCGCGCTCGGCCAAACTGTTGCCATGCTCATGGGCGGCATTGATTTAACGGTCGGGCCGCTTGCTGGATTTTTGGTGGTCGTTGCGTCCTTCTTCATCAATGATGATAAATCAGGTGCGATGATTTTGGCCGGATTCATATTGATGTTTACAGGCGCATTCATAGTGGGATCAATCAACGGCCTGCTCATCAGGTTTGCCAATTTCACCCCCATCGCCGCAACGCTGGCCATGTATATCGGTCTACAAGGTATGAGCTTCTTGCTGCGCGATCAACCTGATGGTTACATCAGCTTCCCCGTGACCGAATGGATCAACTGGCAATGGGGGCCAATTCCTGTGGCTTTTATTGTTCTGGTTTTGACATCCCTTGGACTTGAATATGGCCTTCGCCAATTGAAACAAGGCTGGCGTTTGCGCGCCGTGGGTTCAAACGAAGAATTCGCAAGGCGCATCGGTATCCGCATCGACCGCACGTTTATCACTGGCTATATCGCATCCTCGTTGCTCACAGCCATGGGTGCCATAATGTTAATGACACAAATCGGCGTGGGCGATCCAAGACAAGGCATCAACTACACACTCTCCAGCATCACTGCCGTGGTGCTAGGTGGCACTAGCCTGAGCGGCGGACGGGGCACATTTATCGGCACTGTGTTGGGCGCAGTGTTGGCGACCGAAGTGTTGAATGCGGTGACTTTCTTGGGCCTGTCACAGACCTATCAATATCTGTTCCAAGGCGCGCTGATTGTGATCAGCGCGCTGATTTATTCGATTGTGAGAACAAAGAGTGGAGCGTAATCCTTCTTCTCCCTCCACCTTGTGGCTATCATATTCACACATCTCTGTGCAGAGCGGTTCCGCCTACGAAAAAAACCAGTAAAATAGGGCTTTTTTTGTAAGTCCGAAGATACGGCTTTACT
>JAYWEV010000065.1:0-16929 GCA_043779145.1 Aestuariivirga sp. | reverse complement strand
AATGCACCGATGATGAGGCCTGGCACTATTTTATCGCAGACACCCAAATATACGCTTGCATCAAACATCTGATGGCTGAGTGCTATGGCCGTCGACATAGCAATGACATCGCGCGAGAAAAGCGAGAGTTCCATTCCGGTTTCGCCTTGAGTCACGCCGTCGCACATGGCCGGAACGCCGCCGGCTACTTGGGCGGTGCCGCCTGCTTCACGTGCGGCTTGGCGGATGAGATCAGGGTAGAATTCAAACGGCTGATGCGCTGAGAGCATGTCGTTATAGGATGTGACAATAGCAAGATTTGGGCCATTGCCATTGCGTAAAGCATTTTTATCGCCAGCGCCACACGCAGCAATACCATGCGCGATATTGGCACAGCCCAGCGCCTTACGCTTAGGCTGGCGATCAATAGCGCGTTCAATCTTTTCTAAATAATTTTTGCGGCTTGTCTTGCTGCGTGTGATAATTTTCTCGGTGACGGCTGAAATTGTTCTATGTACGGACATCACGGACACCAATAAATATCTAGTGGTTTGGCCGAATGAAGCACGGCACGCACCGGCATTTCAAGTTCATCCGTGCCAGCTAGCGCTTTGTCTAAAACATGCATTTTGTCTTGGCCTTGAATATGGAGGCAAAGGTGAGGCGCTGCAAGAATACGCGGCAATGTGAAAGTCAGGCGTGGTTCGCCTGCTCCCTTTGCAATCACCGGAATCACAGCATCGGAATTTGTCGGATCAATGGCCTTGGCCAAATTATCTCCGCCGGGGAAAAATGAAGCCGTGTGGCCATCGTTGCCCATGCCTAAAATCGCGACGTCAAACGAAGCGATGCGACCAATCAATGGATTAAGATAGAGTGGCATGAACTGTGCCATAGCGGCTTCGTTGCACCACAGATTATCACGCACTAACCTTGCATTGGAGCGCGGATTGTCTTCGGGCACCTGGCGTTCATCGACCAAGGTTATGGTGACTTTTGACCAATCTAGCTTTTGTTTTGATAGAGCCGTGAAAAATGGTTTAGGTGTTGTGCCACCAGATACAGCGAGCACTGCACTTGCCTTGGCAACAATAGCCGCCCTTAACCAACCCGCAACATCTTGCGCCATTGTGCCAGCCAACGCCAAACATGATTCAAAAATCCGCCTGTTAGCGATCATGCGTCTTCGCCTTCATACCATGTACGACCATCGCGCTCGACTAGTGCAATTGCCGATGTCGGCCCCCATGTGCCAGACGTATATGGTTTTGGAAGATCTGTTGTGTCTTTCCAATGATCCAAAATCGGATCAATGTATTTCCATGCGGCGGCCACCTCATCACTGCGCATGAATAGCGTTTGATTGCCACGCACGACATCCATCAATAGGCGTTCATAGGCTTCAGGTTGTCTTGTGCTGAAGGCTTCAGCAAAGGTCATATCCAGCGGCACATTTTTCAGTCGTATTCCACCGGGGCCAGGCTCTTTAACACTCAGCCAAAGTTTGACACCTTCATCAGGCTGCAACCGAATGACCAACCGATTAGGTTGCAAGTTACCTGCTGATTTTGCGAACACATTAATCGGAACCGGCTTGAACTCGACCATAATTTCCGACTCGCGCTGAGCAAGTCGCTTTCCGGTGCGCAGATAAAACGGCACTTGATTCCAACGCCACGAGGCGATTTCTACTTTGATGGCTACGAATGTTTCAGTTTTTGATTCAGGGTTTCCGAGCTCTTCGAGATAACCTTTTACGGTGCCAGCATCGGTGGAACCCGAGCGATACTGGCCACGCACAACATTAGATTCTAACTGATCTGACGTGAGCGTTTTGAGAGATTTCAAAACCTTCAGCTTTTCATCACGAACTGCATCGGCATCCATTGAACTTGGAGGTTCCATCGCCACAAGACATAAAAGCTGGAGAATATGGTTTTGCACCATGTCGCATAACGCACCCGATGTATCATAGTAACCCGCGCGCGATTCAACGCCCAAGGTTTCAGCAACTGTGATTTGCACATGATCAACATGTGCTGCCGTCCACAAAGGTTCGAACAGCGAATTGGCAAAGCGCAGAGCCATTAAATTCTGTACGGTTTCTTTGCCGAGATAATGATCAATACGGTAGATCATCGGTTCAGCAAAAACTTTGCCGATTGCATCGTTCAGCGCTTGCGCAGACTCGCCACTTTTGCCCAAGGGCTTTTCAACGACCACGCGGGATTTTGGGGTGACGAGTTTATGGTTGCCTAAGCGCTCACAAATGGGGCCGAAAAGATCTGGGCCAACTGCAAGATAGAACACGCGTATACGATCTTGGTTTTGCGCCAGTACTGCATCAAGTTTTGGCCAACCGTCTTCTTTGCTGGCCTCTGCTGCAATGTAAGTAAGGCGACCCAAAAACTTCTTCATCATTTCTGGCGTGCGCAGCTTTTCTTCAACAAAGGATTCCAGCGCCGTTGTTGCAAAGTTGCGGAACTCGTAATCGCTCATATCACGGCGCGAAGTGCCTATTATGCGCGCCTCATCAGGCAGCTGACCTTGTTCGTCGCGGTGATACAAAGCAGGGATCAATTTACGCTGAGCCAAATCGCCCGTTGCGCCAAACACAATAATATCAAATGGATCAACCGGAATAATACGGGCCGTCATAAACCTTGCTCCAATTCAAATTGAGGTACGCCAATCAAACCGGTCTCTACACTGTGGACAACTCCATTGCAATTACAGGAGGCAATAAATCAGACCACGAGATTTATTGCATGATGGCCATGCGTTTGTTATGCAGCTTCTCAAGAGGGAATGACATGATTTTGTGTTGCGGCGAAGCTTTGATCGACTTTTTGCCCCGTCAGGGTATGGATGGCGCTTTTGTTTATCAGCCTTTTAATGGTGGCTCGATTTATAACACCGCGATCGCTTTGGGCCGCCTCGATGCGCCCACTGGTTTTTTCGGTGGATTGAGCACAGATTTCTTTGGCGATAGTTTGGCGGAAGGTTTGGCGGAATCGAAAGTCAGTCTGCGCTATGTTAAACGCAAAGAACTTCACACGACTTTGGCGTTTGTAAAATTGACAGAAGGCCATGCCCGTTATTCATTTGTGGATGATGCATCGGCGGCGCGCAATTTAACCAAGAAAGATCTGCCGAAGCTACCCGCTGCTGTTACAGCTTTGCATTTTGGTTCAATCAGCTTGATCCCTGAACCTTGC
The DNA here is from genome assembly GCA_043779145.1 of Aestuariivirga sp. Classification (GTDB taxonomy): domain Bacteria; phylum Pseudomonadota; class Alphaproteobacteria; order Rhizobiales; family Aestuariivirgaceae; genus Aestuariivirga. The sequence goes on along the minus strand of JAYWEV010000065.1, from coordinate 13,732 downwards.
GGCGGCACATATGAAGCCTTGGCCAAGCGCGCGCATAAATCAAAAGTCATTTGTATAGATCCTAATATTCGCGCCAGTTTGATTTCGCGGCAGAAGAGAAAGCAACATCAAATCCGCTTGTTTGGAATAATGAGCATTGCCGACATTATTAAAATTTCTGATGAAGATGTATTGTGGATCACGAAATCAAAGAAGCTGGCGAATTTTGGAAAGGCTTGGGTAAAGCGCGGTGCAAAAATTGTGGCTATTACAAAAGGTGGCGATGGTGTTGAAATCTACACCAAGGATTTTTCATTCGCGATAAATGTGCCGAAGGTGATAGTGGTTGATACTGTGGGTGCCGGTGATACGTTTACCGCTGGCTTTCTGACTTATCTTCACCGCACTAAAAAGCTGACGAAGAAAGCCTTGGCGCAGATTGATGAGGTAACTCTGAAGGAAGCCGCTCAATTTGCGATGAATGCCGCTGCAATTACGTGTTCGCGTGCTGGTGCTAATCCGCCTTGGACCAAAGAAATGAAGTGATTTTTCCAGTTGATGATATCATCCCAGATTTGAAGGCCGCACTCATGTCGCGGCCTTCTGCCATTTTGGTGGCCGAGCCTGGGGCAGGCAAAACAACCCGCGTTCCATTGGCATTGCTCGATGAGCCTTGGCTTGCCCATAAAAAAATTGTGATGCTCGAGCCACGGCGATTGGCGGCGCGGGCAGCAGCTTCGCGCATGGCGCAGACGCTGAATGAAAAGTTAGGCGAAACAGTAGGTTATACGGTGCGCTTGGAACGCAAGGTTTCGGCCGCTACACGCATTGAAGTTGTGACCGAAGGAATTTTGCTGAGGCGCTTGCAACAGGATGCGGAGCTTTCAGATATTGGTCTGGTGATCTTTGACGAATTTCATGAACGTAATTTAGATGGCGATCTATCGCTGGCACTTTGTTTGGATGTGCAGCGCGGGCTTCGTGATGATTTGAAATTTCTGATTATGTCAGCAACTTTGGATACAAAAAGTTTGTCAACTTTTTTAGATGATGCTCCAATTTTGAACGCGAAGGGGCGTATGTTTCCGGTGGCAACGAAACATCTGGATAAAACTTCGCGGCAAACTGTTGTAGCCGATTCCGTCAAGGCTATTCATCAGGCGCTCCGCGAGGTGAGGGGCAGTTTGCTGGTGTTTCTTCCGGGCGAGGGTGAAATTCGCCGTGTTGAGCAATCGCTGCTTGGTGATGTGCCACCGGATACGGATGTGCGCCCGCTTTATGGGACGATGACACTGGCTGATCAGGATGCGGCGATTAAGCCTTCAGAGAACGGTCGGCGCAAAATTGTTCTGACGACAACGATTGCAGAAACATCGTTGACCATTGATGGTGTTGAGGCAGTGATTGATACAGGCTTTAAACGAGCACCTCGGTTTGATCCGACTTCGGGTATGACAGCGCTTGAAACTATTCGCGTGTCTCAGGCTTCGGCCGAACAGCGCCAAGGCCGTGCTGGCCGTTTGGGGCCTGGGGTGTGCTACAGGCTCTGGCCAGAGGGTGAAACGCGGGCGCTGGCTTTTCATGATGATCCTGAAATTCGCATTGCGGATCTAACACCGCTGGTTCTGGAATTGGCCGCTTGGGGCACGAACGATGTGCCATGGCTGGAAGCGCCGCCGGTTGCGACCTTTGCGCAAGCGCAAGATGTTCTAAAAAAATTGGGAGCGCTTGATAAATCTGGCGCGATTACGACACATGGCAAGGCCATGGCCAGATTGCCGCTGCATCCACGCGTTTCGCATATGGTGATTGCAGGTAAAGCTTTGGGTGCAGGGGCTATGGCTGCCGATATTGCTGCCATGATTTCAGAACGTGACGGACTGCCACGCGATACATCCGTTGATGTGGAAACACGGTTGATGCATGTGCGTGGTAACGCGCGTGAACGCATGAAACAAGTGGCGCATCAGATTAAGGATTCGGCTGGCATTCAAGATGATGTGGCTGAGGTTTCGCATGGTGTGTTGTTGGCGATGGCCTATCCAGACCGGATTGCGCAAAGGCGCGGGGCTTTAGGGCGGTTTCGCATGGCTTCGGGAGCTGGTGCTATTGTGGCCGAGCACGATCCATTGGCAAATGCAGATTGGATTGCGGTTGGATTATTGGATGGAACTCAGGTTGATGCGAAGGTGCATCTTGCAGCGATCATTACGCGGGCTGAGATTGAAACGCATTTCAAAGATCAGATTGCTGAAAGCGCTGGCGTATTTTGGGATGCAAAGGCGCAAGTGGTCAGCGCATCACGATCGGTTAAGTTAGGCGCTTTGGTGTTAGAAGAACGTCCTTTGGCAACGCCCGAACCTGAAGCAGTGGCTTTGGCGATGGCGCAAGGTATCATGGCCATGGGATTGGTCTCTCTGCCATGGAGCGATGCTGCAAAAATGTTCCGTTCACGGATTAATTTTTTACACCGCATATTGCCGGATGATGGATGGCCGGATTTCTCAGACGCGGCGTTGCTCGGCAGTTTGCAAGAATGGCTGGTGCCTTATCTTGCGGGCATTTCGCGCAAGAGCCATTTGGACAGGCTGGATATGCTGCCGATTTTGCGTGGACTTATTGCGCATGAAATTTTATCGAGCATTGAAAAGCTTGCTCCTGCGCGCATGGAAGTTCCGGGTGGTGGGCACTACCAGATTGATTATGATGTTGATGGTGATCCCGTTTTGCGGGTTCGATTACAAGAAATGTTCGGGATGAAGACCGCGCCGCAAATTGCAGGCGGTAAAGCGCGTTTGAAGATTGAGTTGTTATCACCCGGTGGAAAACCCGTGGCGATTACCCAATCGTTGGAGACATTTTGGGTGAATGTATATCCCGACGTGCGCAAGGATATGCGCGGAAGATACCCCAAGCATCTTTGGCCCGAAGACCCCACGACGGCTACTGCAGTTGCGCCCCGCCGTTTGCGTTAACATTCAACCACATTCACCGCTAAGCCGCCTGTCGACGTTTCTTTATAGCGCTCACTCATGTCCATTCCGGTTTGGCGCATTGTCTCAATGCAATTATCCAGCGGCACTAAATGCTGGCCATCGCCACGCAAAGCAAGCGACGCGGCGGTGACAGCTTTCACGGCACCAAATGCGTTGCGCTCGATACACGGCACTTGCACGAGGCCGCCGATAGGATCGCAGGTCATGCCGAGGTGATGTTCGAGTGCTATCTCTGCCGCATTCTCAACCTGTTCATTTGTGCCGCCCAATGCAGCGCAGAGGCCAGCCGCAGCCATGGCTGACGCGGAACCAACCTCACCTTGGCAGCCCACTTCAGCGCCAGAGATTGAAGCGTTGTGTTTTATGATGCCGCCAACTGCAGCAGCAGCCAGAAGGAAAGTGCGGATGCCGTTCTTGTCTGCGCCCACGCAATGATCCAAATAATAGCGGATGACAGCGGGAACGACACCGGCTGCGCCATTGGTGGGGGCCGTTACGATTTTTCCACCGGCTGCGTTTTCTTCATTCACGGCCATGCCATAAACGGAAAGAAAATCCATAATCTGATGCGGTTGAATTTGATTGTTGCGATATTCTGATTTGAGTTTTGCAAAAATTTCAGCCGCGCGGCGTTTTACTTTGAGTCCACCGGGCAAAATGCCGTGGGCTTTCAATCCGCGATTGATGCAGGCGTTCATGGTGGCCCAAATGTGGTCGAGGCCGTTATTTAACTCGGCGTCGCTCTGCGAGGTGGTTTCGTTGGCACGCTTCATTTGAGCAATTGTGAGACCTGAGGCTTTGCCCATTTCTAACATTTGCACCGCAGACTTAAATGGGTGGGGTACATTGTAAATGGGTGCTACTGGCTTTGTATTGGCACGTTCCGCAGCAGTCTGCACAAAGCCGCCGCCTATGGAATAGTATGTTTCTTCAACCAATGCGCTGCCCGCATCGTCAAGCAGTCTAAACACGAGACCATTGGCATGGCCCTTAAGTGCTGGGCCGAAATCGAAAATAATATCTTTGGATTGATCGAAGGCAATCGTGCGGCCACCGATCTTGACATCACTCATATTCGCCAAAATAGTTTCAACGTGATCAGGATCAATGTTTTGCGGCGTTTCACCTGCCAGCCCTAAAACAATCGCACGGTCACTGCCATGGCCCTTGCCGGTGAAAGCCAATGAGCCATGCAAGGTCGCCGTTAACCTGGTGACTGCGATCACGTCATGGATCTTAGCTAAATCCAAAAAACGTTTGGCCGCCACCATAGGCCCCATGGTGTGAGACGATGAAGGCCCGATGCCAATTTTGAAGAGGTCGAAGACAGAAAGGAACATAGGGCGAGGTTAACCTTGCTACTTTGTATAACTTGTCATTTCCAGTCATGCGGGGATGCAAAACCGTCATGGCCTTGCCCTTTAAGCACTGCTATCACCAGACACAAGGGAGTGTTTAATGCTGGCAATTTTATTTGGACTGTTTGCGGCCCTATGTTGGTCGGTCCATGATTTGCTTGCGAGCCGCTATGCCAAAGACGTCGGACCAGTGCGTATGGCGATTAACAGTATGCTGGCGGGTGCGATTATTTTGGTGGGAATTGTTTTGTGGAATGGAACCCTGTTCCAAGCAGCTTTTCCACAAATCGTCGGCGCATTATTTTTGGGGCTTATCTACGGTGTGGCTGTGGCCAGCCTGTTTAAGGCTTTCAGCATGGCCCCAGTTTCAATCGTAGGCCCATTTACTGCGGGATACCCGGCGTTGGTTGTGGGTTGGGGAATGCTCAATGGTTTGCAACCGAGTTGGTTTCAAGGCGTGGCAATTATTATCGTCTTGCTGGGTGCCTATGTCGTAGGGCGAATGGGGCCGCCTGATGGTGGGCTTGCGAACGTTGCCAAAGGCCAATTGCTGCCATTGTTTTTCTTCTGCGTGTTGGCTTCAATATGTTTTGCTTCATCTGTTATCATCGGACAGAAGTTGGCTTTCAGCATAGGTGAGTTTGAGACCACTTTTCTAACGCGTATTCCTGCTGCACTTATATTATTGCCGTTTGCAGCGCGTGAAACTTCGTTGCAATCATCCATCAGTCGTAACGCTGGACTCGCAATATTCGCCATGGGGGCGTTCGATGTGGCAGCGGTTTCAAGCGTCAATTATATGGGCTTCCTGCCCCACAAAGAATTTGGCTCCATGGGCATCAGCGCTTATGGCGCGATTGCAACTTTGCTTGCAATGATCTTTCTGAAAGAAAAGACCACGCTTTGGCAATGGGCGGGAATTGCCATGATTTGTATTGGTGTTGCGGTGCTGGGGTCGGGTTAGGGCAACAACCGTAAGTTTGGGCGATTTTGACCAAGGCCAAAATCGCATCAATGCGCCTCATCCCAATTGTTTGCGGCTCTGGCATCAACACTTAAGGGAACTGAAAGTTTGAGTGCAGGCTCAGGCGCTTTTTCCATCACTGATTTTACCAATGCGGTTGTGGCGGCCACTTCTGATTCATCACATTCGAAAATCAATTCGTCATGCACTTGTAAAAGCATGCGGGCTTTCAGGCCCGCCTCTTCAAGTGCTGGTGTCATGCGGATCATGGCGCGGCGGATGATATCAGCAGCAGACCCTTGGATGGGCGCATTGATTGAGGCGCGTTCAAGGAATGCTTTTTCTGATGGGTTTGGAGAATTGATCCGCGGGAAATGCATGCGCCGCCCAAAGATGGTTTCGACATAAGAATTTGCACGAGCAAAAGCCTTGGTTGATTCCATGTAGTTTTTGATGCCGGGAAAGCGCTTGAAATATGTGCGGATGTATTCGCCTGCTTCTTCGCGGCTGATTGAGAGTTGGTTGGCTAGGCCAAATGCCGAGATGCCGTAAATGATTCCGAAGTTGATCGCTTTAGCGCGTCGACGTACAGAAGATTCCATGCCTTCAATTGGCACACCGAACATTTCACTTGCCGTCATGGCGTGAATATCCAGGCCATCAGCGAAAGCTTTGGTGAGCTGCGGGATATCAGCCACGTGAGCGAGCACGCGGAGCTCGATTTGACTGTAATCTGCGCTGATCAATTTTTTGCCTTTGGGGGCGACGAATGCTGTGCGGATTCGGCGGCCGTCATCCGTTCGCACGGGGATATTTTGTAAATTAGGATCGGTGGATGAGAGGCGGCCGGTGGAGGTTGAGGCCATCGCATAAGACGTATGCACCCTGCCCGTTTTGGAATTGATAAATTCGGGCAAAGCATCTGTATAAGTCGAACGCAATTTTGCAAGCTGCCGCCAATCGAGAACACGTTTTGCCAGAACGATACCTTGGGTGGCCAAATCATCTAGCGCATCAGAATCTGTGCTCCATGCACCTGTCGCGGTTTTGCGGCCACCGGGCAGCGCCATTTTGTCATAAAGAATTTCGCCCAATTGTTTTGGTGAACCGATGTTGAATGTCTGGCCTGCGAGTTTGTGGATTTCGATTTCCACAACGCCTTGTTTGTTAGCAAACTCGGATGACAGCTTGGCCAACACGCTGCGGTCAACTTCAATACCTTCAAATTCCATTTGGGTGAGCACGGGCACAAGCGGGCGCTCCAAAGTCTCGTAAACGGTGACCTTGTGCATTTTTAAAAGCTTTTGCTTCAGCACCATCCATAAGCGCAGCGTGATATCGGCATCTTCAGCGGCATAGGCAGTCGCTTTATCAATTGCCACGCGGTCAAACGTGATGGTTGATTTGCCGGAGCCAGCCACATCTTTAAACGCAATTGGCTTATGGGCCAAATGGCGCTGGGACAGTTCGTCCATGCCGTGGCCAACATCGCCCGACTCCGTGACATAGGAGAGCAACATCGTATCATCCAGCGGGGTGACATTGATCCCGTAGTTTTTGAGCAACAGCATATCGAATTTTAAATTTTGGCCGATCTTCATCACGCTGGGCGCTTCGAAGAGATTTTTTAGTTTGGGCAGTGCTTGTTCAAGAGGGATTTGGCCTTCGTGCAGGCCTGCAGCAAACAGGCCATCGCCTGCGCCCTTGTGCGCAAGCGGAATATAACAGGCTTTGCCTGGAGCCAACGCTAACGATGCGCCGACGATTTTAGCTTGCATCGCATCAAGTGAATCGGTTTCGGTATCGATGCAGACGAAGCCTTGATCGAAGGCTGCCGCGATCCATTTATCCAATGCTGCGATTGTGGCGATCGTTTCGTAGTCTGCGTGGTTGACCGGAATCGCTTTGATTTTTTCAACATAATCGTCATTCCCACTAAAGTGGGAAACTGTTGCGTATTCGGGTTCTGCGGATGTGACGGTTTCCCGCTTTCGTTGGAATGACGGTTGTGAAAAAGGTGCTATGATGCCACCTTCTGGCGGCCAGAATTCAAATGTTACGGGAACCGGATCAATGGCATCGACGTCTGACGAAAGTGCTGCGCCGATTTTACGCGTGAAGCTCGAGAATTCGAGCGCCTTTAAAAATCCGATGATTTGTGATGGCTTTGGTACATCAACGGCAAATTCATCGATCGTTTCTTTGATCGGCACATGTTCATCAAGCGTTACCAAGCGTTTTGAAATCCGGGCTTGCTCAGCAAACTCAATCAGATTTTCGCGGCGCTTATTTTGTTTAATCTCGGATGCTTTCTCAAGCAGCGTTTCAAGATTGCCATAAAGATTGATAAGCTCTGCACCAGTTTTTAAACCGATGCCCGGAACGCCTGGAACATTATCGACGCTATCGCCCGCGAGGGCCTGCACCTCAATCACCTTGTCAGGTGTCACACCAAACTTCTCAAACACTTCGGCATCAGAAATTTCTTTGTCTTTCATTGTGTCGAGCAGCATCACGCCGGGCTTCACCAACTGCATCAAGTCCTTGTCAGACGTCACGATGCGCACTGTGGCCCCTGCCTCCACAGCTTGGCGGGTGTAGGTGGCGATCAAATCATCAGCTTCGAAGTTTGGCAATTCAACGCAAGACACATTGAAAGCTTTCGTGGCTTGGCGGATCAAACCAAATTGCGGCCGCAAATCTGCTGGCGGCTCTGGTCTGTGGGATTTGTATTCGGGATAGAAATCATTGCGAAAGGTTTTGCTGGAGTGATCAAAAATCACAGCCAGATGCGTTGGCTTTTTATCGCTGCGGGTTTCACTGAGCAGCTTCCACAACATGTTGCAGAAGCCTTGAACGGCGCCAACGGGAAGCCCGTCACTCTTTCGTGTGAGTGGCGGCAGTGCGTGGTAAGCGCGGAAAATATATCCCGAACCATCAATGAGATAGAGATGATCACCTTGCTTCAGGGTGGGCTTTAATATGGAGTTGTTTGACATAGTTTGGACTATGCCACCGCTCTGGAGATTTGGCCAGCTTTGCCCACTGGGGCCTGTTGAAGAGGAATGAAAGTTTCGTGCCGCGTGTTGCCCAAAACAAGACGACCGGGCCGATGACGCCGCAGGCCGTTACAATTAGCGATAACCACCCCAAATCTGCGTTGGGTAGAAACTTCAACAAAACTGTGCGCGAGGCGGCCATGAATAGAAAGAAAGAAAGATAAACAACAATTGAGTTTTGCCCAAGGTAACGGAGCGATTCTGTGATTTTGAATTTGGATAAAAGCACGCCGGTGCTGACCACAGCACAGGCACCCACTAAGCCGAGCAAAAGATTGAGGCCTGGCAGCACGCTTAAGCCTGCATGCACCATTTCGTAATTAACAAACCCCCACAAGACGAGGCCAGTTACGATTATATGTATGGGCTTTGCATCCACTTTGTTTGCAAAGCTGAAAATATATTTCGGTAACCAATACCCAACATAGAAAAATACGAAACGCGAAGAGAACTCATCGATGATAAGCCAACCCGTGTTAACGCCGGCTGCCAGAAGAAGTGCTCCGCCGAGAAAAATAATGGGTGGTGGAACTTTGCGTAGAGTTTTTACCAGCACAAAGAAGATCGGTAAAAGATAGATAAACCACAAGGTGCCAAAGGGTTCGACAAAACCTGTTAAGAAAATTTCGGACGCTTGTATTGCCCCATCCCAACCACACATCAAACATGCTTTGAAGACGGTTTGGATGAACAGCCACAAGATATAGAAATAAAGAAAATGAACGACTTTGCTATCGAGATATTCGCGCCAAGGCTGATCAATGCGACTGGCTAGGAACAGGCCTGAAATCATAAAGAAGTCTGGCATTCGAAAAGGCTTGGCCCAATCAATAAAGCTATGCAACCAACTCAAGGAGCCTGCTGCTTTTTCCACGCCTAAAGTGGAATGCATCATGACAACTAAAACAATGCAAATGCCTTTTGCGTAATCGACCCAGTCGATACGACTCGTTATTGGTTTGGAAACCATGATTAACCTACCTGTCCCTAAGCGATACAGTATATGTAACCGCTTCAATCAAAAAGCATGCATCGCGCCAGTTTGGCCAAGCTCACCAAGCAGTGATGAATTATAGTTACTGTGCGATAAATTGATAGGAAGTTTGAACGCACCATTGGTTCTGATTGAGCTTAAGTGTTAAGGTTAAGCTTCACGAAGTGAGCCTGCCATGAAAAACAATAATCTTATTAGCCAAAGAGCAAGCCGTGTTTGGCTTGACGGTGATTCATGCGACCTTGAAGATTTTAAACGTGAGATTGCGCGCGAGGCCACTGCTGCTGATTAACCACTTGCTGCGGCAATTGAAAAAATGTGCCGATTTATGACGGCGTAGACATTCGCAAAATGGCTGCAGATGATGAGGGCCGCAAAGCTGTTATGGCCGAATGGGCCGAAGTTCTTATGTCTGGCCTCGGTATTATTGTTTTTAAAAATGCGACCACTGATATGGACATGATGAGCGCTAATTTTATCGCCATCATCAAGTATCAACATGCGGCCGGCACGAGCGCTGGCGATCACTTTGCTAAACCTGGTGCTAATGACCGCATTTGGAATGCGCTTGAAAAAGTGGCGCTGCGAGATCCTGCTTGTTTTGCGCGTTATTATGCCAATGACATGATCGCCATGGTTTTCCAAAGCTGGCTGGGGCCTGGCTATCAGGTTACATCGCAGGTGAATGTGGTCAATCCTGGCGGGTCTGCGCAATCCATGCACCGCAATTATCATTTGGGTTTCCAGACTGCGGCGCAGATTGCCGAATTTCCGGCGCATGTGCATTTGCTTTCACTGGCTCTCATTTTGCAAGGAGCTGTGGCACATTGCGATATGCCAGTTGAAACGGGGCCGACACTTTATCTACCCTTCAGCCAAACTTACGCGCCTGGTTATTTTGCTTATACGCAACCTGAGTTCCAAACTTACTTCACCGAAAATCATGTTCAGCTGCCCCTGGCCAAAGGTGACATGGCATTTTTTAATCCAGCGCTATTTCATGCAGCCGGCACCAACCGCACCATGGAGGTTCGGCGCATGGCCAATTTGTTGCAGGTCTCATCGGCCTATGGCCGCGCCATGGAAGCGATGGACCGTGCGAAAATGAGCGCTTCGCTCTTTCCTGTTTTGCAGGATTTGAAATTGGATTCTCGTTCGGTGCGAAATGCAATTGCCGCCTGTGCCGAGGGCTATGCCTTCCCGACCAATCTGGACCGCGACCCAGCAATCGGCGGCTTTGCGCCGGAATCGCAAGCCATGTTGATGCACCGCGCATTAGTTGAGGCATGGGGCTTGGTGAAGTTTGAAGCCGCTCTAAAGGCGTAGGCCAATAAGAAAATGACCTGATTGCGGTTCACGAAGCACTTGGCTATAGACAGTTCCACAGCACCCGTAGCTCAGCTGGATCAGAGCGCTGCCCTCCGAAGGCAGAGGTCACAGGTTCGAATCCTGTCGGGTGCGCCAATGATTTCAATACGTTAGATGAATTTTTAAATATCTTCCCTATTACAAACTCACCAAAAACTCACCAGTAGTTGGGTTGCTTTGGCACGGAATTGGTACGACTGATTTGCATACCAATAGTTATAAGACCACTTGCATCAAGGAATTTCGATGGAATAGAATCTAACGATGATCCTTTTGATGATCATAAGCGCGGTGTTGATCGGGACGCTCTGCGTTCTCGCCTAGAGACTTGCGGTCTGTGCACTGCCTGTGATGTTTGGCTTTGAGATTACGTACATCGCCTATCAAACTGGAGCGGGAATGATCGGTGCCAGTATCACTGGATTCATCGCTGGCGCTGTGGCGTACGGCCTCCTTTCGGTACTGTTTGTCTCGCTGCGATCACCAGCTGCTCGCATCGCCGTCGGATTGATCTTTGCACTGCCCGCCGCTGGAGCGAGCTACGCCCTTGTATCTGGGATCAGCGCGAACGCGATCCCATCGGAATTTTGGCGATTAATGTTCTGTGTTCTTGGTGGATTTCTCGTCGGAGCAGCGGCGTTCACGAGGCTGTCGATTCCAACCACCAGACATCCGTCCTGACACGTTTCGCGTGGTAGCGGCTGGCATAGGCCGAGCCGCTTTCCGCAAAGTGGGATCTTAGTGTACCTCCAAAAGCGTAAATTGATAACGGATCGCGCCGTTTCTTATTTGGTTTTGATCTTTAGCGCGGGTGAAGCAGGTTGCCTCAAGAGATCAGCAGCTTCAAGGCCAAGAGCACCTGCCAGCCGATCCACAACGTCGATGCCCGCCGCGTAAACACAACGCTCCAGCGCACTGATATAGGTGCGGTCGATTTCGGCGCGATGCGCCAGCTCTTCCTGTGACAGCTCTTGCGCGCGGCGATGCTTTCTCAGATTGAGCGCCAATACCTCTCTTATTTCCATGAGGTGGAAAAGAGAGGATTGTCGAGAATTCAACCACGGTGTATTCTCGACAAAATGAAGTGCTACGATGTGCCACGTGTTGCATCGCTCAGAATGCGAAGCGATGTTTTTGAGTCATCAGCCCATGTCAATTCAAGGGGTTCCAGAAGCGTGTGTTTCAGCTAAGATGGACGAAGATGGGTGAGTAATCATCGGGAAAACATGATAACCGAGCCTTACCGTGACAGTCCGCCCGAGAGCGACGGATTGACAGACTATGATTGCAGTCATCTGAAACTCTATCTGCAGATTTTGGATGCCACTGCCGATAGCGTCGACTGGCGCGAAGTCGTGCGTGTTCTTTTCGACGTCGATGCAGCAAAAGAACCGAGACGTGCCCGTCGAATTCATGACAGTCACCTCGCACGTGCGCGTTGGATGACGACGACGGGCTATCGTCTTCTCCTGCTCGAACCCAAATCGCAGCCTCTTAAGTGATGCCGGAGCGGCATCACGTGATGCCCCAAATCAGACTCCCAATTTACGATTGTGCTTGGCATTGCTCTACACCACGGCGTCCGTCACTGATTTGCACTTGGAGCAGGCCAATGCAACCGGACATGTCGCCATGGCGCGTTAAAGAAAGCTATGATTATCTCGAGCGGTTGCCGCCCGAAGGACTGGCGTGGGAGTTCTTGCGCCGGAACACAAATTATCAACGCGACTACACCCTGCGAAAGTCTGAACGCAGATCACGTGGTAAAGCTGACACCGAAAAACAGTGGGGATTGCTGTATCTTGTTGATCCCACTGAAACCGCCTTGGGCAAACCCGTCTACTGGTCGCCAAAAGCTGACCCCGCTGTGCTGGTCATCATCAGAACGCCTGATCTGTTCGAACCAAAAATACAATTGGACATCCCTGTTTCGCTGACCCAGAAATCCGCTGGAGGTTTCAATGCCGTCAGTGTTTTCGACGATTGCATGTTCAATGTTATTTTCACTGCAAGTTCGAAACCAACAGATCCCTGCACCGCGCTTCTACCAATCGACGAGGATTGCCTGAGCCGAATCGAGACATTGACCCGGTTTTGGCGCGCCTTGCATGGCCGAACAGTGCCAGCTGACACTCGCCTGACATCACAGCAGCGGCGGCGCATCAGATTGATGATGCAAGCGTTCGATGGCCGAGACAACAATGCGACTTATCGTGAGATTGCCGATGTTATTTATGGAGCGTCTCGCGTGGCTGCCGATGCTTGGAAAACATCAGCTTTGCGCGACAGCACGATCGCACTTGTAAAGGATGGCAAGGCGATGGTGGAAGGCGAATATCTACAACTCCTGAAACATCGGAGACGGAATTAGGTTCGGCAATTCAACGTAAATCTGAGATTCAAAAAAGACGATCTGCTTATGTTGAGTTTCACATCAAATAAAATTTGTGTAACCAATGAAATGCCAACCCCAATAGATAGAAAGCCAAGTGGATGTGCGGATTTACAAACTTGGGTTTTGCAAATTTCGAATTTCATCACTGGCGGAAATTCTAAGCCAGCATTTCGAGAAAATATACTGAAGCATTTCGGCGAGCCCCAGCTTGCTGGGGCCGCGCTCTATTTCGCTTCGCTCAACCAAGCCTGGCCTTGCCAGTCTCGGCCCATACGGGTGACGATCGCTCCCGCAGTCGAAGTCGACAGATTTATATTACGAAAATTTCAGGGAAGCGAAAATACTTCAGATGTATGCTTATCACGTCTATCCAAAATATGATTGATCAGGTGTCGCGTGAATTTAAGAAGGCACGCTGGTTCTATAGTCCGCTTTCGACTCTCGACCTGACGAGCTATTAGATTCACACATCTTTTTTGTTTAGAAAAACGATTCCAGTTCAAGTACTTACGAATCTGGATTTCCGTCAATCCAAGCAAAGTCGTATCTTCGGACTTACAAAAAAAGCCTATTTTACTGGTTTTTTTCGCAAGCGGAAACGCTCTGCACAGAGATGTGT
>JAYWEV010000064.1:0-17014 GCA_043779145.1 Aestuariivirga sp. | reverse complement strand
TATTTATAGCGGATGTCAAACCACCCAAATTCCGTCATTCCCACGAAGGCGGGAAACCAACTTTGATCAAAACTTCAGGTCCAAAAACTTAGATCCCCGCTTTCGCGGGGATGATGTTCGAGTGTGGATATAAACCAAATGCGATTTAAGCGTCAGCCGCAACCCGCATGGTCACGATCTTATCTGGGTTTTTCGGTGGTTCGCCACGTTTCAACTTATCGACCAAATCCATGCCATCAGTCACACGTCCCCAAACAGTGTATTGATTGTCGAGGAACTTCGCATCGCCAAAGCAGATGAAGAACTGGCTGTTAGCTGAATTAGGACTGGACGACCGCGCCATCGAACAAATGCCGCGCGCATGTGGCTCCTTAGAAAATTCGGCTTTGAGATCAGGCTTCTTTGAGCCACCCATGCCCGTTCCCGTTGGGTCACCCCCTTGCGCCATAAAGCCTTCGATCACCCGGTGAAACACCACGCCATCGTAAAATTTCTCGCGTGCCAATTCCTTGATGCGGGCCACATGTCCCGGTGCCAGCTTATCCAAAAGCTCTATGGTCACACGACCTTTTTCGAGATCAACATAGAGAGTATTTTCGAGATCAGCCATTATTGCACTGTTACCTTTGTCATTTTGTCAGGGTTTGCCGGTGGTTCGCCTTTGTTGATCTGGTCAACGCATTTCATGCCTTCGCCATCCACATGACCGAAAACTGTATATTGGCCGTTCAAAAACGCTCCATCTGCAAACATCACAAAAAATTGGCTGTTTGCAGAGTCTGGCTCCGACGTGCGGGCCATGCCCACAGTGCCGCGAACGAACGGCTTCTTAGAAAATTCAGCTGGAATATTAGGTTCTTTTGAATTGCCGGTGCCTGTGCCGGTTGGGTCACCCGTTTGCGCCATGAAGCCATCAATCACGCGGTGAAAAACAATACCATTGTAAAAGCCCGAAGCGGCAAGCTTAGTAATTTGCGCCACATGTTTTGGTGCCAAATCAGGCATCATTTCAATGGTGAAGCTGCAATTTTTTGACGTATCAACTTTTAGGCTCGCCGCCACCGAAGGCGCTGCCAAGGCCGAGAAGGCCACAAGTGAAATCAGGAATCGGTTCATCTTTCTCTCCAAATAAGACGGTGCACCCCCTAGCCTTATTTACGAAGTGAGGCAACAGGGTGGCAGGATTTCTGCTAGTTTTTGAAAAATCTTGCGCTATAGAGGCCTCATGTCAACAAAACCCACAAATCCGCGCGCCAAAAAAACTTTTGGTAAAAAGCCATTTTTCCGCAACACCCCTGCCCCTGGCGTACAGAAGGCCAAGGAATTTCAAAGGTCTGGTAAACCACTCACACCGCGCGTGCCTGAGCGCGTGCTTGTGGCCAACCCTGAAAATGATTTGATTTATGGTGCGCACCCCGTCATGGAGGCACTGAAAAATACCAAGCGCAAATCGGTCAATCTGTGGTGCACTGAAAATGCTTTCCTGCGTTTGAAGGAAGATGCGCCGGGTGTGACCATCACGCCTGAAATTGTACATCCACGTCTGCTCGATCATATGTTGAAATCGGCTGATGCTGTGCACCAGGGCATTATTCTTGAAGCCAAACCATTGCACCAGCCACGCCTTGATGAAGTATCGCGTGATGGTCTGATCGTTTTACTTGATCAGGTGACGGACCCGCATAACGTTGGCGCCATTTTGCGCTCTTGCGCAGCGTTCAATGTTTCAGCTGTTGTTGTGACAGCGCGTCATTCGGCTGAAGCAAGTGGCGTATTCTTTAAAGCTGCATCAGGTGCTTATGAGCATGTGCCATATGTAACGGTCACTAACCTTGCCCGTGCTATGGATGAGTTGATTGGCTATGGCTTTCATCTCGTGGGCCTCGATTCAGATGCTGAGATTGATATGGCCAATGTTGCCAAGATGCGCCCGCTCGCTTTGGTGCTTGGAGCTGAAGGCAAAGGCCTTCGCCAACTCACAGCCAAGACCTGTCATGAAGTGGCGCGCATTGATATGCCCGGCGTCATCAAAAGCTTGAACGTATCAATTGCCTGCGCCGTTTCGCTTTATGCTTTGACACATTAGTAACACTTGAAAATGAAAAAGGGAGTGGATTGCTCCACCCCCCTTTCCTTCGCCGTCCCGATAAATCGGAACTGAGATTAGTATGCGCCATCCTTGGTCATCACGGGGCCATAGTGAACATCAATTCCGTCATAGCCGAAACCATCACCAAAACCAGTATTTAAGCCGTATCCGTTGTTAAAGCCATAGCCATAACCTGGAGCGCCGTGGGGACGCATGCCACGCTTCAGGCGGCGGTGAACATAACCATTCGCCATACCTTGGCCATAGCCCGCTTGCACGCCATATCCATATGCAGCGCCACCGTTGTAAGAAACGGTGCCACCAGTGGTCGCATCGCCATAGCCAGGCGCGTAGCCGCCATTGTCATAGGTAACGCCTAAGCTAGAGCCATATCCGCCGCCAGCATAACCGCCATTGTCATACCCATAACCTGCGCCATAATTTTGCGCTGCGCGGCGAGCACGTTTCTGAACTTGCATCACAGCAGCACGGCTTGCTGGCTTATAGTAACGAACGATCGGTTGCGGGTAGGAATAGCCATAACCGCTATATTCATAACCGTAACCTGCGCCATAGCTTTGGGCTGCGCGACGAGCACGTTTCTGAGCTTGCATCACAGCAGCGCGGCTCGGAGATGTGTAGTAACGAATGTTCGGTTGTGGGTAAGCATAACCAAAGCCGCCGCCCGTGGCATAACCACCGCCGTAAGCATAGCCGCCGCTTCCAAATTGGTAACCGCCGCCATATGCATAACCACCAGCATATCCGTAATTTTGCTTGCGCCCGCCATTGATGACCACGCGGCGTTGCCCTTGTGTGCGGCAATCGCGAATATCGCGGACGATCACAACGCCATAACCAGTGTAGCAAGCCACACCGCGATAGGCATTATTATAGCGGAAGTTGAATGTTTGACCGCGACCACCACCATATGGCCCACCGGCACCATTAGATCCGCCATCTCCATGGTTCACGTTGTCACCACCCATGCCGGCAGGTGGGGTATTCTTGCCACCATCACCACCGCCGCCAGGAATTTTCGGCTTACCGTTTTCGCCATCTTTATGCTCTTGTTCGTCGGGGGCGTGTTGTTTCCCGTACAAATCTCCGCCAGGACTTTTATCTTTTCTGGCAACATCTAAATAATCAGGGCCATGCTTACCAGCGCTTGCATCGAGCGACATAAAACCAACGATGCTCGTGGCAGCAAGCGTCAGTATCATTATTTTCCGAGAGTGAGACATTTGCAATTCCCCTAGTTAAAAAAACCTTCACCAGCTGTCTCAAATTGAAACAATTGACCAGCCGATCAGGACCGATGAAACGGGTGTTGCACTTACAGGGCCAAATGGATTAAGAGGATTTCGCGGAAGCAAATGCTTCGGCCGGCTTAGCTCAGTTGGTAGAGCACCTGATTTGTAATCAGGGGGTCGCGGGTTCGAATCCTGCAGCCGGCACCATTATTTTTCAATGACTTAAGTGATGTGGTACTTTTGAGTTGAACCGCCTAGCCACGCTTGAGCAGCGGCTAATATGGATTATTTTGCAGTCAGCCAAGCGGAGAATCACGGTGATAAGTGGCTGTGCGATGCATCAACAGATTCTGAATTGAGACTTCCAGGCGGTCACAACTAAGTCTTCTTAAGATAATAAACGCCTAAATAGTTAGGTTATGTGCTGCCGTAGGTGCACAATTTAATTGAACAATACAAACAAAAACTGAACCCCAATCTCACGTGATCAGGGCTCATTTATAACATTAGTTTGCTTCATAACCAAAGTTGCTGTTGGTAAAGGCATCGCCACAAATAGGATCGCCCTTGCCAGACTCTTTGCAATATTTAGAGCGGTTTCCGACTGCCGTTTCCTTGGTGAATTTCATCATTTGCTTACGCATTTCCAACATCTTATCGTCCATGCATTCTGGATCCATTGGAGCGGACATGCAATATTTTGATTCACGAACTTTTTGATCAGCCATTGCGGGTGCAACTGAGAATGATGCAGCGGTAAGAGCCAGTAGACATGTGAGTGTGAGCTTGTTCATTGTATCCTCGCTTCGAAATTTAAATTTTGATTTTCAATTTGCGACCACTGATATGACCGCCAGTTTTAAACGAAGAAGTCTGGATAAAGTTCCGCAAAATCTGCCCCAACCATTTTAGCTTGGGCTAAGGCTTGAGAGTACCGCTCTTTAAACCTGCGTTTGAGTAACCCGCCGGCAGATCGCCCTTGAGGTTTGTAATGCGCTTAAATTGGATAGCGGCAAAAATTTGGTCAACCGCTTGTTTTGCACCTTCAACGCGCGAAGGATGATCTGTATCAGCAGCGGCATGTGGCAAAAGTTCAAGCTTGCCAGGGAAGCGTTTAGCCAAAGGGATGTATGGCACCATAGGGCCAGACAACGCCCTCGTTGCCACATCCTTAAAAATATCAGCGTCAATAGCGGCATGACCCACTTGGCTATTTTCCAAAGCGCGCTCGAGCGCTGCGACGTCCAAAATTTCGCCGCGATCATAATTAATGACAACTGCATTCGGGTTGAGCGCATTCAAAACTGTGTCATTAATTAGTCCCGCATTAGCAAAAATTTGAGTGGCACTGTTCAATGCTCCCAGCCCTACATGGACACTTATAACATCAGCATGCTGAGCAGCCTCGATAACACTGCTGGCATATTCAAAGCCCTGCGCTTCAATTTCCGCGCGGTGATGCGGACGCGCAAAAACTTTCACTCTCATGCCAAACACCTGCGCAATGAGCGCCACTTCGCTGCCGATATTGCCGTGACCTATGACCGCAAATGTCTTGCCTTCCAATTTTTCGGTTGGATATTCGCGTAGGTTTCGCCCCGTATCAAAGTCCCCCGCAAGCACACGGTTATGAAGTTCCTCGACCGGTAAATTCGGCCGCACGCGGAGCAGCGCCTTAAATACCATCTGCGCGGTGGCCCGACTATTAAAACCAGGCGTATTCATGAGAGGTGCTACTCCCCCCTGCCCACTCACCCCACCCCACGAATCGCTTGCCATGTTGCCGGTGCCCGCACCGATGCGCACACCACCTAAATTAAAAACAGCGCTTTTGGGAATGAACGTTGCAGCAGCGATGACAGCGTCATATTGACCGCTCCCTGTGACAGGCAAAATTTCCATCGGGGTCGATAAATCAGGTTGATAAAAGAAATGCAGTTTGCCTGATTCAAGTTCGTCTGACGACATCAATGCCGCATCATGAAAAAACCCTCCCTTATTTTCGATATGGGATCTCACTTGGGAATGATCAGGCCGAACTTTTTGATCATACCGCAAACCGACCAAATCAATGATCAGAATTTTGTAAGCTCGCTCCTCAATTCCCATATTAGCGCCTCAAGGAAACACGCTCTGCAGCGCCGATAGCGCGTCAACCTGCGTAAGGTTGGTGTGCAGCGGCGTAATGGAAATCCGTTTGTTAAATACTGCAGCCAGATCTGTGCCTTTGGGCGGTGAGCCACGCTCGCGCGCGAAACCAAGCCAAAAATAAGCTTGGCCTCGTGCATCCACGCGTTCATCAACCGTCAAATAATTCTGATCACGTTTGCCTTGAATCGTCAAATCGATTCCGGCCATTTCATCAGGTCGGCAATCTGGAAAATTGACATTCATCAAAACGCCCGCGCCGAAATCCATCTTCATCAATTTTTGAACAACAGTTGGGCCATGTTTTTCAGCGACGTTGAAATTTTCATCTCTGCCATACATGCCAAGAACTTGACTGAGCGCAATAGACTTTATGCCAAGCGACGTGCCTTCCATCGCAGCTGCAATCGTTCCGGAGTATGTAATATCATCAGCAATATTTTGCCCACGGTTAACACCCGACAAAAGCAAATCGGGTAAACCCGGCATAATTTTACGCACCGCCATAACCACGCAATCTGCAGGAGTTCCCGTCGTTTCAAAATGACGTTGATCGATTTTGCGGTAACGCAAAGGATGCGCGATAGTTAGTGACCGTCCGGCAGCCGATCGCTCAACATCGGGTGCTACCACCCACTCATCATCACTTATGGTTCGTGCAATTTTTTCAAGCGTCTCGAGCCCGGGCCCATGGATGCCGTCATCATTGGTCACTAATATGCGCATGGATTAAGGCCTCTTAATTATTGTCATACCGCCCATATAGGGCCGCAAAACGTCAGGAATTGTCACGGAGCCATCATCATTCTGATAATTTTCAAGCACAGCTACCATCGTGCGGCCCACAGCAAGTGCGGACCCATTCAAGGTGTGCACATAGCGTGCCTGCTTTGCATCGGCTGCTTTGCAGCGCGCTTCCATGCGCCTCGCTTGGAACTCACCAAACTGCGAACAAGATGAGATTTCGCGGTAAGCATTCTGGCCGGGCAGCCAAACTTCAATGTCATATGTTTTGCGGCTGCCAAATCCCATATCGCCTGTGCACAAAACGATGGTACGATAATGCAGGTTAAGTCGCTTCAAAACTTCTTCTGCGCAAGCCGTCATGCGTTCATGCTCGGCATCGGACTGCTCAGGCGTGGTGATCGAAACCAGTTCCACTTTTGAGAATTGATGCTGGCGGATCATACCGCGCGTATCCCTGCCCGCAGCTCCTGCCTCTGCGCGAAAGCATGGTGTGTACGCCGTCATGCGGATGGGCAACTTTGTTTCATCTAAAACTTGCTCTCGCACCAGATTGGTCAGCGACGCTTCAGCTGTTGGAATTAGATAATGGCCACTAGTGGTTTTAAACAAATCCTCCTCAAATTTTGGAAGTTGGCCCACGCCATACATCGCTTCTTCGCGCAACATATAAGGCGCGTAAGTTTCGCTGTAGCCGAATTCATCCGTATGCAGATTAATCATGAACTGCGCCAGCGCACGCTCCATCCGCGCCAGCGCCCCTTTTAAAACCACGAACCGCGCACCGGAAAGTTTCGAAGCAATCTCGAAATCCATCAGCCCCAAGCCTTCACCGATGTCAAAATGTTGCTGAGGTTCAAAATTCTTGATGGGTTTTTCGCCCCACTGCCGAACTTCAACATTATCATGCTCGCTCTTGCCGTCTGGAACCACAGGTAGCGGAATGTTGGGGATGACGGCCAATGCATCATTCAGTGCTTTAGTTTGAACCCGTTCTTGCTCTTCGCCAGCCGAAATCGCATCCTTCAATCCTGCAACTTCAGCCTTCAATTTATCAGCGAGCGCTAAATCCTTTTTGCCCATTGCCATGCCGATTTCTTTCGACAATGCATTGCGGCGGCTCTGCGCATCTTGCAATTTTTGCATGGTATCACGCTTACTCTCATCAAGTGCTAGCAGTGAGGCAGACAGTGGCGCTAACCCTCGCCGGGCCAGCCCAGCGTCAAAAGCCTGAGGATTATCGCGGATCGCCTTTATATCGTGCATGGAACGTCACCTGATTTGAAACTTGCAAACCACCCCTATAGAGGGCTTGGGCTAGATGCTCAAACAGGATTTATGTGAGCGTGACATCCGTAGAAGATGAGGCCTTAGCTTTGCGCTTTTCAATCAGCCAAACAGCCCAAACTGCCGCCTCATAGAGCAAACCCAACGGTATCATCATCGCCAGCATCGAAAAAGGATCAGGGGGGGTAATTAATGCCGCAATCCCCGCAACACCAACAAACGCAAAGCGCCGACCACTGCTTAACTGTTTGTGGGTCAAAATGCCAAGTTGGCCAAGCAAAGTCAGCACAACAGGCAGCTGGAATGTCAGGCCAAAAGCCAGAATCAAAGTCATCACAAAATCAAGATAAGGCTCAATATCAGGCATAATAGTAATGCCGGCATCAGCACCAACCGCGAAGAAAAACTTGATCGCAAACGGCAGCAGCATGAAATAAACCAGTGATGCTCCCATCAAGAAGCAAATTGGCGTTGCAATGAGATAAGGCGCAAACACCGCACGCTCGTGCTTATAAAGCCCAGGGGCCACAAAGCGGTAAATTTGTGTCGCAATCAAAGGGAACGCTATGAACAATCCGCCGAACATGGCGATTTTCAATTTCACAAAAAACACCCCGAGCAGTTTAATCGAGATCAAAGTTATGTCTTTGCCAGTCCCCCAATAGAATGGCTTGATCAGGATATGCAGAATTTCGGTTGAGTAATAAAAACAGACCAGGAGCGCTATAACGAATCCAGCAACAGACCACATGAGCCGCTTACGCAGCTCATTCAAATGATCCATCAACGGGGCTTCGCTGGCGTCGATACTTTCTTTCGTCATGTTTTAGAGGCCAGATCAGCATCTAGGCTTTTGCCGCCGACGATTGTCTCGCCTGCAACGCCACTAAAAAGCTTCTCAAATTCCGCAGTCTTGTAATTTGCGGGAGAGCTGGCTTGCATCGCAGGCATCGAGACCGCGCCGTCGATATTAGATTTCAGACCGTTCAAATCGTTCTTGAGGCCAGCAACACCCGCATCCTTCATTGCCAGATCGACATGGCCCTGAAATTCACGAGACATTGAGCGCGCCTTGGCCATGAACTGCCCGAGTTTGCGTAATACGATGGGCATATCGTCTTTGCCAATCACCATAAAGGCAATCAGACCAAGCACAAGCATGTGGGTATAACTCAGCCCAAAATCAAACATCTAGAAATGCCCTCGTCCGTCAAAAGATGAAGCTTAGCTCTTCACTTTATCAGCAGAACGTTTAGCCGCATCAGCTGCTTGCTGTTCCAAGTTCTTGGTTGCAGCTGCATCCTCAATCGGATCATCAGCCAAACCTTTTTTGAAACTTTTAATGCCTTTTGCAACGTCGCCCATCAGGTCAGAAACCTTACCTTTGCCGCCAAACAGCACAAGCGCAACAACAAGAAACAAAACCCAATGATACCAAGATAATGAACCCATTTCATAAACTCCTTACAATAGAATATAAACCATGCCGCAGTATCGCAGAAAGCAATTGCCCTCGCAACCAAGCTTCACCCACTGAAATGGACATTGTTTTGACGTTTGTAAAGCTGAATTTAACAGGGTCAGTCAGTTAGGCTGCAGCCTCAACAACCCGGTTTCGGCCCTCACGTTTTGCTTCATACAACGCTTGGTCGGCGCGTTTCAGCAATCGTTCTAACGAATCTTCGGCATGCATCAAGGTCGCCACTCCGAGTGACACAGTTATAGGTATGTTTTGTAACAGGCCTACGGAAAATGATTTTGAAGCAACGGCTTTGCGTAGTCTTTCAGCAATAACATGCGCTGCGGCCATGTTTGTAGACGGCAGCACCAAAACAAATTCTTCGCCGCCGGTTCGGCAACACAAATCAATACTGCGCGTATTTTCACGAATGCGAACCGCCAATTCTTGCAGAACTTTATCACCCGCATCATGACCATAAGTATCATTGACTGGTTTAAAAAAATCCACATCCAAAGCCAAAACGGTCAAAGATTTTCCGCGATTTATAAAATGTTCAATCAGGCTGCTAAGATGTGTTTCCAGGTAACGACGATTATAAAGACCGGTCAGCGAATCCGTGACCGCAAGCTCAATTGATGCCTTAACGCTGGATCTCAACTGCTCGGTATAACGCCAGCGCTTAATTTGCGTATTAACACGGGCCAACAGCTCCTGTCGGTCCACCGGGCGCAGCAAATAGTCATTCACACCCATATCAAGAGCGCGAAGCAACCGCGTTTGATCGTCAGGCTCAACCAATATGAGGATTGGCGTTTGCCGCGTCGCTTCAAGCGACCTAAGCTGCGAACACAAACGCAGCCCGTCAAATTTATCCTGTTCCAAGCTAACAATGATCAATTCGAACGGAACTGTAGCCGTTGCTGCCGTTTCTACTGCGTGGGTTGGTTCCTTGACACTCATAACACTATGATTGCCGGCCAATGCTGTTTTTATGCGTTCCACGGACATATCGCGCGTGTCGACCAACAAAACCCGGCCTTCACTACTGCTCGATTGTGTCTCAATGTGCAGCATCGCATGAATGCTATCACCAGTTTGAGCGCGAATTCGCAGCTCATCAGTTAGCATTTTCAGCCGCACGAGACTCTTGATTCGGCAGAACAGTGAAATATCGTTGACTGGCTTCGTCAAAAAATCATCAGCTCCTGCATTAAGCCCGCGCACCCGGTCTTCTGGCTGATCGAGTGCTGTAACCATAACAACGGGAATGTGTTGCGTCAGTGGGTTGGATTTGATGCGTTTACAAACTTCAATCCCGTCGATGCCGGGCATCATCACATCGAGTAGAACCAAATCTGGCTTACTGCGCGCAATAGCCTCAAGCGCATCAAGGCCGTTCCTTGCCGTAATGACTTCGAAATACTCAGCCGTCAGCTTGGCTTCAAGCAGACGCACATTCGCCAAAATATCATCAACAACAAGAATACGTGCAGTCATTATTTTGGTTGTTTCAAAAACTTGTCAATTGTTTGCAAAAAACTTACGACGGAAATTGGCTTGGAGATATAGGCCTCGCAACCCCCTTCCCTAATCTTCTGTTCGTCACCCTTCATGGCAAAGGCGGTCACAGCAATAACCGGAATGCGCTTAAGGTCTTCATCCTCTTTCAGCCATTTTGTCACTTCAATGCCGGAAACTTCTGGCAATTGGATATCCATCAGAATCAAATCAGGCATATGCTTTCGTGCAATTTCCAATGCCGAAAGACCATCACGTGTTTGCACAACGCGGTAACCATGGGCCTCAAGTAAGTCATTGAACAACTTCATGTTCAACTCATTATCTTCAACCACCAAAACTGTTTTTTGCATTTCTGACCCCATCACGTCCAGCGGCCTACTTGCGATCTGATCATAATGTCCTAAGTCCATTTCAAACAAGTTTCCTAAATATAGATAGTACCGATTGCATTTGAACCGGAATTTCTATTAAGCCAGATGACGTTCTGCACCAAACTCAGTAACCAACTCCTTAAGCCTTCAAACGTCATTCAACATTCTGGTTAATAGCACGCGCCCATGCCAATCAAAGATATTTCGAAGATTAATTCAGACAGCAGCATTATTGCATTGCAACTAATAGCTTTTATAGTATCAGATGATGAAAGATTAGACCGTTTCACAGCATTAAGTGGTATTGGTTTATCTGATCTGCAAGATGGAGCCCAAGACCAGGTATTTTTGGGATTCATGTTTGACTACGCATTACAGGACGAAGCGCTGATTCTCGAATTTGCCCGAGAACACGAAATTCCGCCACAAAACCTTGTTAACGCCCGCCGTCATTTCCCCGGAGCAAACGATGATTTCTGACCCAACTCAGCAGCAACTATCTGAATTGAAAATATCGGCAACAAAGCCCTTGCTCATAAGCGATGTTGACGAAGTGATTGTGCATTTCATCAGAGAATTTGAAGAGTTTATTGGTAAATCAGGCCTCAGCATAAAGCCTGGAAATCCCGCTGAACCTTATGATATCTTTGATGCTAAAACGGGCCAAGCCCTCTCAACTGCTACCACATTTGAACTGGTCAATGAGTTTTTCGTCCAACACACGCGCGGCATGAAAGCAATCAACGGTGCCATTGAGGGCTTAACGTCTCTCAGCAATCACGCCACTGTTGTAATGCTAACCAATCTACCACATTTTGCGGGCGATGACCGCCGTGCGAACTTATCCATGCTAGGTCTCAATTTTCCCGTCATTACCAACTCAGGCCCAAAGGGCCCTGCCTTGCGCGAAATGGCCTCACGCACCAAGGCCCCAGTGGTTTTTATCGATGACAGCCAGCATTTTATCCAAAGCGCGTTTGACCACGCACCAGACGTTCACCTGATCCATTTTCTGCACGATGAGCGTTTTTCCAAATTTGTCCCAACGCTAGATTTCGTTTCACTGCGCAGCGATAATTGGAACGGCATTAAATCTCATGCCGCAAAACTTCTAGAGATCTAGCGTCAGCCAAGTTCTCATTCTATTCTCCCCCAATGGGAGTTCAACACCAGAACCGAGGTTTTTGCCGCGATTGTCTGCACCAATTTGAGGTGGAAGCGAGGCGTTGCCCAAATTGTAGCGGCCCCCGCTTAGTAAAACACGTTGAACTCCACCAATTAGCGATTGCTCATATTGACTGCGATGCTTTTTACGCGGCCATAGAAAAGCGTGATAATCCGGCTCTCAGAGATAAACCGGTGATCGTTGGCGGACAGTTTCGAGGCGTTGTTTCAACAGCTTGTTACATCGCTCGCATCCACGGTGTGAAATCAGCCATGCCAATGTTCAAGGCATTAAAGCTTTGTCCCGAAGCGGTAGTAGTCAAGCCCAACATGGCTAAATATGCAGCCGCCGGGAAAATTGTACGCGAGATCATGTTTCAATTCACACCGCTCGTGCAGCCGGTCTCAATCGACGAAGCCTTTCTTGATTTAAGCGGCACCGAAAAACTCCACGGAACATCGCCTGCTCTTTCATTGACAAAACTGGTTCAGCGCATTGAAAAGGAAGTGGGCATAACGGCTTCTATTGGTCTTTCGCATAACAAATTTTTGGCCAAGCTTGCTTCAGACTTCGCAAAACCGCGTGGTTTTTCAATCATTGGAAAAGCCGAGACTCTGGAAATTCTAGCAGCAAAACCAGTTGGCGCAATTTGGGGCGTGGGCAAAGCCACTCAAGCCCAGCTCGCCAAGGGCGGCATTACCATGATCAGCCAATTGCAGACATTGGAACGAAACGATCTCATGCGGAAATTTGGTAACATGGGAGCTAGGCTTTATCACCTTTCGCGCGGCGAAGATGTGCGGGAAGTTTCAACCGAACGCGAGACAAAAAGTATAAGCGCTGAAACGACTTTCAACGAAGACATCAGCGATTATAAAACATTAGAACCGATACTTTGGAACTTGGCACAAAAAGTTTCGCGCCGCGCCAAGGCTTCGCAAATGGCCGGCTATACCGTAACACTGAAACTCAAAACCAAAGACTTTCAATCTCTAACACGCGCAGCCTCTTACGACGATGCAACCAATCTGGCGCATAAAATATTCGAGGCCGCAAACCCATTGCTCAAAAAAGAAACTGGAAAACGAAGTTTCAGGCTTTTGGGCGTGGGCATTTCACACCTTGTCGAGCGCGAAACCGCAGAAGTGGAAAAATCGCTTGATGCTAGTGACGTTGCGCGCACCAAAGCGGAAATTGCCATGGATAAAATTCGCGGTAAGTTTGGCAATCACGCTGTTGAGCGCGGTCTCGTATTCACGACGCGCAAAGAATGATTCTAGAACGAGTAAACTGCATCGCCTTTTTGACGTGCATGAATCATAGGTGCCATTCGTTCATGAAATTCAAACGCGAACGGTTTAAAACGCTTCGCTAAAGTTTGCCGCACATCAGGCCAACTTTTGTCATCGGACTCAAGGCAAACCGAAAACACTACCTTGTCCTGATTTCCCGTCGGAATATGCATCGATATACCATATTTCGGAACGTCAAATTTATCTGCTTCCGCGTGGATGTGATGCAGCGTTTCATCAACCGCCATCCATTCAGTCCAATCAACAATACGACCGTCTCGCAACTCGTCCATCACTGGGTCGCCCAGTGGCGTGAAGTTTTTCATATATTGATTCATGTAATTGGGATCATAAGTCGCAATCCAAATAACTTGATCAGGCAGATCATCAGAGAATTGCAGATACCAATAGGACAAGTGCTTAACGCCAGAGCGCCTCGTTGTCTCTTCTAAAAACCCGGTTGCTTCCTCAAACGTTAAGAACGGTTTGCGGTCCACAGCCGCTAATAAGTTTGCCATCTTACGATCCATTAATGATTACAGTTATGTTAAGCATCAATCCTTAATCAAATGTTAACAAGCTCCGCGTTACCTCCGGAAGCTGTTGAATCTGTTGAACAAACTCGCTCAACCGAAAAGCGAGTTAGCGTGTGGGGGCCGCCGGCCTTCGGGCCTGTTCCTGACAAACCTTCGCCACCGAAGGGTTGAGCGCCAACCACAGCTCCAATCTGATTTCGGTTCACATAAATATTTCCAACGCGCATCTTGGCTCGCAACTTCTTTGCCACCGATTCAATGCGCGTATGAAGGCCAAGGGTAAGACCGTATCCCATGGCGTTAATCTGATCGCAAACATCATCAATCTGATTTCCATCAAATCTCACAACATGCAAGATTGGTCCAAAAATTTCGCGCGAAAGCAATTTAATCGATTTCAGTTCATAAGCCGCCGGTGAAACAAAATTGCCGTCTGAGCGTTCTTCTGGCAGCGCCATATCCAGAATTACACGTGCATCGCGAGTGATGAGAGCTTTATGATCTTCCAGAACGCTTTTTGCTTCTGCATCAATTACAGGGCCAACATCTGTTGAATAATCTAAAGGATTACCAATCTTCAGAGTCTCCATTGCCCCCTTCAACATCTCAATCACTTTGTCCGCAATGTCCTCCTGCACAAACAAAATGCGCGCCGCAGAACAACGTTGCCCAGCACTATCAAAGGCCGATGCCACAACATCGCGCACGGCTTGTTCGGGCAGCGCCGATGAATCGACAATCATCGCATTCATGCCGCCTGTCTCCGCCACAAAGCTGGGGATAGGACCATCGCGCATGGCGAGCGTTCGGTTGATGATGCGAGCCGTATCATTCGAACCTGTAAATGCCACACCAGCAAGGGCCGGATGGTTGAGCAAAATCTTGCCAATGCGCGCACCATCACCCGGCAGAAACTGCAACACCCCAACAGGCACGCCAGCTTGATGCAAAAGCTTAACCGCCTCAAACGCAACCAAAGGCGTTTGTTCCGCAGGCTTTGCGATAACCGCATTGCCCGCCGCCAAAGCAGCTGCAACCTGCCCCGTAAAAATCGCCAACGGAAAATTCCATGGCGAGATACAAGCAAACACGCCACGCCCATGAAGGGTGAGTTCATTGATCTCGCCCGTTGGCCCCAGCAAGCGCACCGCGTCAGAAAATTTTGCGCGCGCCTCGATGGCATAAAAACGCAAAAAGTCCACAGCCTCACGTAAATCACCTAAGGCATTGTCAAGGGTCTTGCCCGCCTCGCGCACCAGTAATGCAACAAATATAGTGCGGTGTTCTTCGAACAGACGTGCCGCCCGTTCCAAAATCTCTGCCCGGGCCGAACCGCCCAACAGATCCCATTCATGTTGGCAAAGTGCTGCACTATCCATCGCTCGGCCAACACTGGCCTCACTCGCCTCCCAAACTTTACCGACATGCGTTGAAACGTCATGAGGCGAAACAATCTGGCGCTGCGGCCCATCTCGAAGCATCTCACCATCAACAATCGCCGATGCTTCAAATTGCTTTTTCAAAGCAACTTCAACACCGATAGTCAGTGCCTGACGATCACTAGCCCGCCATAACGGCAAACCAGCCGAATTAACCCGAGGACTAAACAGTGCAGGAGGCTTCCGTATTGAAGGATGCGGAACATGCTCCAAAGCCAGAGCAACACCCACAGGGTTCGCAACAATGTCGTCCAGCGGCGCTTCATCATCAGCCAACCTGTTTACAAATGATGTATTGGCGCCATTCTCCAAAAGCCTGCGCACCAGATAGGCGAGCAAATCCTTATGGCTGCCCACAGGCGCATAAATCCGGCATGGGTGCTGTTCAATCACCTGATCATAAAGCCCCTGCCCCATGCCGTGCAGCCGCTGGAACTCAAACCCCTTGTCATCACCCGCCATCACAAGCACAGCAGCAACCGTCTGTGCATTATGCGTGGCAAACTGCGGATAAAACTTATCGCGCCGTGAAAGCATAAACCGAGCGCATGCAAGATAACTCACATCGGTGCAAACCTTGCGCGTGAAAACCGGAAAATCTTCGAAGCCCGCCTCTTGCGCGCGCTTTATCTCAGTATCCCAATAAGCACCCTTCACAAGGCGCACAGGCAAGATACGCCCGGACTTATGCGCAAGTTCTGCAAGCCATGCTAAAACCGGAAGTGCGCGTTTCCCATAAGCTTGCACCGCAAGTCCCAGCCCATTCCATCCGCCAAGTCGTGGCTCAATTGCAAGCCTTTCAAACAATTCCAGCGAAAGATCGAGCCGTGCCACTTCCTCCGCATCCAGCGTCAAACCAACCTCCAATTCCTTTGCGCGCAGAGCCAGTTGGACAACAGCACCGAACAAATAGCCAAGAGCTTCGTGGCGGTGTTTTTCTTCATAACGCGGATAAAGCGCTGACAGTTTTACAGACAGTGACGGACTACCAAGCACATCACCTCCACCAGAAAGCGCATTGAGTGCCGATTGATAAGCCCTAAAATAATGCTCTGCATCCGCCATCGTCATGGCGCTTTCACCCAGCATGTCGAAGCTATAACGATAACCCTTTGCTTCCTCAGCACGTGCGAATTTCAAAGCTTCGCTCATGTCTTGGCCCAAAACAAATTGTCGTCCCATAATGCGCATGGCTTGTTTAATGGCGTTGCGCAAAATCGGTTCGCCGGATTTGCGCACCAGGCGCTTCAGAAATCCAAAACCATCAGAATTCACATCCTGCCCCATGGTGATGATTTTGCCCGTCAGCATCAGGCCCCAAGCCGATGCATTTACAAATAATGATTCAGATTGCCCCAAATGGGATTGCCAATTGCCACCACCAATTTTATCCGCAATCAAACGGTCCGCCGTCGCCGCATCGGGAATACGAAGCAACGCCTCGGCCAAACACATCAGCACAACACCTTCTTGCGATGAAAGCGAATACTCCTGCATGAAAGTATCAATGCTGCCTTGCGTTTTGCGGTTATTGCGAACGGCCAACACCAATTCCTTCGCCATCGTCAAAACGCGTTGATCATCATTTGCTGACAGCTTAGCCTTTGCTGCAAGCTCATGAACTAAAGCTGTCTCATCCACAAAAAGGCTTGCATCAATGTTACTGCGATCAATCGTGTTTTGCATTCGAGTCTCCTAGGATGTCTG
>JAYWEV010000063.1:0-6511 GCA_043779145.1 Aestuariivirga sp. | reverse complement strand
CCATGGCAATTAACACTGCAAACAACACAATCAAAAAATTGCCGATGGCGAGCCAGATCACATTGCCCCAAGTTGCGGTTAATTTAAACTGCGCGCCGTCAAAGCGTGTGTAGTTTGCGAGCGTGCGCAACTCTTTTGCGGAATAAATTGCCCACAAAGCGGGGATGACCAGAACGTAAAACAATAGCAAGGTCATTAATCCAATAGTGAAATATCCAACGAGCTTCAAATCGTCGGCAGAAGGCTTGGCGCTGGCAGGCGGTTTAAACACATGGTTGAAAGCGTCCTCCACGTTTGTGCCCGCCCATTGCACCAATTCATAAACCAAAAACGAACCACCACCGAAAATCAAAATCAATGTCAAAAACCAGCACAATGCATAAGTCGGATAAAGCGGCCCAGCACGGCCTTTGAATTTAAACGCAGAGTCTCCAAAACGCATGTCGCCAATCATTTGCTGTGACATCACCACATTCATCACTGGCGTGGCCCAGCCCAGGGAAAACCATTTCGCCAATATGTTGCCAAAATATGTCAGGCTATAGAGACCGGCAGATCCGTCCATATTGCCTCTGATGCCGCGCCAATTGGTTCGCGAAAGTTGATAGTTGCGCGCCTTATAAAGCGCAAAACCGCTGAGCAGATAGCCAGCGACAAAAAACAGCAAATTCGGACGCAAAATTGCCGGATGACTTGGGCCCAGCGATAAGCTCAACCATCCCGTAATCAATAAAATCGGCAAGATGAAAACCACGAACACAGCCATAAACCCGCGAAACAATTCGCCGCCTGTACCGCTATATTCCAACGGTTCGCCGTTGATGTGGATGCAGCTCCAAATATGCCGGCGGACATTGGTCTTGCCCCAAAAATGCCAGATGGTCAGCGTAATGACGCCCATGAAGAGGTTCGTGAACATAATTTTCCAAAGCCCCGGCCTACGAACATAGGCAAAGTTCAGGTTTTCGGGCGCAGGTTCAATGGAGGCCAAGTCTTTGAGAGAATCTGTCATGATCCAGACATTGGCATGGCATAGATCAACAATGAACCTTCAAAACCGTTGCATCCGCGCAACAGTTCCGACATTTATGTGAAAGGCCATTTTGGGCCATTGCTTCAACCATCATCTGCCGCAATTTACTTTTAATTTAAAGCTTTCATAAAAACTGCGGGGCAGCCAAATTGGTCAGAACGCTTTAACACTTTCAGGAAAGTTTGCCCATCAGGGCGATGCGTTAGACGATAATGGTGGAATTTCAAATTAGACATGTGATGCAGAAGGGTTGCGCACCATCTCATCAGTCATGGGGCAAATCATGGGGCATTCCAAGCCTATGATTTTTGCGCGTCATTTTCGTTTGGCAATGGCCGTCATGGTGAGTTTGCTCATTTCAGCGCCGTCACGCGTGATGGCCGATGATTCCATCGGTGATTTCTTCTCAACTTTGCGTCCGCCTCAGATCAAGCTTCCGCATATCGACATCGTGCCGTTTTGGACGGATGATCTCAAGCGCGCGCGCGGTGCTTATGCTGATGGCGATTATCCTCAAGCAGCCGAATATTTCCGGCGCAGTTCTGACGATGGTAATATCGTGGCGGATTGGTATTTAGGCCATATGTACCGTTTGGGGCAGGGCGTCCCCGTGGATCCGGCCACTGCCTATTCCTATTATAACCGGGTGGCTGAAAGTTTTGATCCTGATGAACCTGATAAAAACCGTCTGCGCATAGCGGTTGATGCACAGCTGCGGGTTTCAGACTATTTGCGCACTGGCATAAAAAGCGCCAAGCTTGCCGCCAATCCCCAACTTGCCGCGCGCACTTTTCTGCGGATCGCCACAACATACGCTCACCCCAGAGCACTCTATAGTTTGGGCACCATGAGCATCGAAGGCGAAGGCATCACGAAAAACCCGTCGCAAGGTCTCAAATGGCTCAATGCCGCCGTGCGCAAACATAGCCCGGATGCTGCGGCCTATCTGGGCGAGCTTTATCACGCTGGCAACTATGTCCGCCAGGATGATACCCGCGCGCTGATGTGGTATATCATTGCCACGGAATCTGCCGTCAAAACCGAGAGCCCCCAAATCTTTTCGCGACTGGCCAACCTCCGTAGCACCACCACCGAAGAAATCCGCCTCGAAGCCGAAGCCCGTGCAAAAGTGTGGGCAGAACAAAACCCGACACGGGCGGGGGATTGAACTATCCCGCTTTATTTTGCATCAAGCGGCATGGTGATGGTTTTCATGATGCGGTCAGTCTCGGATAATATCTTGATGATCTTTTGATAATGCCGAATGTCTTCAAACGAAAGTTCGCGCCTCTTGCGGTCTTTCAGCCACTTTTGGGCAGGCTGATAGCCCCCAATATAAAACTCCCAAGCAATGCGCGGCACATTTTCAAAACACTGGTTGGCATTAATGTAAACTGCTCCCACTTCACTCTTCCCTTCGTTCTCTCCCCTCGCGGGAGAGATGTCAGCGAAGCTGACAGAGAGGGGGCTGCCAGACCTAAACTCCACCTTCACAACCTTGCTGTCGCCATCCCCCACAAACTTATAAGGCGCAGCGCCAATGGCCGCATCCTCCATCAAATGCAGTTTGCGAAGCTGGGTTCCCTTGGCTGACACCTCCCAGAACACATCCGGCGATGGCGGATAAGGCACGCGCGGAAAATCAATTTTCAAAAACTCTTTATAGATTTTGCGGTATGCGGGGCAGCGGAGCACGCATCCATATGAACAAACATCGCCATTTGATCAGAAATTCCAAGCCTAATCTGAATTAGCATTTGTTTGAATTTCGACTCACTTAAATAAGGAATGCTTTCTGATTTAAAATTGAGATATGAAGAGCGACCATGAAAAAATTGAAAATCGACCTTCCCGAAAAACTTGCAACAATTAATCAGTTTCTCGATCTGAATCCGAATTTTGCGAAAATTGCCAAGAACGACTCATTTGGTACGGAAAATGATTTACAAAGGCGAACAAAAGCATTTAAAAAAGGTCGGGAAGTGAAGCTACCGGAAGCCCCATCAACGGTTCCTGATGATATGGTTTCGATAATTTTAGAGCACTATTTTTCAGTGCCTGAACACGAATTAGAAGATGCAAAACAGAAGCATCTTTTATCGATGGGTGCCGAAAATATTGTAGGTGACTTGCTTGAACGCTATTTGGCTCAGCCGTTGGAACAACATGGTTGGGCGTGGTGCTCAGGTTCGATTGCCAAATCAGTTGATTTTATCCGGCCACCTGAAGGCGATGGCAATTGGGTGATTTTGCAAGTTAAAAATCGGGACAACAGCGAGAACTCTTCATCAGCAGCGGTCAGAGGCGGCACGCAAATTGAAAAATGGTTTCGAACATTTTCCCGAACAGGAAAAACAAATTGGGATCAATTTCCCGATGAGGCCGTTCGTGCGCATATTTCAGAAAAGGGGTTCAAGAAATTTGTCGAAAAATACCTCAAATCTAATTTAATGAAATAGTATTTCGCTGAAAATTGTTTTTATGTCTGGCTAAATAAGGAATACTCGTCGTTAAATGTGTTTTGTTCAGCAGGAAAATTTGAAAGCCCTTGCTGCTTTTTCAGCAATTGCATCGTTTTGATTTCCCAAGTTAGTTCATCGTTTTCTTTATACCGTGAAAATGGAAAACCGGCTGGAGGCGCAACATGTTTTCCCGCCATATGAGTCATAATAGCTTTTCCAACTGCTTCGCCTAAACCAACTGGTACTGCGTTTCCAATTTGGCGATATTGTTCAACAAGTGATCCGCAGATCAAGTAATCATCTGGAAACATCTGCAAACGCTTATACTCTTGGATTGATAGTGGGCGATTTTCTGTTGGGTGGCATATGTCCGTTGCTGGCATATTCGGCGCTGTGACAAGGGTGCAACTCGGCTTGTCCCAAGACAAGCGACGCAGAAACCCAGTTTTCCCGCCCCCAGAATAATAGCTGTTTCCCATGGCCTCCTTTTGCAGTTCTGGGGGCAAATGCTTCCAATATTGGCCTGGCCCTAGCATCCGATAAAAACGCAGTCGATTTTCTGGAAAATTCACATGTTCGCAATTAGCTAAGCCTTCAATCGCTTCGGCAAAATTTCGCCACTGTGGCAAACCAAATTGATTGTCTTGCGAATGTGTGGGATTGAGATGTGGCATTTTTGTGCCATCTCGAGAGCATAACATAATCACACGTTCACGGACTTGAGGAACACCAAAATTTGCGGCGTTATAGAGATTGAAGCTTATGCCATAACCATGTTCGCGCAAACGCTGAACAATATAGAGCAAAGCACCACCAGCCAATTCTTCAGAATTTGGTAGCCACCCATCTTCACGATCAGCGTGTGGTTTGTGCGCGAGGGGTGCCGAAAGCAATCCTCGAACATTTTCAATAACTGCATATTTTGGTTTTAGTTCTAAAATAAGATCAATATATTTCAAGAAAACGTTTCCACGATCATCCTGAAAACCGCGCCGCGCACCTGCGGTTGAGAAGGCTTGGCAAGGTGGACCTCCGACAATCACATCAATCTCATCTGTGGATGTTAGACCTGCAGCAGCTCTAATCTCTTCGGCGCGATATTCACGAATATCTCCAAGAAGAGCTAAATCTGGTTTGTTTGTAGCGATCGTTTTGCGGCAATGCTTGTCTATTTCGCAAGCGAGCAGAATTTCTATGCCTGCTTTTTCCAAACCTAGATCTAACCCCAACGCTCCACTAAAAAATGAAATGGCCTTTACTCTAGGTAATGGGCCTGACCGTTTTGAAACAATGTCCTTGGGCTCGGCATTCCTAATTCGATAGGTTTCAAGGGAAACCGGGTCAACCAACCATAAGTTACCCATTTGAATCCCTGCTACAGCTCCATTTCTAAGCAAAGTCCGCACGGTTTGTTCTGAGACACTCAGAATTTGAGCGGCTAACCTAACGGAAGTCCAGTTTGGTACATTCATGCTTTCGTCCTCGAAAGTGTTTTTATACCAATAACTAGCTACGCAAAGATGGAATCGTCAATAGTAAAAACGAGAATCCAACTGCTGTGCATAACAGATTGCGCAAGTCACAGCACCATCCCAACGTTCATTTTCATGATCGGCTCAAAACTCATAGTTGGGATATGATTGTGGAGTATAGGCAATATAGGCAGGTTCACCGTGCGGTGTCAAGATAAAAATCATATTTCATGAAACTATTTTATAGGCCGTTGTAATATATAGATTTCTGCGGCCAGCATTCCGGCGATGATTAAAGCGGCTCCCCAATGGGGTAAGGGGCTGAACCACCACATGTAAACCGATGCCAGCAAAATCACCACGGTCGCCGCGATCTTGGCATTCAGCGGCACAATGCGCCCATCCTGCCAACCTCTTACATAAGGTCCGAAGGTTTTGTAGTTGCGGATTTTCTCGCGCATTTCGGGTGATGATTTGCCAAATGCCCAAGCCGCCACCAGCAGGAACGGCATGGTAATGGGCAGAAACGGGAAAATGATGCCGATGCCCGCCACGCCAAGGCTCAGCCACCCTGCGCCCAGCAACACGGTTTTCTTAAAATTCATGGCGTCTGCAAAGCATTTTGCGCATTAACTTGCAAGCCATAGCTCTCCTGTGCGAATGAGGGGGGATGAGCGAAACTGATAATCTGTCCCCGAAAAAACACCCAAAGGTTCTTGGCTTTGCGCGTTTGCGCCGATATTTCTTTACCGGGTTGGTGATCACAGCGCCCGCCGCCATCGCCATTTGGGCTACATTGTGGTTTGTGAGCTCATTCGATGGGTTGGTGAAACCCTGGCTGCCCTCCTATTACGACCCCGACACCTATTTGCCGATCAAGGTTCCGGGGTTTGGTTTAGTGTTCGCGCTGGTCTTCATGACGGTTGTGGGTTCGCTGGCCACAAATTTCGTCGGCCGCTATTTTATTGGCTTGTGGGAGAATTTGCTCAACCACACGCCAGTGGTGCGTTCGATTTACAAAAGCTCCAAGCAAATTTTTGAAAATATCTTTTCGGAAAAAGGCGCTTCGTTTCGCAATGTGTGTTTGGTGGAATGGCCGCGCAAAGGTGTTTGGTCGCTGGCTTTCGTATCGCGCGAGATCGATGGCAGTGATGTTGGCCTTGAGGCGGGCAGGGATATGTATTCAATCTATGTGTCCACTACTCCCAACCCCACAGGCGGTTATGTTTTCTTTGCCGATAAAAAAGATGTGCGCATTTTGGATATGAGCGTGGAAGACGGCTTGAAGATGATCATTTCCATGGGCCTAGTGTTCCCCGAAAAAGGCTTGCCCAAAGCAACGCTCAAAAAACTCAGCCGGAAGATAAAAGCTTAATCGCGGCCTCGCGTTCAAACAGATAAAGCAAGTTTCGCAAAGCTTCGCCGCGTGGCGTTTTTAAATTGGGGTCGCGGGTATAAATCAGTTGCGCATCATCGCGCGCCGCCTGCAATAATTCTCCGTGTACGGATAAATCTGCCATGCGGAATTCTGCAAGGCCCGATTG
>JAYWEV010000062.1:0-17333 GCA_043779145.1 Aestuariivirga sp. | reverse complement strand
CTGCGCGAATCTTGCAAGACCAAATCTCGGTGTTCATCAATTTCAGCGAACCATCAGCTGCCGTTGCTGAAGAAGTGCGCTCGGAATTGCCGTTCAATGCCGCTCTTCTCAAGAAGGTTGATGAGCTTGAACTTTCAGTGCGTTCAGCAAACTGCTTGAAGAACGACAACATTGTTTACATCGGCGATTTGATTCAGAAGTCAGAAGCTGAAATGCTCCGCACGCCAAACTTTGGCCGCAAGAGCTTGAACGAAATTAAGGAAGTGCTGGCGCAAATGGGCCTGCACCTCGGCATGGAGGTCACCAATTGGCCACCAGAAAACATTGATGAGCTGGCCAAGAAAATGGAAAGCCATTACTAAAGCGTTTTGACTTTTCTCGGAAAGTCAAAAGCGCCCTCAGAAATTTATAGCTGCTAAGGTGGCTACGTTAGAAGGAGTTATATTATGCGTCATGGTTTTAAAGGCCGCCAACTCAACCGTACGTCCGAGCATCGCAAGGCGATGTTTGCGAACATGTCGGCATCGCTGATCAAGCATGAGCAAATCGTAACGACTTTGCCAAAAGCCAAGGACCTGCGCCCGATCGTTGAAAAGCTGATCACGCTGGCCAAGAAAGGCGGCCTCCATGCCCGCCGCCAAGCCATCGCTCAAATGCGCGATGAAACACAAGCCAAGAAACTGTTCGATGTTCTGGCCGCTCGTTACAAAGACCGCAAGGGCGGCTACATCCGCATCATGAAAGCCGGCTTCCGCTATGGCGATAACGCACCAGTCGCAGTGATTGAATTTGTAGACCGCGACGTATCAGCCAAAGGCCTCGATTCCGGCCCCTCGCAGAAGAAGGAAGATGCTGAGGCTGTTGCGGCTTAACCCATCTTTATTCTGGATTTCAAAAGCAGGTTCTCGGGCCTGCTTTTTTTATTGGGGTTGTCCGCGCGCTAATGTAGCCTTTCCTCAACGCGCGGCAACAGCATGGTTACCGTGGTTCCTTTGCCTTCGATTGAATCGATATTCAATTGGCCATCGGAACGCGTGACCAGATTGTGGACCACGCACAGGCCAAGCCCCGTGCCTTTGCCAGGGTCTTTCGTTGTAAAGAAAGGTTCTGTCAATCGTTTCAGAACGGCCTCCGGTATGCCTGTGCCTTTATCAGAAACAGAAATGCCAATGTATTCAGTTGGGATAGTCGTAACCTTGTATTTGTTTTGTGCGGTTTTCACGCCCACGTTTTGAACGCACACGGTGATCTCGCTATGCTGAGGTGAGGCATCTCTGGCGTTGATTACAAGGTTAAGCAAAGACGTTTCAAACAATGTTATGTCGGTCGCCACTGACCCGCCATCACTTTCAAATTCAAGCAATAAATTGATTTTTGATCCGCAGGCTTCTTGCATAAGATCTGACAATCCGCGCACGACTGCGCAGGGTTCAAAATTTTCAATAACCAGATTTTTACTGCGCGCAAAATCGAGCAAGCGATTGGTTAACTTTACCCCACGTTGTGCTGCTTTTAACGCATCGGCAATCTCATCGCGGTCATCATTTAACGGTTCTCTTCGTTTCAGATAAAATTGCAAGTTAGCAATTATCGCAGATAGAATATTATTGAAGTCATGCGATATCTCGCCAGTCAACTGACCCAGTGTCTCCATCTTTAAAAATTGTCGGGCTTGGGCTTCGGTTGTGCGCTGTTCGGTTAAATCTTGGAAAGTGCCGAACACTCTCACTGCGCGGTTATTTTCGTATTCAACTTCACCAATCGATCTTACATTGCGCACATTGCCCAGCGCCGTTGTAATGTTGCACTCGAATTCAAATGGCTCGCCCGTCTCGATGGTATTTCGGAAATTCTGAGCCACCATAGCCCGTGCTTCAGGTTCATAGAAATCGAGTGCACTGGTCAGCTCGATTGCCGTGCCCAACATAACCTCGTGGATTTCATACACTTGATCCGACCAATGAATTGATTGATTGACCAAGTCATATTCCCAGCCACCAATCTTGGCTAACCTAGAAACATGTTTCAAAATCTTGTCATTTCTATTCAACTTGGTTCGTTGAGCTTCAACCTTATCAAAAAGCCTTTTGGTTTCGGCGAGTTCTCTTGCATTTTCAATTTTCAAGGAACTAATATTCAACATGGACGACGCTATTCTACTTAGCCCCTCCATCAGGAAAACATCTTTTGGTTCGGAAGTTCTGGGATGATTAAAAGCAATGAAAAGAGTTCCGACAATCAATTGAGTTTCAAGTATGATCGGCACGGCAATATATGAAAGTATGTCGCACGCTTTTAAAGCTTTTTTTCTTTTTAAATCGGTTATCAAATTTACATCCGAGACAATAATCGTCCGCTTTGTTTCCATCACTTCGGTCGACAGTGATAACTCTCTCGGCAGTTCGCCACTATAATTACCGTGCCACACAGGTAACCAGGATTTGTTTTCGTCTAGAAACTCGATAGCTGCGCAATTGCCTTGCAATGTATCACAAGCAATATGACAAATTTCAACAAAGCTCTGCGGACGTTGGGTCATCACATCTTGATACTGGGTCAGCCTAAAAAGGCTTTCTTTCTCGGTTAATATCTGTAGCACCGTGACTTCCCCTCGATTTAAAAATCTTTCGCTCAAATTACCACTGTTTATTATTCAGCGATGTCACAACATTGTGCAGTTCTTCCGACCTAACAGGTGGCGAAAAAAAATTTCCTTGAACAAGGTCGCAACCTAAACTTCGCAGCAAATTGAATGTTTCTTGGTCATCAATACCGACCGCACAAGGATGCAATTTAAGATTTTTTGCCAACCCAATTATTGTTTGAACAATTATTCTGGCATCGTCGGAGGTTCGACATTCACCGACAATATATCTATCAAGTTTCAATTCGCTGAAAGGCATGCGCAAAAGTTTGAGTAATGAAAAATGGCCAGTTCCAAAATCGTCCATCGAAAGGCAGAAGCCTTTAAGTGCTAGATGAATAATTGCATCAGTAGAGCCACTCGCGCTGTCCGACGCAATGTCTTCGT
This sequence comes from Aestuariivirga sp., assembly GCA_043779145.1. Lineage (GTDB taxonomy): Bacteria > Pseudomonadota > Alphaproteobacteria > Rhizobiales > Aestuariivirgaceae > Aestuariivirga. The sequence goes on along the minus strand of JAYWEV010000062.1, from coordinate 14,302 downwards.
TAATTTCTAACATCAGTCGTTCTCTTGGAATACCAGCATCGTCCATTTGCGCTGCAAGTAGCTCTGGAAAATTTGGATCAACCAATGCTTGAGCAGGCAAATTGACGCTCATGTGCATGTCTGGCAACTGCTTATGCATGGCTACCAGCTGGGTTATAGCTGTCTGAATTATTTTGTTATTGAGTTGAACCATCAATCCTGCCTGATCGAATGCGGGGAGTATGACCTCAGGTAACAGCGTGCCTCTTTTGGGATGATTCCAACGTACAAGCCCTTCAACACCTGTCGTGTGAGATTTTCCATTCTGATCCCACTTTAATTTAGGTTGGTAATGCAAAGTAAGCTCTGAAGCATTTATCGCATCGAGAAGTTCTTGGTGTTGAAATTGATCGCCTTGCGATTTGAGTTCAATCAATTCTGCCGAAAGCTTTTCGATATCAAAAGGCTTGCTGATGGCACCGGTAATATTAAGGCCTATCTCTCTGCCCAGACTTTCTGCAGTTTTGAGCACACGGGGGTCTACCCCGCTGATAAGTGTGATTTTGCAAGTTGCTGACAATCGTCCGAGTTCCCGCATAATTTCCAGCCCGTCAGCGCTCGGAAGTACCATGTCGAGAAAAATGTGAGTGGGTTTAAATGACCGGAAGGCCAACCAGAATTCGTTGGCGTCGGCAGTTTCAAAAACTGTAAAACCTGCTTCATGTCCGATCCTAGCCAAGAGCGGTCTGATATCGTTGCTATCTTCCAAAACGAGAAGCCTATGAGCGGCTTGCGAATTAAGATTGATCGAGGACCGTTGTGCGTTCGAGTATTTAGTCGGTCGAATGACCACACTATGTTCAAAATTCGAAGTGTTTGCTTTCTCCGGCAAAATTATAGCGCGCGTTCCAAAATGTGGAACATATGATCCAGGGAACAGCTCGATTGTTACATCAACATTATTTGTGAGTTTTAAATAATACAACTCAAGTGCTGCTCTAACGCGACTGGCCACAACTCTAACAGTGGCGTCATAAATGGGGTCGAATGAATCCGGTTTGCCCAAAGCCTGCGTGGCAATTGAATATGCTTTAAGTTTTGCTGCTCTTCCTTCAAGAGTTTCATTTACAACATAACTCAAAAAAGTGCTGAGCTGCGGCGATCCAATAAAATTCGCAGAATTAAGTATTGAATTTAGTGCGAGAATTGTTAATTCAATTTCAGGTAGTTTTAGCTGAAGATTTTGAAGCATTAATTGGTTCCAGTCCGAACTAAAATTGAAGCTAGAACCGATAAGCTAACAGTTCATTACAAGATACTAATGTTAAAGTTGTTTTGGATAATGATTTGTTTTTAAAATACCAACACAGCAACCAAGCCATTATAACTGTTACTAACAGTATCTAAGCGCTGATTTAACCGTAAGCTACTCTGCAGAAGTCAATTGTCTGGCTAGCCTTCAGTTACAAACACTGGAGGCCGTCGATGTTCTTAAATTCAAACAAAAACAAAAAAAACCGTGCATACAGCAAGCCAAGCTTATCGCTTTATGCTGTGTTGTTGGCACTATCTTGTTTGACTAATTCCGGGCAATCATTCGCAGGCACAAATGCTGCGCTGGTTCGTGTCAGTCTTACGATAGGCAGTAGTGCTGATACCTTCACTCCAGAACGTAATATTGGATCGTCGCATTATACGTGGGGAGCCGCGGAAGTTTCGCTGTTAAATGCAGGATATGCCAAACCGAAGCGGGTTGGGGTTGTAGAAGAAGTTTACTGGTTCAATGTAACGAACCGTGGGAAGCCTATGACAATCGGTGTTGCAATGAATTCAGGCGATATTGTGCGCACCTATCAAGCCGCGAACTGAAACAAGATAATTTACCTCTTGCTAGATTTGCACCTTAGCAAGCATGACAGTCGAGGTTAAAGGGTTGCTGAGCGTTTCGCACTAAATGCTCAGCACCTTCTCCACTTCAACAATCTCATGCCCGCCATAGCCGTTAAACTTGGTCAGCGTCGAAACGCCATAAGCGCCCAATGTGCCAAATTCAATGTAGTCGCCTTCGCGCAGGCTTTCCAAGATATCGAGGTTGTGCGGCAGTACGTCGAGCGGGTCACATGTTGGGCCGAAAACCTTCCATGATTTTACAGCGCCGTGGATCACCTTGCCATCACGGATCACGCGGAAGGGTGGCTTCAATTCTGGCGCTTGCATATATTCCATCAATGCGCCGTAAACGCCGTCATTGATAAAAATATCATCGCCATCGGTGCACACCAGCTTCACGCGCGCGAGAAGAGACATGCAATTGGCAACGAGGCCACGGCCCGGTTCGCATTCAAGCTTTGGCGCATTGCCGTTGAAATATTTGGCAACGGCTTCCTCGATGATGCGAAAGAATACATTTGGTTCAGGCGCTGTCGAGAGCATGTAATTGGCCGGAAAACCTCCGCCCACATTCAACGCAAACACGTTCACTTCAGCTGACTTGGCGATGCGGGCCGCCGCCTCGATATGGCGCACATAGGTTTGCGGATCGCGCGACTGCGAGCCCGGGTGGAAGGTGAGCAGGGGTTGATAGCCTAGTGCCACAGCCTGTTTGAGCAGCTCAACACAGATGTGCTCTGGTGCGCCAAACTTGGTTGAAAAATCATGGGCTGAAGACCCACGGTCACGCGGCAGAACAAAGCGTACGGCGATTTCAACACTCGCATCCGCGCCAACGATATCGGCAATCTTTTGCAGTTCCTCGCGGCAGTCGACCACAAAGCGGCGGCAATTATAGATCTTGTAAGCGTCCTCAATCTCGCGGCGCGATTTCACTGGATTATGATAGTGAAACTTTGCCGTGGGTGAGATGCTATGCACCAATTTCATCTCATGCACCGAAGCGACATCCCAATGCGTCAAACCTATCTTGGCCAAAGTGCCGATCACTTCGACCGATGGGTTAGACTTCACGGCGAAGGTCACAAGCCCTGGGAAGTTGTTGAGAAACACATTAGCCCGCTCAGCCAACGCTGTGGGTGAGAAACAAAACACCGGCTCATCAGGCTGCATATGTAGAGCTAACGCCGCAGCATTTTCCGGGCGGCCATTTCGAGCAGACTTCAAAGCAGTGATAGTGGACATGTGCGATCCTCGTTGCGATTCTCATATGATTATGTGGGATGCGAGTGACGGGGGTAAGACTGCGATGTGTTGCGATTTGACCATTGTGCCGTCATAATGACGGATCAAGACTCAAAGCGACGGAACTTATGCTCACGGTAAAAGATGAAGAACTGGTCAATATGTTGCGGATCAATGCGCGCGAACCCGTGGCGGCACTCGCCCGAAAGCTTGGCGTATCACGCACAACGGTTCAGGACAGGTTAAAACGCTTGGAAGATCAGGGCGTTATTGCCGGATACACGTTGAAACTGGCCAAGGAACAAAGCAATAGAGGCATTGCTGCCTTAGTGACGATGTCGGTCGAACCGCGTCGCCAAATAGAAGTGGCCAAAATTCTGGCTAAATTCACGCAGATTGAGACACTGCACACGGTGAGCGGTAAAATAGACTTGATTGCTATGGTGCGCACAGCCACATCGGAGGATATGGATAAAGTGATTGATCAGATCGGGGTTATTTCCGGGGTAACGGAAATCGAGACGGCAGTTATTCTGTCAACCAAAGTTGATCGTAGATAGGGGGAATGAAATGCTGAAAATTATTATTACCGGACTGGCTTTGTTGATGGCTGGGCAGGCGGCACTTGCCGACCAACGCGCTGTGCCGCGCGATCGCTCTGAGATCACCATGTCTTTTGCTCCGCTTGTAAAGCGCACATCGCCTGCGGTGGTGAATGTTTATGCCAAGACAATTGAACGCCAACAACAAACCCAAGGCGGGCCGTTTGATGATCCAATATTCCGTCAGCTTTTTGGTCTTGGCAATAACGGTTATGGCCCTCCGCGCGAACGCGTTGCCAATTCACTAGGCTCAGGCGTCATCGTCGATCCAAAAGGCATCATCGTTACCAACAACCATGTGATCAAAAACGCGACAGATATTCGTGTTGCCCTTGCTGATAAGCGCGAGTTCCCAGCCAAAATTATTCTTGCTGACGAGCGGACTGATCTGGCCATTCTGAAAATTGAAGTTAATGAAGAGGATCTGCCATCGCTTACGCTTGGCAATTCGGATGATCTTGAAGTGGGTGATTTGGTGCTGGCGATTGGCGATCCGTTCGGCGTCGGCCAAACGGTGACGAGCGGTATTGTATCGGCATTGGCGCGCACGCGTGTCGGCGCCTCGGACTATCAATTTTTCATTCAAACGGATGCGGCCATCAACCCAGGCAATTCCGGTGGTGCGCTGGTTAACATGCAAGGTGATTTGATTGGCATCAATACTGCGATTGTTTCGCGCTCCGGCGGTTCAGTTGGAATAGGCTTTTCGATTCCGTCCAACATGGTCAAGACCGTTATTCAAGGTGCAGAAACAGGAGATAAGATTGTACGGCCCTGGATGGGCGGTGGTTTCCAAGACGTCAGTCAGGACATTGCAGACTCGCTTGGTTTCGCGCGGCCTGAAGGCGCACTCATTGTTGATCTGCATCCGCAAAGCCCGCTTACTATTGCCGGTCTTCAGCGTGGTGATGTGGTTATGGCGATGGACGGAAAGTTGATTGATAACGCGCAAGAGTTTTCATACCTGATTGCGACATCAAAAATTGGCGAGCGTAAGCTTGTTGAATATCGCCGTGGCCCGGCAACACGGCAGACCAGCATTCGTTTGATCGCAGCACCTGAAACAGTTGGACGTAATGAAACCAGCATAACAGGACGAACACCGATGGCAGGATTGGTAGTGGCCAATCTTTCACCTGCTGTTGCTGATGAAGTAGGTTTGTCGGCTGATGCCACGGGTGTTGTTGCACTCGAAGTCAACGCAGGCCCAGCCCAACAATTCTTCCGCAAAGGCGATGTGATTACTGATGTGAACGGCCAGAAAATCGATAACGTCGAAAGCCTGCGTAATGTGTTGTCGCGAGCCACCGGGCGCTGGAGCATTGGCCTCATTCGCGGCGGGCGAAAAGCGTTTCTGCGGCTCGGGTGATGAGCTCACTGTTTGAAGCAGCGGGCATGACCAATCAGGGGCCTAGGCCCCTGGCCGATAAATTGCGGCCGACCAAGTTATCTGATGTTGTGGGCCAAGATCATCTCGTCGGAGAAGATGGCACGCTCACCCGCATGTTAGCATCAGGCCGCATTCCTTCGATAATTTTGTGGGGCCCGCCAGGCACAGGCAAAACTACAATTGCCAGACTACTGGCCGGCGAAACCGGCTTGGTGTTCGAGCAAATGTCGGCCATTTTTTCGGGCGTAGCTGATCTCAAAAAAACCTTCGAACAGGCGCGCATGAGAAGAGAGCAGGGCCGCAGCACTTTGTTATTTGTGGATGAAATTCACCGCTTTAACAAATCTCAACAAGATTCATTTTTGCCTTATGTGGAAGACGGCACGATCACACTGGTTGGTGCAACGACAGAAAATCCCTCCTTTGAATTAAATGGCGCTCTTCTTTCGCGCGCCCAAGTGTTGGTGCTCAATCGTTTGGACGAGCAAGCGCTGGATGCATTAATCAGGCGTTCGGAAATGTTTGAGAAACGTGTTCTGCCACTCGACGGGGATGCGCGGATATCATTGCTGTCATTAGCCGATGGCGATGGGCGCTATTTTCTAAACCTCGTTGAAGAGATTTTTGCCACTGTGCCGGATGGCCACGAGCCGTTGAATTCTGAAGCACTTGGCAAAGCTGTCTCAAAGCGCTTGCCTCTCTATGATAAAGCGGCCGATGGTCATTACAATTTGATTTCAGCCTTGCATAAGTCTGTGCGCGGCTCGGATCCTGATGCCGCACTTTATTATTTGGCTCGGATGTTGACGGCAGGAGAAGACCCCTTGTTCATTGCGCGCCGCTTGGTGCGGATGGCAAACGAGGATATTGGTCTGGCTGATCCAGATGCTGTAAAGCAAGCCCTGGCGGCTAAGGATGTGTATGATTTTCTAGGCTCACCCGAAGGCGAATTGGCTTTGGCTCAAGCAACAGTTTATTTGGCCACTGCGCCAAAATCGAACGCGCTTTACACAGCCTTCAAATCAGCAATGAATGCGGCCAAAGACACGGGCTCGGTCGCACCACCCAAGATCATTCTCAACGCGCCGACCAAGTTGATGAAACAGCAGGAATATGGCTCAGGCTATCAATATGACCACGATCAACCTGAGGCCTTCTCCGGCCAAAACTATTTTCCTGATTCATTAGGCCGCCAGGAATTTTATAAACCTGTTGAGCGGGGCTTTGAACGCGACGTTAAAAAGCGCTTGGAATATTGGGATAAATTGAGACGCGAACGTCAATAGAAAAAGGCCAGAGAAACTCTGGCCTTTCGATCATCACGCGGAAAATTATTTATTGCGGTTTTCATCAACGCTGTATGGGCCAGCGCCTGTTGCAGCAAAATACAAGAAGATGAAGCAGAAGAGTACAGCTGCATCGCCCCCGTTTTGAGCCGGGAAGAAGCTCGACGGCATGTGAGCCATGAAATATGCGACGGCCATCATCCCAGCAAGGATAAACGCCGTCAGACGTGTGAAAGCACCCACTGCGAACAATGCGCCGCCTACCAACTCAAGAATGCCAGCAATCAACATCAAAGTTGGCAGCGGCTGACCCGCAGGGAAATAATCTGTGGCTGGCCAGTGGATCAGCTTAGTCAATCCATGTTCGAGAAAAAGCAGACCAGTTATAATGCGCAACGCTGCGCGGAGGTGGCCTGAGTATGAAGTGGGGATAATACCAGAGAGCATAGGTGAGTCCTTTTGTTGGTTGAGGACCAGCGGTTAACAGACTATTTATAATGTAACAAGTGTTTATACAGATTGAGCTGTTGTGAAAGTGCCACTCAATTTTTTCGTTGGCTTTCTGCGGATATGCACCCAAAAATGCCAGCACAACATTTTGGAGACTTGACGTTAGCTAAGTGATTAGCTAAGTTATTTTCATGCAAGTTTTTAAGATCCATAACGCGAAAACCAATCTCTCTCAAATCCTGAAACAAGTTGAGGAAGGTGAGGTTATTGCCATAGCACGGGGCAATAAAGTCATCGCTCGTATCGTGCCCGAAATTGCGCTCGCCCAAAAATCACGCGGCTATGGGGCATGGAAGGGGCTTTTTGAAATGCCCGATGTTTTGGCGCCTATGACTGAAGAGGAACTTGCCGACTGGGAAGGACCGATTGAACCTTCTCCTTGATACCCATGTTTTATTGTGGATGATGTTTGATGACCCAAGGTTGGGTTTAGGGCAGCGCGGGTTTCTCGATGACAGCCGCAACACAATTTTTGTCAGTTCGATTTCCATTTTTGAGATTGCCAACAAAGTTCGAATTGGCAAACTGCCGATGTCGAGTGCCGCTTCTATATCATTGCAAAATGTGTGTGAGCAATTTTCATTTTCAAAAATTGAACTCAGTTTCCATCACGCTCAATGGGCTGGCCTGTTAAAGGGAAAACACCGCGACCCATTCGACCGGATGCTCGCAGCCCAATCCATCGTCGCGTCCATGCCCATTATGACGGTGGATACGAAGTTGAGAGACTTGGGCGCGGAGGTGGTTTGGTGATGGAATGTTTGATGCACTGTCACCGAAATATTGAGGGAATGTTGAGTGCACTGTCACCGGAATCTGTCACCGAAATCGTCAGCTTGAAATGCCCTATCAATGATTTGGATATCAGAATTTTTTAGATCGGCCATCTCACTCCGCCGCCTCTTTCCTCGGCCGCTTCAGCACATCCTTCAAATACTGCCCGGTATAACTCCGCTTCTCCATGGCCACATCTTCCGGCGTGCCAACCGCCACGATTTCGCCGCCGCCGTCGCCGCCTTCTGGGCCTAGGTCGATCACCCAGTCGGCGGTTTTGATGACTTCGAGATTATGCTCGATCACCACCATGGAATTGCCTTGGTCGACCAGTTCGTGCAGCACTTCGAGCAACTTGCGCACGTCGTGGAAATGAAGGCCCGTGGTTGGTTCGTCGAGCAAATATAATGTACGGCCTGTTGCGCGTTTGGCCAATTCTTTGGCCAGCTTTACGCGTTGCGCTTCGCCGCCCGAAAGCGTTGTCGCCTGTTGGCCGACCTTAATATAGCCTAACCCTACGCGTTCCAGCGTGGTCATTTTATCGCGCACCGATGGCACGGCGCGGAAGAAGTCAGCAGCTTCGGCCACTGTCATATCGAGCACGTCAGAGATCGATTTATCTTTGAACTTAATCTCCAGCGTTTCGCGGTTATAGCGCTTGCCGTGGCATTCATCGCAGGTCACATAAACATCTGGCAAGAAATGCATTTCAATTTTGATGAGACCATCACCTTGGCAGGTTTCGCAGCGGCCGCCTTTGACGTTGAACGAAAAGCGCCCCGGCCCATAGCCCCGGGCTTTGGCTTCCGGCAGACCCGAGAACCAATCGCGGATGAAGGTGAACGCACCCGTATAAGTGGCAGGGTTCGAGCGCGGCGTGCGGCCGATGGCCGATTGATCAATCTCGATAATTTTATCGAGATGTTCAACGCCCTTGATATCATCATGCGCTAATGGCGGCTCACGCGAGCCCATCAGCTTGCGGGCCAGCGCGCGGTAGATCGTATCGACAACAAGCGTGGATTTGCCGCCACCCGAAACGCCTGTTACACATGTGAACACGCCGAGCGGAATTTCGGCGTCAACATTTTTGAGATTATTGGCTCGGGCATTTTTCACGCGAATGCTACGGCCCTTTTCCCATTTGCGGCGTTTGGCTGGAATGGGCACTTGTTGAAAACCTGTGAGATATTGCCCCGTTAAACTTTCCGGATTGGCCATCACTTCAGCAGGCGTTCCTTGCGCCACAATGCGCCCGCCATTCACGCCAGCACCTGGGCCGATGTCGAGAACGTAATCGGCCTGCATGATTGCGTCTTCATCATGCTCCACGACAATTACGGTGTTACCAATGTCACGCAGATGGACGAGCGTTTTGAGCAGGCGTTCATTGTCGCGCTGGTGCAGACCGATGGAAGGTTCGTCAAGCACATAGAGAACGCCCGTAAGACCTGAACCAATTTGTGAGGCTAAACGAATGCGCTGGCTTTCGCCGCCTGACAGCGTGCCAGACACGCGCGACATGGAAAGATAATCCAAGCCCACATCAACCAAGAATTTTAAGCGCTCACGAATTTCTTTTAGAATCCGTGCGGCGATTTCTTTATCCTTGGGCTTCAGTTTGCCTTCCAGTTCGCGGAACCAGGTGTCAGCTTGACGAATTGAAAACAGTGAAACTTGTGCGATGTGCAGACCATCAATCTTTATCGCCAGTGTTTGCGGCTTCAACCGATAACCACTGCACACCGAGCATTGATGGTCAGATTGATATTGCGCTAATTCCTCGCGCATCCATTCGGAATCGGTCTCGCGCCATCGCCGTTCAATGTTGCCGATGACACCTTCGAAAACTTTCTTGGTTTTGTACGAGCGCAAACCATCATCATAAGTAATGGTCACTTCTTCTTCGCCGGTGCCGTTTAAAATAACATCGCGTGATTTTTTCGGAATGTCCTTCCACGGCGTGGTCATGGAGAATTTATAATGTTTGGCCAGTGCCTCAAGGGTTTGCGTATAATAGGGTGATGTGGCCCCCGTTTTGGCCCAGGGGGCAATCGCACCTTGACGTAATGAAAGGTTCGCATCGGGCACTACCATCTCAGGTTCAAATTTCAACTCGGTGCCCAAGCCATCACAAGCGGGGCAGGCGCCGAACGGATTGTTGAACGAGAAAATACGCGGTTCAATTTCATCAATCGTGAATCCCGAAACCGGGCAGGCAAAGCGCTGCGAAAAAATCACCCGCTCATGGGTTTCGTTTTTAGATTTGTTGGCGCTTTCTTCTGAAGTCTGCGAGGCGGGCAGGGGCTTGTCGGCAAACTCCGCAATGGCCAGACCATCAGCCAGTTTCAGCGCGGTTTCAAAGCTGTCGGCCAAACGTGTGGCCAAATCAGGTTTCACCACAAGGCGGTCAACCACCACATCGATATCATGCTTGAACTTCTTATCGAGGGTCGGCACGGTTTCGATCTCATAAAACACGCCGTCCACCTTTACCCGCTGAAACCCTTTCTTTTGAAAATCAGCAAATTCTTTTTTATATTCACCCTTGCGGCCACGCACCACGGGCGCGAGAAGGTAAAGCCGTGAACCTTCCGGCAAAGCCAAAGTGCGGTCCACCATCTGCGTCACGGTCTGCGCTTCAATGGGCAAACCGGTAGCTGGCGAATAAGGAACACCAATGCGCGCAAACAGCAAACGCATATAGTCATAAATCTCCGTCACCGTGCCCACGGTTGAGCGCGGATTGCGGCTGGTGGTTTTTTGTTCAATAGAAATTGCTGGCGAAAGGCCATCGATCTGATCCACATCCGGCTTCTGCATCATTTCCAAGAATTGACGCGCATAAGCCGATAGCGACTCCACATAGCGGCGCTGGCCCTCGGCATAGATGGTGTCGAATGCCAGCGAGGATTTGCCAGAGCCAGAAAGCCCTGTGAATACGATCAGCTTATCGCGCGGCAGATCAACGGAGATATTTTTCAGATTGTGCTCTCTGGCACCCTGAACGGAGATGACTCGTTTGTATGACATGGGTTCTCAACTAGAATAAAACAGGAACAAAATCAATTTCTATTGTATTATGACACCAGATACGGCGAACAGGTGACAGCAGTTTGAGGATGTCCACAGTGATTCTTCATGAGCGGGTGGGATGAAGAGATATATGGGTACGCAAGCGGTTCTTTCACAGGTTTTTGGCTTTGAAAATTTCAGGCCGGGGCAAAAGGAAGTTGTCGATAGTTTGATGGCGGGGCGCAACGTGCTGGCGGTGATGCCGACTGGTTCTGGTAAGTCGCTTTGTTATCAGGTTCCCGCATTGGCAATGGGCGGATTGGCCGTGGTGGTTTCGCCGTTGGTGGCGCTGATGCAAGATCAGGTAGCAGCCCTGAAACTGGCCGGTGTTGAGGCCGAGACGATCAACTCATCAGCCTCGCGCGAAGACAATGTTGAAATCTGGCGGCGCGTTGCTGCTGGGATTGTGAAGATTTTATATCTGGCACCCGAGCGCTTGATGACAGCGCAAATGATCTCAGCGCTCAAGAAACTCGATGTGCGGATGATTGCTGTTGATGAAGCACATTGCATTTCGCAATGGGGCGCATCGTTCCGGCCGGAATATGATGCGCTTCAAAACATCGCGCGGGAATTTCCGGGCGTTCCGATTGGTGCATTCACCGCAACGGCAGATCAATCAACCCGCCAAGAAATTGTGAACAAAATGTTTGGTGGCAAAGCGGATGAATATGTGGCGGGTTTTGATCGACCAAATATTCAGCTCGGTGTTGCGCCGAAGAATGATACAAAAAACCAGATAATAGAATTCCTTGAAGATCACAAAAATGAAAGTGGCATTATCTACTCGCTCTCGCGCAAGAGCACTGAAGAGTGGGCGGTGTTTTTGAAAAGTAAAAAATTCAGAGCAATAGCCTATCATGCAGGCATGACACCGGAAGCACGTTCGGACAATCAAAACACATTCATGACTGAGCCAGCTGTGATTGTCTGTGCCACCATCGCCTTCGGCATGGGCATTGATAAGCCAGATGTGCGCTTTGTGATCCATGCTGATTTACCATCGTCGCTTGATGCTTATTACCAAGAGATTGGCCGAGCGGGCCGCGATGGTGAACCAGCGCACGCCCAAATGTTTTACGGTCAGCAAGACATCATGATGCGTAGGCGATTTATTGATGATGAGGGGAGCGGCGAAGAACGGCGCAAGCGCGAATTGCAAAGGCTGGATTCTCTGGTCGCCTTTGCAGATGCGCCGAGCTGTCGGCGACAAGCGCTGCTGTCATATTTCGGCGAAGAGTCTCAGCCTTGTGGTAACTGCGATGTATGCCTTGATCCTGCAGAGATGATCGACGGCACAGCTGATGCACGCAAGGTTATTGAAGCCGTGCAACAAACCGGCAGTCGTTTCGGCGGGGGTTATTTGGCTGATGTGTTGTTGGGCCAACACACAGATAAGGTGCAAAGCACAGGCCATGCAAAACTACTGGCGTTTGGTTTAGGCAACAATCACAGCCGCACCCATTGGCAATCCATGGTACGGCAGTTGGCGGGTGCTGGTTTGCTCAAGAAAAATGATGATGGTTATGGCGGCATCAGTTTAACGCCACGCGGCCAGCTGTTGGCCAAAGGCGATGGCGAGTTCAAATATCGCGCCGAAGCTATTCGCGTCACGCGCAAAGACAAGAAGGCGGCAGCGGTCGCAAGCATTGATCCGCGTGCGCAAGATTTATTGCAAGTGTTGAAAGCATTGCGGTTGAAGCTGGCGACCAAAAGGCGCGTTCCCGCTTATGTTATTTTCCCTGACCGCACGTTGATCGACATGGCGCAAAAAGTCCCACTGACCAAATGGGATTTTGCTGAAGTGCAAGGCGTTGGTGAAGCGAAGCTCGAGCAGTTTGGTGAAATATTTTTAGCAGAAATAATTGAGTTTGTGCGAGGCGGTTGAAACAAGCGTTTTGCAAGAACTTGCTTACTTCAAACCCCTTTCGCATCATCCTGCGTGGCTTTGGAAATGGTAGACCTTCCACATTCCAGGCGCGACGCTGCGCAGTGTCACGCCAAAAAGGCATGAACCCGTAAATTCGACTGTGACTTCTGGCGGTTCAATGGAGCGACCACCGATCCATCTTCTCATCCGATTCCCGTTGGATTGGAATGGAAACGTAGTGGTTTGCTTATTCAAGCTACACAATTGGCGCTGAACAGTGACTGTAAATTCACCATCTGTTTTTCCCACGAGTTCGTTTTTAAGCGTCAACTGATAGGCATCTTCTAATTTATTAAGTTGGAGAAGGTCGATAAAATTTTGGGCCTGAGAGATTGCTTCCTGGGGCCGATGTTCAGCCTTGAGCCAGTAGAATCCGCCGCCTGTTAAAAGGACAGCTGTAAAGACAATTGGTATTCGTATTTTCACAATTTAAATCTGCTCATCGGCGCAGGTCAATTATACACAGTGCAAGGTGTTGTGTTTAGGGTGTTGTAAAGTGCTTGACATTTTTTACAACAAGCGCAGACTTAGCACATCAGCAGCAGTGATTGGCGCTGATTTAAACCAGAACGCAAACAATCTTGGAGGGGCCATGACTCCACCAAATTACCAAGTCGGATCATAGCAGGACTTATGATCACTTTTCGGTTTCGTCCCTCGACTGAATATCGATCGTTCCAAACCGGACTGCCAAAACTTTTATTACATTGACGAGATGCATATTGCATTCTCATATTCGGTTCGGCTTGTGCCGGATCATTTCAAGCTAAAACTCGATCCTCCCGAGGAGCCTCACTGGCGCAACTGAGCCGCAGTGAGGCTTTTTCTTTTTGGAGCAAATTTAAAAAACGTATCATAAAAAAACCGATGCAGTTTCCCACATCGGTTTCTGAATTCAAAACTCAGAAGAAATTATTTCTGCTTCATCATGTGCATTTTATCCATGCTGCACTTGCCGTGCATCATCATCATGCCTTTGCCGCACTTCTTCATGGCCATATGGTCCATCTTCTTCATCATCGCGGCTTCTGCGCCGCCGGCGAAGGCTGAGAGAACGAGAAGTGCTGCGAGTGTTGTCTTGATCATAATATTTTCCTTCATGAGGTTGTTAGTATCCAACACCGTGAAAGTTAGCCTGATTCAAACGAGGAATGTGGTCAACACTCCTAGGGTGCCGATCACAAAGAGATGAACAACGCGTGTTCAGCTTCAATGCTTACCCGAACTGTTTTCCATTTCAGGTATGATGACGCATTTTCCAAGTTCAAATATATATCCCGGTTGGCAACGCACGCGCGCCTCTTGTTTCTTCATATTTGACTTGGCTTTTGAAGCACCTTCAGCCACGCCACCAAAAGCAATCATCAACAATATTGAAGCTATAATTTTGCCCATCCAATGCACCCCATCAATTTGAACTTCGTTATCACTACGGTTCAAAACGGTTGTGGATTACATAGTATTTAGATGAGTGAGAGTTTCTATGGAGCCCATGTCACCTTGTCGTGTCATCCTCGCGAAAGCGGGGAGGTGGATTCACATTTGAAGTGCAACAGCTGCTGACAGAGGACTTCTGCCGGAGTTTTAAATTTGAGGCATTTGCGCGGCGTGTTGTTGTAGA
>JAYWEV010000061.1:0-6575 GCA_043779145.1 Aestuariivirga sp. | reverse complement strand
TGGGCGGGATAGACCATATTGGGGTTTGCCGCACAGAGCTTGGAGTTAAACACCATATTGTCTGCATCGTCATAGGCGTAGGTGGCATCATCAGCTGTACCATTCTGATTATCGGCACGGCCCAAGCCCTCATCCGCGGTCAATGTCGGCTTGTGTAACCGTATAGGCATAAGTGAACGTAACCGTTGCCCCAGGCGCCAGCGTTGTCCAAATGCCGTCATTGGTTGTGGAGTCTGGTGATGCTCCAGCGCCAAGCGGACCTGCGGTTGTCAATGCTTCCGCCGTGATCCCAGCGCCACCCGTGGGCACGACGACCGCTGGTGAACCATGCAGGTCGTTTATTTTCACGTTCTGCATCGGAACATTGCCGGTGTTTGATACCGTATAACTGTAAGTTATGGACTGCCCCAGCGCCACCGGTGTGGTTGAAGTTGTATAGCCCTTGGCCAGCACGAGATTGGATGTTGGCGTGCCGTTGTTGGTGATGGTGCAGCTTATTGCATCTCCGCCCTTAGCCGTGAACGCTATGGGCAGCGAGTTTATAGAAGCCACATTCGTGCCAACCGGGTTTGCGTTGCTGCACACAATGGTTTTCGAATATGCAGTAATCAGCGATGCAGAGCCCGCAGCCATAGCTTCGTTCAAAGTATAGGCCGAGTTCGTTGTGCCCGTAAAACCAAGTGGTGCTGATGTGATGGCACCCACTGTGCCGCTGGTTGTCACAGCTGCAGGTGCGCCGGTGCCCGTGGCACTCAAAGAAAACTGATCGGCAGTAGCCAAGCGCCCTGCTGGCGTCAATGCCTTTTGCAAACTGATTGTTGGCGCTTTGCCCGCATTGGTGAAAATGCAATTGATCTGTGCCGCAGGCAGAATGTTGGCAGCAGGTATGGCAATCAACAATCCTGTGAGCGTGCCAAAGCTACCTGAATTTCCCGTCACGGCTGAATTGGCATCGGTACAACTGGCCCCAGCGATTGTGAAAAATGAATTGCTGCTTTCGGAAACCTGCACGATTGAGTTCAGAGAACTGACATTGATGGCTGAGGGTGCGGCGGGTGCTGCAGAACCTATTGTTGAAGTGGTAATGGCTGCTGGCGCTGCGGCAAGGTTTGAGACCGCAAAGCTAAATGGGCCCCCTAGCCCGCCGGTGGTAATTTTTTGGACAGCAACTGTCGCCGGTTTTGCGGCGTTGGTGATTGTGCAATTGATCTGTGCGGCAGGCAAAACATTCGCTGCAGGCACAGCGAGCACATTGCCAGCAAGGCTGCCGAAGCTTGGAGGGTTTCCTGTGAAGCTTGAATTTGCATCAGAACAGGTTGCCGATGCTGCGTTAAAGCTGGCATTAGCCGCTTCAGTTATCTGCACTTGTGTGTTTACGGCGGTCACTTGAATTGCAGTAGGCGATGCAGGTGTTGAGGTCGCTGCTGCTGTCGTGGTGATGGTTGCGGGATTTGACGCCAGGTTTGTAGCTGTAAAGCTAAAAGGCCCACCCACCGAACCCGATGTAATCTTCTGCAACGTCAGTGTTGCGGGTTTGGGTGCATTGGTGAAAGTGCAAACGATTTTTGAAAAAAGTTTCAGGTTGATGGCTGGCACAGTGATAGTGCTGCCTGACAAGGTGCCAAAACTTGCCGGATTACCCGTTGTTCCAGAATTGGTGTCGGTGCAGGCACCAGTCGTCAAATTAAAATTGGCGTTGGCACTTTCGGTTAAAGTAACCGGGTTAGTGCTGGTTGTAACGATGTTATTAATCGGCGTGGTTGGCGCTGCCGTTCCAGCCGCAGTGGTGGTTATATTAGGTGGTGCGCCAGTCAGATTTGTCGCCGTAAAGCTAAAGGGGCCCCCTGCTAAACCTGTTGTGATTTTTTGAATCGCAATCACCGGAATGGCCGGGTTTGCGGTGTTGGTTATGGTGCACGTGATTTGGGCCTTGGCACGAATGTTGGCTGCTGAAACGGTGACAATTGTTCCGGAAAAACTGCCAAAGCTACCAGCAGGATTTCCAGAAGCCACTGCATTTGCATCCGAACAGCTGGCGGCCGTCAGCGTGAAATTGGCAACAATGGGTTCGTTGATTGTGACCGCAGTTCCTGTAGCGCTTGCGATGATTGGCGCAAGCACTGCTGGATAAGGTGTGGCGGTGCTTGCCGTTGTGATCGACGCTGGATTTGATGCAAGGTTTGTGGCGGTGTACGCAAACGGCCCCCCTGCTGCACCCAAAGTTATTTTTTGGACTGCGACAGTCGCAACTGTGGCAGTGTTCACAGCGTTGGTAATTGTGCAAGTGATCTTTGCGGCAGCAAGCACATTGGCCGCTGGTATGGTCAACACATTGCCAGCAAGCGAACCAAAGCTTGCCGGATTTCCAGTAATAGCAGAATTAGCGTCACTACAGGTTGCCGCCGTAGCTGTAAAATTGGCGGCGGGAGTCTCGGTAATCGTAACAGCGGTATTGAATGCGGTAACGTTGATGGCCGCAGGTGATGATGGCGTTGCAACCCCTGCCCCTGTTGTTGTGATGGAAGCGGGGTTTGAAGCTAGATTAGTTGCCGTAAATGTAAACGGGCCGCCGATTGCCGCAGTTGTGATCTTTTGCAGGGCCACCGTTGCAGTCTTGGGCGTGTTGGTGAAGGTACAAGCGATTGCATCGCCGTAAGACGTTGAACCAAAATCGAAAGTGGTGATTGGCTGGTTCGTGGGCATGGGCGTTGGAGAACCTGACGCTCCGTTCACGCAGTTTAAGTTTGTGGTGTATTGTGACAGGCTGCTGACGCTGCCAGCTGCCATCTTCTCGCCTATGGAGATGCCTACGCCTGAAGATAATGTTGCCACTGCAGCACCGAATGGCCCAAGCCCCGCGCCTGTCGATGTGGCAGTGGAAATCACCGTGCCATTGCTTGTTGCTTGTGCGCCATAGGTAAATTGGTCGGCGCTATTGGCACGGCCAACGCTGATCACTTTGTTTGCAGACAAGGTCGAATATTGCAAAGCCAGCATAACGCCCTGCAAGCCACCAGATACCAGCTGAACGTTAACAGTGGTTGGGCTTAGACTGCCAACAATATAAGCGCCCACTGTGCCTGCCACGCCAGTTTCTTTGAATGTCGAAGTGCCTACACCAGTTATTGTGGGATAGATTGTTCCAGAAATCGGGTTCACTTGATCGTCGATAGTCCACGCGCCACCGTTCGTGATGAAAGTTAAAGATTCACCATTATTCGTCGATTCTGCATCCGCCACTACAAATTTGAATTGGCCTGTTGAAACCACTCCATTGGGCGGGGTTACGGTGATGTTAGACATCGTTAGATTGATTGTGCCGCCAGCTGTTGAGTAAAGAATTGGATTGCCGGGGATTCCGAGGAAAGCGGTATTGCCAACGGCTGCCCCACTCCAAGCGGGCGCAGGTTTGGCGACTATAGTGCCGGTATTGGAGGAATTTCCAGTTAACAGAAATGACAGTATTGAACCGTCCGATAGGGTGATTGAGAAGGTCTGACCCGCGCCAAACACCGTGGCATTATTATAGGTGCTCATGTCGATCCAGCAGTAGGTTTGCCAGGATGCAGGTGCCGTCCCCTGCGAAGTTGCTGGCGCGCAGGTCGCAGCAAGGGCTGCTGATGCAAAGGCAAAACTGAAAAAGGCAATTGCAGCCAGCGCAAGCCTTACAATATGTCTGAAAAGTTTTTCAGAAATCACACTCATCGACACTCTGACCATGTTGACAGTGAGCTACGATATTTAAGGTTAGCGAAAGGTAAATATGCGTAAGCTCTCCGAGATTTAATGTGGGAAAACGGGCCGTATCGCTTCTTCGGCAAATTTTATATATTCACATGCGGATGTTATAAAAACGAATTTGCCAACGAATTGGGAAACTGAAAATGATCGACCCTACAACCATGGATCCGCGCAATATCGCCACCCTCCGCGCGATCATGGCGGCACTGCGAACACCCGTCACCGGCTGCCCATGGGATTTGGAGCAAGACTTCGCCTCCATCGCGCCCTACACAATTGAAGAAGCTTACGAGGTGGCCGATGCTATCCAGCGCTGTAACAAAGCCGACCTCTGCGACGAACTTGGCGATCTACTTTTGCAACCCATCTACCATTCGCAAATGGCCGCCGAGGAAGGCAGCTTCAATTTTGATGATGTGATCGAAGCCGTGGTCACCAAAATGATCCGCCGCCATCCGCATGTGTTTGGTGATGCTAAAGCAAAAGCCGCAGGCGTGGCCAAAGGATTCTGGGAGGCCAACAAAGCCAAAGAACGAGCAGGCCAACCCAAACAGAGCTTGCTCTCAACAGTGCCCGTCGCCCTGCCCGGCTTAACCCGCGCCGTGAAGCTGCAATCCAAGGCCGCCAAAGTCGGCTTTGATTGGCCTTCAGTCGATAATGTCTATGATAAGATCACCGAAGAAATAGCCGAACTCCGCGCCGCTGCTGATGCTGATAAAGCAGGCGAGTTTGGCGACGTGCTGTTTGCCCTGGCCAACGTGGCAAGGCATTTAGGGATTGATCCTGAAGCGGCTTTGCGCGCCACGAATGAGAAATTCACACGTCGCTTTGCATATATTGAAACTGAGTTAGAAAAGCTTGGGCGCGAGCCGAAGGATTCCAATCTCACTGAAATGGACGCGCTGTGGAACCAAGCGAAGGAATTTGAACGGGGTTTGTGAAGTGAGCGCCGATCATCGCTCTCGAACCTCAAATCTACTCCCTACCAACTCTCTCCCCTCGCGGAACGCGCTCCAATTTCAATTCCGCTCTCTGCCAACTCTCTCCCCTCGCGGGAGAGAGCAGCTTGTTTTGCAAAGCAAAACAAGCAAGAGAGGGGGCGTCGTACAAGCCAGTTAAATAAGTGGGGTGTCACCGTAATCCTAAGATTTTATGATAGAAAAGTACCGCAATTTATACCGTCAAATTCCGAATTCTTCCTCAAAGTTCAGAGACAGTTTTTAAATCAACCAACATTGAGGAGGCCCAAGGGTCAGTTCATTTCAAGACTACTCCGTTAAACGTGAACAAGCCTTTCATCTTGAACCGCTTTCAGTTTCCGCTTTCGCAGCGTTTCATTCCTGATATTGCTCGTAAAGGCTTATCCTATTGCAATTTTGCCATTGCTAGTTTTGTGACTTCGGCATCAATGTACTGGGAGACTGTGTCATCGAACGTCTGAGAAATTTGCTCCCAGCCAACGCTTGGGTAAGCTTTTGCAGACCAATCCACAAATGCAGATCTGAATTTTGCTTTCTCTTGAATGCAGGCTCCCACTAAAAGTGCTTTAAAATCGACTGTGGTCATTCCCGCTTTTATCGCTCTTGGTGTGTACGTTTGGACGCACTCCAAAAACCAAAGCGATTTTTGATCGGACATGATAAGTGCGTCTATTATCTGCTTCTGAGTATATTGTTGGGCTCTTACTTCAAGCGGTAACAGAGACATCACTACCGCAACCATCAGCCGTACTATTTTCCACCGATACGGCACCCTCATGTTATGCTCATTTTTGAGGCGATTGATGGTAAATCTGGATTCACTGCAATGTTAATGTGCCTATATGTAATATGACCTACTTTGAAGTCGCTCGGCTTGGAAACGGTCTTTCCCGTCACCACGATGAGGTAGCGGATGCTGGCCAACTCAGTACCTCCTAGCACGCCTTCGCCGTAAGATTCTGCTTGATTGCGGGCTTGTGCAAATTCCGTGTGAGCATCCGGGCCTCTACCAACTTTCCATTCAGTCAATATCAATGCTGGCGCTTCCTGCGCTTCGCCGTCGCTAAGAGAGTCTTGATAAACAAGGTCTGTTCGCCCTCCTATCCCGTGGGCTTTGAACGCCCAGAGGTTATGCCACTGCAGATGGATGGCCCCTAATTTCTCGCAAGCCACTTCCCCTGTAGCAAAAGCTTTCTCCCACTTTTGCTGATAGTCCAAGTCCACAACAATAAGACGCTGCAGGTGCTTAAAAGCATTTTCAGTCGCGGCGATGATACTTTGCTCAGTATCGGCAAGTAAAAAAGTAACTTCCGATTCAAACGCAGCCAACTTGACAATAATGGTTCTTACAAGCGTTGCGTCGCCCAGTGAATTGCCAAGGATTTGCTTGCCAACTCCGTCCTCAAACCGATCCAGTGCCTCGGCAATTCTTATAGACAGATGAACTGCATGGTCTTTTTTAAACGAGTCAACCTCTGACTTGATACCCTCTGCGTGTGTCTGCAATTCCCTGTCAGCACCGTAAGGCGAGCCACTAGAAACCTGCAAAAACTGTGAATGAATTATTCCAGCCTCACACAGTCCCTTTATTCGAGCCGCAATGGATTTCCATGCAGTAACGTGGTTGCGCATCGTCATTAACGCCATGTCCAACCTACATTAGTCATAAGTACTTTGTCTATAGCGCCTTAGGCTGCCATCAGAACACTATCAATGCAAGTGTTAGCGGCCGCCTAAATCAACTTTCCGGCAGAACTAGAGTGCCTCTGACTGAGGCTGACTCTTTTGGTCTTCCCAAATCAGAAAAAGCCTGATTCAAACTGCTTGCCGAAGGAGGTTGGCATGCATGGCACG
>JAYWEV010000060.1:0-17383 GCA_043779145.1 Aestuariivirga sp. | reverse complement strand
ACAGGCAAGCACCAAGAATAAGTCTTGGGCGGTCTGTTCGTAAAGGGAGGATACCTTATGATTAATCGTAGACATTTTATCGCTTCAGTTGCTGGCGTTGCTGCTGCTGTTGCCGCCGGCACAGCCGTTGCTGCTGAAAAGGGCCTGATCGGCATTTCGATGCCAACTAAGTCTTCAACACGTTGGATTTCAGACGGCGAATCCATGGTGAAGGAATTCACTGCAATGGGTTACACAACCGATCTGCAATATGCTGAAGATGACATTCCAAACCAACTTGCACAAATCGAAAACATGGTCACCAAGGGTGCCAAGGTTTTGATCATTGCAGCAATCGACGGTTCAACCATGGGCGACATTTTGAAGAAGGCTCACGAAGCCGGTGCAAAAGTGTTCTCTTATGATCGTTTAATCACCAAGACTGAAAATGTTGATTACTACACAACATTCGACAATTTCGGCGTTGGCGTTTTGCAGGCCAATTCATTGGTTGCTGGTTTGAAGGAACGCTTTGCAGCTGTGAAGCCATGGAACGTTGAATTGTTTGGCGGTTCACCAGACGATACAAACGCTGGCTATTTCTACAATGGTGCGATGTCTGTTCTCGATCCTATGATTGCTGCTGGTGACATCAAGATTGTGTCTGGCCAAATGGGCATGGACAAGGTTGGTACACTGCGTTGGGATGGTGCTGTGGCCCAAGCCCGCATGGATAACCTCTTGTCTGCTAACTATACCGACAAGAAAGTTAATGGTGTTCTCTCGCCTTATGATGGTTTGTCTCGCGGTATTATTTCATCGCTCAAGGGTGTTGGTTATGCACCAGGCGCTGAAATGCCAATCGTGACTGGCCAAGATGCTGAAATTGCGTCGGTTAAGGGCATGAATGCTGGCGAACAATATTCAACCGTATTCAAGGACACACGCGAACTCGCGAAAGTGACTGCGAAGATGGTCGACGTTGTTCTCGGTGGCAAAGAGCCAGAAATCAACGACACGAAGACTTACAACAATGGCGTGAAAGTTGTTCCGTCTTATCTGCTGACACCACACTCCGTTGGCAAGGCCGACATCAAGGCTGCCTTGGTTGATTCAGGCTATTACACACAAGACAAGATCGACAACTAAGATCAGGTATTGGCCCTGCAGCAATGTGGGGCCTTTTTTTCCGTCAACCAAGAGCCCTCATCCGCCCTTCGGGCACCTTCTCCCATCCCAAGTGGGACGGGAGAAGGACAATGCATCTGCCTTCTCCCGTGCGGTTTTGCATGGGAGAAGGTGCCCAACGGGCGGATGAGGGCTCTTGGCCACACATGCAATTGTTGACTGCACTGCCACACAACCTGGAGAACCCCTCACACATCATGCAGCCCATTCTTGAAATGCGTGGCATCACTAAAACATTTCCAGGTGTGAATGCGCTTTCGGATGTTCATATCAATGTGCGTCCTGCTGAAATTTTGGCGGTGGTCGGGGAAAACGGCGCTGGCAAGTCGACATTGATGAAAGTGCTTTCAGGTGTTTATCCGCATGGCACTTATTCTGGCGATATTTATTATGAAGGCGTAGAACGCAAGTTCAATAAAATTTCCGATAGCGAAGATTTAGGCATCATCATAATCCATCAAGAGCTGGCCTTGGTGCCGCTGCTTTCGATTGCTGAAAATATTTTTCTGGGACATGAAACCGCAAACAATGGTGTGATCAATTGGTTTGAAGCGTTTTCGCGCACCAAAGAGCTTTTGAAAAAAGTGGGGCTGAACGAGCACCCGAACACACTGATCACCAATTTGGGCACAGGTAAGCAGCAGCTGGTTGAAATTGCCAAGGCGCTCAACAAAAAAGTGAAGCTGCTTATTCTCGACGAGCCGACATCAAGTTTGAATGAAACGGATTCAAATGCGCTGCTTGCTTTGTTGATGGAATTTCGAGACCAAGGCATTTCGTCGATTATGATTTCGCATAAGTTGAACGAGATTTCCAAAGTGGCTGACCGCATCACGGTTTTGCGCGACGGCATGACGGTGGATACGCTGGATTGTCGGCTTGAGAAAATTTCTGAAGACCGCATTATCAAAGCCATGGTGGGGCGCGAATTGACCGACCGGTTTCCGCCGCGCCATGCCAAAATTGGCGAACCTATTTTTGAGGTGAAGAACTGGAGCTGTTATCACCCGCTGCATGCTGAGCGGCAGATGATCAAAAGTGTTGATCTTCATGTCAAGCGCGGCGAAGTGGTGGGCATTGCTGGGCTTATGGGTTGTGGCCGCACTGAACTTGCTATGTCCATTTTCGGCCGGGCTTATGGGCAGAAAATTACGGGCGATGTTTTGATCAATGGTAAGCCCGTTGATGTGAGCACCATTCCAAAGGCGATGGATGCTGGTTTGGCATATGCTACGGAAGACCGTAAAACTTATGGGCTGGTGCTGATTGATCACATCAAACACAACATTACCTTGGCTAACCTTGATGGTGTTGCAAAATATTCTGTCGTTGATGATTTGGTTGAGTTAGCAGTTGCCAATAAATATCGGCGCGACCTTGGCATCCGATGTTCATCGGTTTTCCAAACAACGGTTAATCTTTCCGGTGGCAATCAACAAAAAGTGGTGTTGTCGAAATGGCTTTTTTCAAGGCCAGATGTTTTGATTTTGGATGAACCCACGCGCGGCATTGATGTGGGTGCTAAATATGAAATTTACGGGATCATCAATCAGTTGGCGGAAGCTGGCAAAGCGGTGATTGTTATTTCATCTGAAATGGCGGAGCTGTTGGGCGTGGCCGACCGCATCTATGTGATGAATGAAGGAAAATTTGTTGCTGAAATGCCGGCAAAAGAGGCGAGCCAAGAAAAAATCATGCGCGCCATTATGAAATCATGGGACAAAACAAATGACTGATATTTCCACACCGCAGGTGAAGCCAGATTTCATGCGCTTCGTGCGCAGCAATATTCGCGATTACGCTTTGTTGCTTTCACTGTTGGCTATTATGGTGTTCTTTCAATTCAACACTCACGGCACATTGTTCCGGCCCGTAAATATGACCAATATTCTGTTGCAGAACAGTTATATTGTGGTGATGGCCTTGGGCATGTTGCTGGTGATTGTGGCTGGTCATATTGATCTATCTGTTGGCTCGGTCTCCGGGTTCATCGGCGCTCTTGCCGCCGTGTTAATGACGGGCACATCGCCTAATCCAGACTTGTTCACGATTCCGAAATTTGATTTCGTCACGGCTTCGATCATCTGCCTAAGCGTGGGTGCCGCAATTGGTGCGGTTCAAGGTTATTTCATTGCCTATTATAAAATTCCAGCCTTCATCGTGACTTTGGGGGGCATGTTGATTTTTAAAGGTTTAGCGCTTTCAGTTTTGGGTGGCGCATCGGTTGGTCCGTTGCCTCCTACTTTCCAATTGCTCAGCACAGGCTTTTTGACCGATGTGTTTCATATTCAATTGTTTGGTGCGCCATTTAATTTACTAGCATTGGTGATCGGAACTTTCATCACCGCGTTGCTTATCTATTTTAACTTCAAAGAACGCCGCAGCCAATTGCAACATGGTTTGGCCGAAGAACCTGAAGCGATTTTTTATGGTCGCAATCTGTTGATCGCGGTGGCGTTGATTGGTTTCAGTTTTATCATGGGGCAATATAAGGGTCTGCCCAATGTGTTGATCGTTATGTTTGCTCTGATTGCATCGTTTATGTTCATTACCACGCGCACCACGTTTGGCCGACGCATATATGCGATGGGCGGCAATGAAAAAGCAGCCAAGCTTTCGGGTGTAAACACCGAGCGTCTGACATTCTGGATTTTCACGATTATGGGCGCACTTGCTGCACTCGGTGGGCTCATATTTGCTGCGCGCTTAAATGTGGCCACACCAAAGGCTGGTGCAGGGTTTGAGCTTGAGGTAATTGCAGCATGCTTCATCGGAGGAGCGGCGGTGACTGGCGGTGTTGGTAAAATCGTGGGCGCTGTGATTGGCGCTTTTATCATCGGCGTGATGAACAATGGCATGAGCATTATGGGGATCGGCATTGATTGGCAATTTGTGATCAAAGGTATTGTGCTGTTGCTTGCTGTGTTCTTGGATGTGAAGTTCAAGAATAGGGGCTAAATCACCCTTCTCCCGTCGGGAGAAGAGCAAATCCTTTTCATGTAAGATGGCGCTGCCAAATTGCATTCATTCTAACTCACCTGATAGCCAAACTCTGCCGATTGCGACGTGAGCCATTCCCAGAAGCTTTCGGAGAAGCCGCGGAAGACTGAGAGGGTGAATTCATCTTTTCCTGTACGCGTGAGATGCACGCCCACATGAGCCATTTGGGTGAGTGCGGATTTACCCAGTGTAAACTCATCTGTGTACAGATCAATGGGTGTGCCCTTGGCGAGAACGGCGCGGGCTTTGGGGCCGGAAATGCGGATGGTTACGCGGCCATGGCTTTGATCTGAAATTGAGGCGATGTTACCGAGTTTGTTTTTCAGTTCGGTGTGGAGTGCCGCTTCTGACTTGTTGGCTGATTGCACAAAATATTGATCTGGTCCTGCCCAAAGCACATCAACGGATTTCAATGTAGCCAAAGCCTCTTTCAGCGCCTTCGCTTTACCATTGCGGGCGATGACCATAGCAATCGCTAGCGGATGGATAATCGAAAGGGTAACGCCTGGCGCGCCTTTGTCTGCGCCAAAGCGACCTTGAACGGCAACGCTTTGCAATGCGGAAGTTCTAAGCATGAAGCCTCCCGTTTTCAGGATCGAAATGCACTGGGTCACAAATCTCAGCGAGATAATGATGACCTCGAAGGCCATCAAACACTTTCACTACTTCGCCGTGACGCGCGCGGCCATTGGACAGCAATGCAAGGCCAAGCCACATGCTGAGCATGGGCGACCAAGCGACCGAACAGATATAGCCCTGGTCATTGGCCATGCTTGGTCTATCCGATTGTTTCAAGAGATGTCCGCCTGATCTGATCTTCATGGTTTTATCAACGGGCTTTATGCCGACCACACATTGCCGCGCTGGACCCACCATGCCTTCACGCGTGGCCATCATGCGGCCGATGTAATCTTTTTTGGTCGACATCATTTTACCAAGGCCTAAGTCTCCTGCCGTGGTCGTGCCGTTCAATTCGCCACCTGCCACATGGCCTTTTTCGATGCGCATGATCGACAGTGCTTCAACGCCATAGGGCACAATGCCGAATTCTTGGCCTGCTTGCATAATGGCACGGGCCACCATGTTACCGTGGTCGGCAGGCACGGCCAATTCATAAGCATGTTCGCCCGAGAATGAAATGCGGAAGAGACGCGCGGTGAGGCCGCCCAGAATGGTGATGTCTTTTGCCGCGAGATAAGGTGTTGTCTCATCATTCAGTGTGAAGCCATCGACGAGTTTTTGCAGTGTGGCGCGGGACTTTGGCCCAGCGATGGCCATCTGCGCCCATTGCTCGGTGACAGAAACATATTGCACATCCAGCTCTGGCCACAGTGCCTGATGGCAGAATTCAATGTTGCTCATCACGCGGGCGGCGTTGGCTGTCGTCGTGGTCATTAAATAATGATCATCGGCGAGGCGCGATGTGGTGCCATCGTCAAACACCACACCATCTTCGCGCAGCATCAGACCGTATCGGGCTTTGCCGACGGCCAGTGTAGAGAAGGTATTGCAATAGAGTTTATCGAGGAAAGCACCTGCGTCTTTGCCTTGGATGTCGATCTTGCCCAATGTCGACACATCACAAAGGCCGACGCTGGCGCGTGTGGCTTTGACTTCGCGTGAGGCTGAGGCCAACCAATCTTCGCCGGTTTTGGGAAACCAGCTGGAGCGCATCCATAATCCAGTTTCAACAAACACCGCGCCCTGCTCCACGCACCAATCATGCAATGGAGTTTTGCGGACGGGTTGGAAATGATGGCCGGTGAAGGGGCCAGCAAATGCACCGAAGGACACGGGCGTGTACATGGGGCGAAACGTGGTGGTGCCCATTTCAGAAATGGATTTGCCTGCGGCTTCCGCGAGGATGGCGATGGCGTTGACGTTGCCGAGCTTGCCTTGATCGGTGGCCATGCCAGTTGTGGTATAGCGCTTGGCCAACTCCACATGGCCGTAACCTTCGCGGGTTGCGAGCGGCAGATCTTTGGCCGTGGCGTCGTTTTGATAATCGATGAAGGCTTTGCCTGTGGATTCTTTGACCCACCAGAAGGGCTGAATGGCGAAAGCTTCGTCATTGCATTTTGGTGTGGCTGGCGTTTTGCCCTTGAAAGTTCCTGCGGCGATGCCGGAGCTCAAGCATTCTGACAACAGCATTTTTCCAGAGGCGCTGCCAATGGCTGTGAATTGCGCACCGACATCGGGCGGCGTGAAAGCGGCGACCTCTTCATTCCAGATGGGCTTTGCACCACGGTGGCACATGAGGTTTACGATGGGTGACCAGCCGCCCGACATGGCGACGGCATCACATTCGAAATGTGAGCCATCAGCAAGGTCTATTGATTTCACACCCTTGCCGCCTTTGACATTGATGATCTTACCATTCTTGCGCGTGTCGATCACGGCGGCGATGTTTACGCCGTGGTCTTTCATGTCGACTGCCGTGCGATGCGCGGAATCATTATTGGTGAAGACAGCGATGGATTTTCCGGCTGCTGTTGCATAGCGATTGGCATAGTGGCGCATGGCGGAGGCCAGCATGACGCCGGGCACATCATTGCCGCCGAACACCAGAGGACGCTCTTCAGCACCAGCGGCAAGCACGGCTTTCTTCGCGTGGATGCGCCAATAGCGTTGACGAGGTTCGAATGCGGGGGGAACCGCGACGTGATCATTCACGCGTTCAAGGCCGCCGAAAATATTGCCATCAAACCAGCCGAAGATTGTGGTGCGCGGCATGAGCGTGACGTTTGGCATTGAAGCAAGTTCGGCGACTAGGGCTTGCGCGAAAGCTGATCCGCTTGTGCCGTCGATTTCTTCATTCTCGAATAGCAATGATCCGCCGAGTGCGGAGCCTTCATCAGCGAGGATCACACGTGCGCCTGATCTTGCGGCTGTGCGCGCTGCCATCAGGCCAGACGGGCCGGAGCCGATGACCAGCAAATCACAATGCGCATATGATTTTTCGTAGGAGTCAGGGTCTGCTTCTTTCGACGCAGTGCCCAGACCTGCGGCTTTGCGGATCAATGGCTCATAGATTTTTTCCCAAAAGCTCTTGGGCCACATAAAGGTTTTGTAATAGAAGCCAGCAACAAAGATCGATGAGGCTAATGAATTGATCGCAAGGAAATCATTTTCGAGTGATGGCCAGCGGTTTTGGCTTTGGGCTGTCAGGCCGTCATAAAGCTCAACCATGGTGGCGCGGGTGTTGGCCTCTTTGCGGCCACCTTCACGGAGTTCCACAAGTGCGTTAGGTTCTGAGCTACCTGCCGAGATCACACCACGCGGGCGGTGATATTTGAACGAGCGGCCCATCAGATGCACGCCGTTGGCAATCAGTGCTGATGCGAGTGTGTCGCCTTGATGGCCATTGAAAGACTTGCCATCGAATTTGAAATTCAGATTTGTTGAGCGGTCAATGAGGCCACTATTTGCTATGCGAAAGCCGCTCATGATTTGGCCTTCATGGTTTTGGCGGCGACGGCGCTGTGAATTTCATGGTTGTCCGTGTTGCGGCTGACGACAAGCCAAGCGCGGCAGCCGCCGGAGTGGTGAACATATTCAGTGTAGTTGCCACGTGGGTTATCGCGAAGATATACATAATCCATCCACGCGTCCATTGATGATGGCTCGAGGCTGGTCGGGCGTGCAACTGTGGCATCGCCTAAGAATGTGAATTCTTCGACAGGGCGGGTTCCGCAATGAGGGCAAGGGATCAGCATGGTTTCATCATCAATGCAAATTGGGCGTTGCGCCCTGCCCTTTTTCATCGAGCATTAGCCCTCGGCGGAAACGATCTAGGCGGTAAGCTGTGGCCACTTTGTGGGGTTCTTCTTTGGCGATTAAATGCGCGTAGCAGAAGCCAGATGCGGGTGTTGCTTTGAAGCCGCCATAGCACCAGCCCGCGTTTAAATATAATCCGTGTACGGATGTTTTATCAATGATGGGGGAGCCATCCATCGACATATCCACAACGCCGCCCCATGAGCGCAATGTGCGGACACGCGAGATGGCGGGGATCATGGCCACACCAGCTTCGACGACATGTTCGACCATTGGAAGGTTTCCGCGACGGGCGTAAGAATTATAGCC
Organism: Aestuariivirga sp.; assembly: GCA_043779145.1. GTDB lineage: Bacteria > Pseudomonadota > Alphaproteobacteria > Rhizobiales > Aestuariivirgaceae > Aestuariivirga. Next base: position 9,130 of record JAYWEV010000060.1, on the reverse strand, counting down.
ATCAAGATCGCCACCGAATACGAGGCCGCCTTTGTCTGATTGCGAGACGTAGAAATGGCCAGCGCCAAAAGTGACCACGCCATCGATAAAAGGCTTTAGACCCTCGGACACGAAAGCTTGCAACACATGGCTTTCGATTGGCAGTTTGAGGCCTGCCATGCGTGCCACTTCTGAGGCGTGGCCAGCGGCGCACATGGCGAGCTTTTTACATTTGATTGCGCCACGCGAAGTTTGCACGCCAATAACTTTGCCGTTTTCAATATCAATGCCTTGCACTTCGCAATTTTGAATCACATCAACGCCGCGCATATCGGCACCGCGCGCGTAACCCCAAGCGACTGCATCATGTCGCACCGTTCCGCCGCGTCGTTGCAACAGGCCACCTTTAATGGGAAATCGTGGGTTTTCGAAATCGAAGTAGGGGTACATCTCGCGGATCGCATGGGCATCAAGCAGTTCCGCATCCACGCCATCGAGATGCATGGCATTGCCGCGCCTTGCATAGGCATCGCGCTGAGCGTCAGTGTGACACAAGTTTAAAACGCCGCGTTGGGAAACCATGGCGTTGAAATTGAAATCTTGCTCAAGCCCCTCCCACAGTTTCATGGAGAGTTCGTAGAATGGATTGTTGCCGGGCAACTGGTAGTTTGACCGGATGATGGTGGTATTGCGGCCGATGTTGCCAGAGCCGAGCCAGGATTTTTCGAGCACGGCGATGTTTTTCAGACCATGTTCTTTGGCGAGATAATAAGCCGTGGCAAGCCCGTGGCCGCCACCGCCCACGATAATGATATCATACTCCGGCTTCGGGTCAGGACTTCGCCAAGCGGGTTGCCAGTTTTTGTGGCCCGAGAAGGAGTTTCTCAGGAGTGAGAAGAAAGAGTATTTCATCATCGTCCTCGCCCGCATCGCGGGAGAAGAAAGGGGCCCGTCGCGCAGTGATGGGATAGGTGAGGGAACCGCAGTCCCTCATCAACCCCATTTCTGCGAAACGGGGCCCCCTCTTCTCCCGCTTCACGGGAGAAGAGGATATTTGTGCGGATTCTAATCATTAACAATCCAGTGTCGTATCACGTTCCCATTGCGTGAGGTGGCGCGCGTATTGGTTCCACTCATTGTGCTTCAATTTTAGATAGCCTGCCGAAAGCTCCTCGCCAAGTGCGGCACAAAGTAGCTTGTTCTTTTCGAAGTTGCGCAATGCGTCGAGCAGATTGAGGGGGAGCTTTTTCAAATCCTTCACGGTGTGGCTTTGGGTGTACATATCGATATCGAGGCGCTTGCCGGGATTGGTTTTGCGTTCGATGCCGTCCATGCCTGCGGCCAGAATTCCAGCGAGCATCAGATATGGATTGGCAGAGCAATCTGGCAAGCGGAATTCGCAACGGCCAGCATCAGGAATGCGCACCATATGGGTGCGGTTGTTGCCGCCGAAACTAACGGTATTTGGCGACCATGTGGCACCTGAAACAGTACGCGGGGCATTGATGCGCTTGTAGGAGTTCACGGTGGGATTGGTGATCGCTACGAGTGAATCAGCGTGTTCGATCAAGCCGCCGATAAAGTTATAGGCCAGTGGTGAAAGGCCCATTTCATCAGTTGCGTTTTCGAACAGGTTTTTCTTACCGGCTTTATCCCACACAGAAAGGTGGGCATGGCAGCCGTTGCCAGAGAGATTGATAAAAGGTTTGGGCATGAAGGTGGCGCGCATGCCGTGTTTTTCGGCAATGGCTTTCACCATGAATTTAAAGAAAGCGAGCTGATCAGCGGTGGTCAGCGCGTCACTGAAGTTCCAATTGATTTCGAATTGGCCGTTGGCATCTTCATGATCGTTTTGATACGGCCCCCAACCGAGCTTGGTCAAGATGTCGCAAATCTCGGTGATCACATCGAGGCGGCGCATGATGGCGGATTGATCGTAGCACGGTTTTTCCTGGTAATCTTTATCGTCTGAAGGTGCTGAACCGTCAGCATTGATCAAATGAAATTCAGGTTCGCAACCTGCCATCAATTTCATATTTTGTTTGGCGGCGCGTTCCATGCCGCGTTTCAAAGCTAACCGTGGCGCTTGTTCGAGGGGCTTGCCGCTCATGTGGGGATCACCTGCCATCCATGCGATTTCAGGCTTCCATGGCAGTTGGATCAGCGTGCTTGTATCAGGGTAAACAAGAACGTCGGGGTGAGCTGGAGTTTGATCTAGCCAAGTTGCAAAGCCTGCAAAGCCAGCACCGGCTTTTTGCATTTTGTTGCCTGCTTCAGCGGGCACCAGTTTGGCGCGTTGGGTGCCGAACAAATCCGTGTAGTTGAACAGGAAATACTTTACTTTGTTCTTCTTGGCATATTGAACCAGGTCTAAAGCCATCGTTTCCGTCTCCGTTTTGCTGATTATTTGTCAGCTTCTTTTACTTGCACATCCAACACAAAAATCCGTCATCCCTACGAAGGCACGGATCCCGCTTTAATCAGGCACACCGAGTTTGAACCTTAGCTGGATCCCTGCCTTCGCAGGGATGACGGTCAAAAAATAAATTGAAGCACATTCTCAAAACCTAACCTTCCCTGGAATCCAATCGGTTCCGGCCAGTGGCACTTGCGCCATGGCGGCGGCTTCGATCGTGAGCGCGCAGAGATCTTCTGGTTCAAGATTATGCACATGTGATTTGCCATTGGCGCGGGCGATGGTTTGCGCTTCGAGGGTTAACACCTTCAAGTAATTATAAAGGCGACGTCCTGCTTTCACGGGGTCTAAGCGCTTTGATAATTCAGGGTCTTGTGTGGTGATGCCTGCGGGGTCGCGGCCTTCATGCCAATCATCATAAGCGCCTGCTGTTGTGCCGAGTGCGTTATATTCTGCTTCGTAATGTGGATCATTATCACCCAGTGCTACGAGGGCTGCGGTGCCGATGGACACGGCATCAGCACCTAGCGCCAAGGCTTTGGCCACATCAGCGCCGTTGCGAATACCGCCTGAGACAATCAGTTGCACTTTGCGGTGCATGTTCAACTCTTGGAGCGCGCGCACTGCTGGGCGGATGCAGGCGAGTGTGGGTTGACCTACGTGCTCAATGAAGACTTCTTGCGTGGCTGCTGTGCCACCTTGCATGCCGTCCACCACCACAACGTCCGCACCGGCTTTTACGGCGAGTGCCACGTCATAATAAGGGCGTGCGCCACCGATTTTTACGTAGATCGGCTTTTCCCAATTGGTGATTTCGCGCAGCTCTTGAATTTTGATTTCAAGGTCATCAGGGCCAGTCCAATCGGGGTGACGGCAGGCGGAGCGTTGATCAATGCCTTTTGGCAAGCAGCGCATGGCGGCCACGCGATCTGAAATTTTTTGGCCGAGCAGCATGCCGCCGCCGCCGGGCTTTGCACCTTGGCCGATCACCACTTCGATGGCATCAGCTTTGCGCAGATCATCAGGGTTCATGCCATAACGCGAGGGCAAATATTGATAGACGAGGTATTTGGATTGGCCGCGTTCTTCTGGCGTCATGCCGCCATCACCAGTGGTGGTTGATGTGCCAGCGGCGGATGCGCCACGGCCCAGTGCTTCCTTCGCATTGGCAGAGAGTGAGCCGAAGCTCATGCCTGCAATGGTGATTGGAATTTTAAGATGGATTGGCTTTTTGGCAAAGCGTGTGCCTAATACCACATCGGTTCCGCATTTTTCGCGGTAGCCTTCGAGGGGATAACGCGAGATGGATGCGCCTAAGAACAACAAATCATCGAAGTGGGGCAGCTTGCGTTTGGCACCTGCGCCGCGGATGTCATAAATGCCAGTCGAGGCGGCGCGGCGGATTTCAGCCAATGTGGCGTCATCAAAGGTGGCCGATTTACGGGGGAGAGTGCGTGGTGTGCTATCCATTCTATCCTCAGTACGCGTCTGCGTGGTCGACGCTGAAATTGTAAAGCTTGCGGGCTGAGCCGTAGCGTTTGAATTCGGATGGCTTTTCTTTGCGCTTAGCAGCCTTGAGCAAGCGTTCTAAATCAGCGATGTGTTCAGCGCGCATTTCTTTTTCGATGCAGTCGGCACCGAGGCTTGCGACTTTGCCTTTGACGTAAAGACGGGCTTCATAAATCGAATCGCCCAGTGCATCGCCTGCATCGCCGCACACTACTAAGTTGCCGCGTTGGCCCATGAAGGCCGACATGTGGCCAACATTTCCGCCCACGACGATATCAATGCCCTTCATTGAAATGCCGCAACGAGAAGAAGCATCGCCGTCGATCACCAGAAGACCGCCATTGCCGGTTGCCCCAGCGGATTCTGATGAATTGCCTTTGACCCATACAATGCCGGACATCATATTTTCAGCCGTGCCCACGCCCGCGTGGCCGTGAATGGTGATTTCGGATTCCTTGTTCATGCCGCCACAATAAAAACCGACATGGCCTTTGATGTCGATTTGCAATGGGCCATCGAGGCCCACGGCGATTGAGTGTTGTCCCATGGGGTTGGTGACCACCCAATGTTTTTCATTGGTGTTTTTTGGAAGTAATTGCAGCTTTGAATTGATGCCGCGAATGCCTTCTTTTTTGAGATCGAGTTCGTTCATGCGTTTCCGCCCCAGCTGTAAACTTTTGATGGTTCTGGTTCCCAGATTTTGGCTTTGTCAGCGCCTGGTAAATGGGCGATGGCGCGATATTCTGTGGCCATGGCAACCCAATCATCGGTTTCAGCCATCACCGCATGTTTGCAGGCGATAGGATCACGCACCACGGCAAAGCCATCACCAGTGCCGACAAGGAAGGTGAAGAAGCCGTCCAAATCTGTAAGGCTGGATTCGAGGGCTTGTTTCAGTGTCGAACCGGTGCGCAGTTTGTGTGTCATGTAAGCGGCGGCGACTTCAGTGTCGTTTTCAGTTTGGAACTCCATGCCTTCCTTGCGCAAGGTTTCGCGCAAGCGGTTATGGTTGGAGAGTGAGCCATTATGCACGAGGCATAAGTCAGCACCTGTGGCAAATGGATGTGAGCCTGCAGTTGTCACAGCGCTTTCGGTGGCCATGCGGGTGTGGCCGATGATGTGAGTGCCTGAGGCATCATCAAGGTGGAATTTTTCGTAAACGTTGGCGGGAAGGCCGGTTTCTTTGAAAATTTCGATCGTGTGGCCTGTACCAACCACGCGCACTTCAGGATGATGTTGCTTTAGCCATTTTATCACCGCCGCTTCTTTGGCATTGGTGACAAGAATGCAGTGATTGCCGATTTTCTTAACGGTACAATCGCATTTCAAGGCCTTTTCCAGGCCCACATCGATCTTCTTCCAATTATAATTGGCATCATCATGGGCCAGCGAGAATTTAGTTTCAGCTTTTTTTGTAGGGTTGCGGTAAATCGCAACGCCTGCTGAATCTGGCCCGCGATTGGTCATTTCAATCAGCATCGGCTTGAACATTGCGCCCAGCTTCGACTTCAACTTAGGGTTTTTCAGATATAGTCCGACAATACCGCACATGGTGGCACCTCTTTGTTACTTGCAGCCTAGCAGCCCGTTTTGGGAAATTCAACTACTAGGAACAATTTTTTCACGGGGGGAATGATTATTCTTCGCGGCGATAGCTGATGATAGACAAGTAGCGGGCCGGAAGTTTTCGCATTTCGTCGGGGCCGTGAGGGGCCTCAGCATCGAAAAACAGCGCGTCTCCGGGGTGCATATCGTAAGTTTTCTCGCCATGGCGGTAAACCACATTGCCTTCCAGCATATAAAGAAATTCCATTCCGGGATGTTGGAATGAGGGGAAGACATCGGTTTCGGCGGTGAGTGTGATGATGTAAGGCTCGACCATCGTCGGGCCGTGGGTGGAGTGGCCTAACAACTGATACTGATGCCCTGCTCTGGTTCCCCTGCGTTCAATCGTTAGTCCTTGGCCGGATTTGACGAAAGTGGCATCCCTGATTTCTTCATATGTTTTGAAGAAGGCCGTGAACGGGACAGCCAAGGTTTTACTTAAGGCTTGCAAGGATGTGAGCGATGGCGAGGTCGCACCGTTTTCGATTTTGGAGAGCATGCCTGCCGACATATCGGCAGCTTTGGCGAGTTCGGAAATGGTAAGGCCTTGTTTTTCGCGATAGCGCTTTACTTCTCGGCCAATGGCCTCTTCGAGGAAGCGGGCTTCACTATTGGCACTGCGGTGCGGATTTTGGAATTTTGGTTTCTTCTTTTTGTCCGGCATTTTCGCGCTGTCCCCCTTCAGGCTTATGTTTCCTGTTAAGAGATAAAGTTGCATTTTAGTGGCCATAAGACAAGTGCGTGCAAAGAATTTGTAAATTGTTCAATTGTGAGATTGACAACGTTGTCACCGACAATGTTGCAACCCGTGTCTGGGAGGGCATTTATGGTAACCTTACGGCAGGTGGCTGAACGCGCTGGTGTTTCTATCAAAACCGTATCAAGTATCGTCAACAGTGATCCCGCAGTTGATGCGAAAACGCGCATTGCCGTTCAGCATCATCTTCAAGCTCTCAATTATGTTTCCAACCATGCTGCGCGGATGATGCATGGTGGATCATCGTCGGTATTCGGATTGATGACGGATGCTGTAGCCAAAACACCTTACTCGGTTGATATTGTGCGCGGTGCACAGGCCGCATTGAATGAGAAAAACCAAACGCTTTTAATTGCCAATACTGATGGTGATGAAAAACTTGAAAAAGAATATTAGCGACCTTCGCTGACCACCGTGGCCCTGCCCTGTTTTGGAACGGGAATCGTGTTGCGCCATTTCTTAAGATCGCAGTTAAGGGGAAGAAACAGAGGGCATAACGCTTTCATCCATTCGAACATTTGCGCTGGCAATAAAGTTTAGTCGGAGTCCTATTTTTGGTTCTTTCACTACGCGATAAATGGATTTGGGATTTTTGGTTGGTGCGGGATCATGCCGACTGGCATATCTATTTCCTGCAAGCTGATAACACACTAGCTGATCCTGAAATGCGCCACCGCAATGTGACGCAGGGACATGCGGTTTCCAAAGACCTTGTAAACTGGAACCATTTAGGCACATGTTTTAAGCCTTCCAAGGGGCCAGCGTCTGATGATTGGACGACGTGGACTGGTTCAGTAGTCAAAGGGCCAGATGACACTTGGTATTTATTTTATACAGGTACACCGCATGCTGAAGCAGGCGTGAGGCAGTGCATTGGGCACGCCACTTCTGAGGACATGCACTCATGGGTGCGGGTGGGCAATGGTTTGTGTCTCGACCTTGCTGGCCCCAACGCAAAATATTACGAAGAATACACGCCGGGCCATTGGAGTGACCGGGCGATGCGTGACCCTCGGGTGATCCAGAATCCAGTTGGTGAAGGCTGGCTGATGTATTTCACCGCGCCTGTGCCGGGCCGCACAGAACCCAATGCAGGTGGTGCCGTTGGTTTTGCGACATCACTCGATTTAGTCAACTGGGCTTTGCAGAAACCAATTTACGATGGCGGAGATTTTGGCCAGCTGGAAGTGCCGCAAGTTTTTAAATTTGGCAAAAAGTGGTACAGGATGTTTTGCACAGCGGTTGAACACTGGTCGGAAGGTTACCGCTCGAAGAATACGGAGACACCTGTTACGGGTTCGCATTATTTGATTGCAAATAGCCACCTTGGGCCATGGATGGCACCGACCAACAAATTTCTTGATGGTCGCAATCCGTGCGATCGTTATGCGGGCAAGATTGTGGAAAAAGATGACGGACTGTTTATCATGGGCTTCTTGTATTATGACATAGAAGGGAATTTTATCGGAAAGGTCAGCGATCCTATTCCGCTTAGAGTGGATGATAATAGTCTGCTTTCGGTTTAGTCTACGAGAATGACGCGAAAGTCGTTGACGTTGGTGAGTGTGGGGCCGGTGATGACTTGCGAGTTGATGCTTTGAAAAAAGTTATGGGCGTCATTATTGCTGAGCGAAGCCCATGGATCGATTTTCAATTTGCGTGCATCGTCCAAACTCGTCGGCGTGATGTATGCGCCCGCTACCTCGCGGGCACCATCAACACCGTCTGTATCGCCAGTGAGCGCGTGTATACCTTGCGCGCCATTTAGCTTGATTGCGAGTGACAATAAGAACTCTACATTTCGCCCCCCTGCTCCGTTTCCTTTGACTGTGACAGTGGTCTCGCCGCCTGAGATGATGGCGCAGGGTGTTTTGATGGGTTGGCCGAAACGCTTTGCTTGCATTGCAATGCCTGCCATCACGATGCCAACTTCGCGGGCTTCGCCTTCGATTGCGTCACCCAAAATGATAGGTTCATAACCTGCGGATGTGGCGATGGCTGCTGCGGCTTCGAGCGATTTTTGTGCTGAGGCGATGCAGGTGGCTTTGGTGTTTACCAATCTGGGATCATTTGATTTTGGTGTTTCATCCTGCGCTCCGCCCAAATGTGCAATGACCGATGCTGGCACATTGATTTCATATTTAGCGATTATGTGGCGGGCCTCTGCGAAAGTCGTTGGATCAGCAACAGTCGGCCCCGATGCAACAACGGCTAAATCATCACCTGGCACATCGGAAATTACCAATGTGACGACACGCGCTGGGTATGCCGCAGCGGCCAGTCTACCGCCTTTGATGGCAGAGAGGTGTTTGCGCACGCAATTCATTTCACCAATAGGCGCACCTGATTTCAGAAGTGCTTCGTTCACAGCGCGCTTGTCTTCAACGCTGATGCCATCGGCGGGCAAACTGAGTAAAGCTGAACCGCCACCAGAAATCAGCGCCACAACCAAATCGTCCCTGCTTAATCCTTCGAGCAATTTTAACATGCGGGCGGCAGCTTTGGTTCCGGCATCGTCAGGCACGGGGTGGGCGGCTTCGACGATTTCAATTTCTGTGCAAGCGGCACCGTGGCCATAGCGGGTGACGACCAAGCCTTCGAGCGGGGCGTTCCAGTTTTTCTCAAACACTTGCGCCATGGCCGCTGAGGCTTTGCCTGCGCCCACAACAATTGTGCGGCCCTTTGGCGGTCTAGGCATGTGAGCGGGTATGCAGTTTGACGGCAATGCGGTTTTCACTGCCGCATCAAACATGGCGCGCATCAGATGGATTTGTTTTTCAGAATTTTGCATTCTGGCACTGTACTTGATTGGAGATTTTTGACAATGAGGGGCATGACCCAATCTCTCGCGATTTTAGAAAAAC
>JAYWEV010000059.1:0-17466 GCA_043779145.1 Aestuariivirga sp. | reverse complement strand
CAAAAAGACCCCCCTTTTTCAAGGCGACGGTCCCCAAACCGTCCCAGCGAAATCATCTCCATAACATCCTCCCAAATCACTTGTGCCAAATGAATCAGGACACAGTGCAAATGCGAGATGTGTGAATGTGGTAGCATCGGCGGCAGGGACATCGACATGGTCTTGCCAGTCTCGGCGAGCGTCGCTGCGAAGGTGATGCCCGCATAGGGGATGCGCGTCTTGGTCGCCGGATCTGTCACCTTGACTTCGACGTGATAGCGCTCGCCAGCGCTTGGTTGGTGTTCATTCCAGACGGGAGGAGACCCCATCAGCATCCACATCGGCTCCGAACCTTCAAGTTCCAATTGCAGAACCATGCCATCCGCCGCGACACGGCCGACCAGCACCGCTTTTTCCAAAGGATCCGCTTCCAACGCAAGCGTCTTGACCACTGGTTCCGAAGCTTCCGCTGCCGCGCCTCCGGCAAGCAAGAGGCAAATGACTGGAATTAAAGCGCGCGCCATCACCGACGCGAAGCTTGTCCGCTTGCCAGCGGTTTCCCCAGATGTATTGACGATTTTGACATCATGGAATTTTGTGCCTTGAATTGTCATGTCAATGTCCCTTTTCAATGTCGTACAACTGTCGATAGGCCGCTTAATATTGGCGACCTCCGATCCAAGGCTGCAGTTCCAAAGCTGCAGGAGCGACCCGATCACCTACAACGCGCCGGTGCCGTGAGAAGTTCCCGCGCGGACTGAACCTGAATGTCAAAGCGAAAACTGCCTAAAAGACGCGCACTGGTTCAAGACCGTTAAAGCCGTTCGGCATAGTTCAATCAATTGTCCAAGCGCCTGCGCCGGAGCCAAATCGCTGCAAAGCCGAACATTGGCACAACGATCCATTGCAGCAACGGCGACAACCCCGTGCCAAACGGCGGAAGCGTCGGCATGAACTCCGAATACGCCCAAGCCTTGCGGACGACGGTGTTCTGCCATTCGCTGTAAACGGTATAGCCGATGCCGATGGCGAGAGTGGCTAACATTACTGGAAGAAACCGCTCGTGTGGCCATGCGGGGCCGCCGAAACAGACGAGCGCCAACCCCAGCGTCAGCGAAACAATCATGAGATCACCAGCGGTACAATGCAACACGGTGAAAGCGATCTCCTGCGGCGATCCTGTACTCCATATTGTGTAGAGCGGCAGTTGCGCTACTTCCCAGACCAAATGCAAAGCAATCGTAAATCCGAGATAAATCCTCAGCCCATCCAGCCAGTGCCGCTCGGTCTTCAACTGATGCGCTCTTCCGTCATCATGCCATCCGCCATGTTATAGACGTTGTGGAAATGTATGAACCACGCTCCTCTCTGAGTGGCATCAAAATGAAAATCTTTAATGTCATTAATTTGGTCATGCACGGTTTATCCCACCTCCTTATAGAAAAATTCTGCAAAACTTGGCGCAGGGCCAGACTTAAAGCTCAGGGAGCAGGACGCTACTTGCGGAATTTTCAATCGATTTCGCCTTTGGCCAAGGGCTTTTACAATTAGCATTAAGGGGCAGATTTCTCCGTCCCCTCTTTTTCTGAAAATTTACTAAACGATTACATTTTCTTGTTTATGGCATCGATTGCTTCGCCCATATGCATCATGCATTCATCGGGCTTGCCGTCCTTCATGAAGGACTTCGCCATTCCCATGTGTTTCATCGCCATGGTCATATTGGCCTTCAGAGTTGGATCGGCCATAGCATCCATTTCCGCCTGCATCTTCATCATCGACGTATCGTCACACTTCATCGTCATGCTCATGCTGGCCATGCCCATATGCATGGAGCAATCGTCCATCTTTTTGCCCTTCATCGCGGTTTTGGCCATCTCCATTTGCTTCATGGCCATAGCCTTGTTTGCTGTCATTGCCGGATCGCTCATAGCATCCATTTCCGCCTGCATCTTCATCATGGAAGCGTCATCGCATATCATGTGCATTGCTGCAGCGGCTGGTGCGGACAGAAAAAGTGTAGCCAGCGCTGCGCTAAGGAACAGTTTTGTCATCGTGGTACCCTCAAAGTACGGGAAATAATTATCCTCTACCAATTAACGCGTTGGCTGCCTTTGGGTTCCAAAAAATAAGGGAACCCATACCTAGGCTTGCTTAAAGCGATATGAACCCAGCCGAGTTTTGCGCTGTTTTATGTGTTTCAGTTAATGCAAGAGAACACTTTTTATGAGCCACCAGCATTTTCAATGCTGCGATGTGGATTGACCACTGTGAAGTGAGTGAGTTCCACCTCGGTCGTGAGGATGTTGTGGCCCTCAAGTTAAACCTCAACTGTTCCACCCGCCACATCCATCACAAGTCAAACAACATCGGCTGCGTCCACGAGGCCCTCGTTGCAGAATTCCTAAACGCCGCAGCGCAATTCATTGCCAGCGCTGGAGCTTTTCTCATCACAGACCGCGCAAACTCGAAAACCCAGTCAAAGTTGTACATTAAAAAAACACAGGTACAAGCTGATGAAAGTCAAACTGAGTGTAGAAACCATCGATCATTCATCAGATGCACAACTCATGGCCTGCGCCCACAAGTAATTCAAGTCCACAGACCAAATGCATCAGCAGCTGCCTTAACTGCACATGATCGTGAATTGAGGCAGAACCGCTTGAACGATTTCCGCTTACTGTTGGCTATACTTTTAGGTTTGAAGCAAAACTCTGTTTCTTACTACACATGTAACTCAGACGCTGCCTTCTAACATTTCGATCTAATTGAATTGTCGTTCCCATCCATCATTGGACGAGGCTGCAAACAACACATACGGCAGGTCAACAGAGGGCATGCCGTCCAAAATTCAACGTGCAGACAATGCCCGGAACACCCCTGGCTTTCCTCGATTTTCCAATTGAGAGTGTAGTCAATCAGGTGCACATGTTAACTCACACAAATGAGCGCACGTCCGGAAGTAACATGGGTTCCCAATTGGAAACTGAACCGCACCGGGTTTGCTGGAGACCTTCGACCTGACTAAGGAAGAAGGCTATGGAAAAAGTAAAACATCAAATCGTTATTCACCAGAAGTGCGGGCGCGGGCCGTTCGCATGGCGCTGGAGCATCAAAGCTCTGATGAAACGCAAGCGGCTGCGATTGTGGCCATTGCCCCAAAGATTGGTTGTATCGCCGAGACATTGCGGGGCTGGGTTCGGCAGGCTGAGCTCGACAATGGAGCGCGCGATGGCACAACCAGCAGTGAGCGCGAGCGGATCAAAGAGCTTGAACGTGAGGTGCGACAGCTGCGTCAAGCCAATGAAATTCTGCGCAAAGCCAGCGCTTATTTTGCTCCCCCTCTCGGCGAATGAAGGCATTCGCCTGCCGGGCAACGGGATATTGAACTAAAGCCAAAAATACAGAAGGTTTGGGATGATAACTGGAAGGTAAATGGTGTCAGAAAAACCTGGCGGCAGTTGCGCCGTGAAGGCGTTGATGTGGCCCGCTGGACGGTTGCTCGCCTCATGGCAGGCATGGGATTGCGGGGCATTGTTCGGGGAAAGAGTGTAAAAACAACGATCTCCGACACCTCTATGCCGTGCCCGCATGATAAGGTGAACCGCCAGTTCCGAGCCCCTGCGCCAGACATCCTTTGGGTCAGCGACTTTACATATGTGTCAACGTGGCAAGGATTTACCTATGTTGCATTCATTATAGACACCTTTGCCAACCGCATTGTTGGCTGGAAAGTATCACGGTCTGCAAAGACTGACTTCGTTCTGGATGCGCTTGAATAGGCACTTTATGCACGCCGCCCTGATCGAAACGGTAAGCTGACCCATCATTCGGATCGTGGGTCGCAATATGTGTCCATAAGATACACTGAACGGCTGGCCGCGGCGGGCATCGAGCCTTCGGTCGGAAGTGTGGGCGATGCGTATGACAATGCTTTGGCTGAAACAATCAACGGCCTTTACAAGACCGAAGTCATTCGCAGGCGCAGCTCGTGGAAAAGTATGGAGGAGGTCGAAATGGAAACCCTCAAATGGGTTGACTGGCTTAACCATCGTCGCTTGCTTGAGCCAATCGGCAACATCCCGCCAGCGGAAGCTGAAGAAAACTATCACGCCATGATGGACAATACCAAAATGGCAGCTTAACACGAACTCTTTGGTCTTCAGCAAATCCGGTGCGGTTCAACCAAGATCAAACATCCTTGGACCAATGGGCAGGTGGAGCACATGAACCGAACGATCAAAGACGCTACTGTTAAGCGCTATCACTACGACAGCCACTGGCAACTCAAAACCCATCTCGACGACTTCATAGCTGCTTACAACTTCGGCAAACGCCTCAAGACCCTAAAGGGCCTGACACCTTACGAATACATCTGCAAAGTCTGGACAATTGAGCCAGAAAGATTCAGAGTAAATCCGATCCATCAAATGCCGGGATCAAACACCGAAAGCAGTTTGGGGTCGGAGCGTCGTTCCGCAACAAGGCCTTGTCTTTGTGTTCTGCCCAGAATGACAGTAGAATAAGGTAACTGCTCCAATCGATGTTTGGCTGCATTTATTCTGCCGCACGCGTGCAAATCTACACACTTGCGTCACTGCTACAAAGCCGCATAACATGAGTCATTAGGTGCGCCATTTCCTCATTTTAAAAAAGGCTGCATTCAGCACATGACCACGATTTCTACACTCATAAACCCTGAGAATGCAGTGTTCCAAAGCAACGCTGCGCATAACACGGCACTTATTGAAGACCTGCGTCAGAAAGTTGTCTTGGTTGGGAATGGCGGCCCAGAAAGTTCTCGTCAGCGCCATGTTGCGCGCGGAAAATTCTTGCCGCGTGACCGCGTCACGCGGCTGCTTGATCCTGGTTCACCGTTTCTGGAGATAGGCGCGCTGGCCGCAAATGGCATGTATCAGGATGAAGCTCCAGCGGCAGGCATTATTGCAGGAATAGGCAGGGCCGAAGGCCTTGAAGTGATGATCGTTGCCAATGACGCGACTGTCAAAGGCGGGGCCTATTTCCCGATAACTGTAAAGAAGCATTTGCGCGCCCAAGAAATTGCAATGCAGAACCGCTTGCCCTGCATCTATCTCGTTGACAGTGGTGGAGCCAACCTACCGCACCAAGCCGATATATTTGCTGATCGTGAGCATTTTGGCCGTATCTTTTTCAATCAGGCAAGCATGTCTGCCGAGAGCATTCCGCAAATTGCGTGTGTAATGGGAAGTTGCACGGCAGGTGGTGCATATGTGCCAGCCATGTCAGACGAGACTGTGATCGTGCGTGGCCAAGGTACAATCTTTCTTGCTGGTCCACCGCTTGTGAAAGCCGCCACTGGCGAAGTGATCACAGCGGAGGAACTTGGCGGTGCCGAGACCCATGCCCGTCGTTCAGGCGTGGTTGATCATGTGGCCGAGAATGAAGAGCACGCGCTGTTGATTGTCCGCGAGATCATGGCAAGTCTCAACCGGAAGAAGAAGGTTGATATCGAAATCAAGTCCCCGCGTCAGCCGAAACTTGATCCGCAAGAACTTTATGGCCTCATTCCCCAAGACGTTCGCACGCCTTATGACGTGCGCGAAGTGATTGGCCGCATTGTTGATGGCTCTGAAATGCATGAATTCAAGCCGCTTTATGGTATGACGCTGGTGTGTGGCTTTGCGCGCATCTGGGGAATTCCGGTTGCCATCTTGGCTAACAATGGCGTGTTGTTTTCTGAGAGCGCATTGAAAGGCGCACACTTTATCGAGCTCGCCTGCCAGCGCCGTGTACCGCTTCTGTTTTTGCAAAATATTTCGGGCTTTATGGTTGGCGGCAAATATGAAGCGGGCGGCATCGCCAAAGACGGTGCCAAACTGGTGACAGCGGTGGCAACCGCAAGCGTGCCAAAGATTACGGTGTTGATTGGCGGCAGTTTTGGCGCTGGTAATTATGGTATGTGCGGGCGCGCTTACAGCCCACGCTTTCTGTTCACCTGGCCAAACAGCCGGATCAGCGTCATGGGGGGCGAACAGGCAGCCGCCGTGCTGTCAACGGTGCGCCGCGACGCGGCTGAGGCAAAGGGGCTTCAATTATCCACGGAAGAAGAGGAAGCGTTCAAGAAAACAATCAGGGCCAGTTATGAAACCGAAGGAGATCCCTATTATGCCACCGCACGGTTATGGGACGATGGCATTATCGATCCTGTGCAAACCCGCGATGTGTTGGGCCTAGCCTTCTCAGCCACGCTGAATGCGCCAATTCCCGAGCGTGCGCGCTCCGGCTTGTTTCGGATGTAGGTCATGATCGAAAGCCTCCTCATCGCCAATCGGGGGGAGATCGCCCGCCGCGTCATCCGCACGGCGCGCACCCTCGGCATTCGAACGATCGCTGTTCATTCGGATGTGGATACTGAAATGCCATTTGTGCGCGAGGCCGATGTAGCGATTGCTATTGGCCCGGCATTAGCGCGCGAAAGCTATCTCAACAGTGCCAAAATATTGGAAGCGGCACGGATAACAAGTGCCGCAGCGATCCATCCCGGTTATGGCTTTCTGTCGGAGAATGCGGAATTCGCCGAGGCCGTTCAAGCCGCAGGGCTTGTCTGGGTCGGCGCACCACCTGCCGCCATCCGTGCTATGGGACTGAAGGATGAAGCAAAGCGGTTGATGCAGAAAGCAGGTGTTGCCACAACACCCGGCTATATGGGGAATGATCAGGCAACCGAGCGCTTGCAGAAAGAGGCCGACAAAATTGGTTATCCGGTGTTGATCAAGGCTGTTGCCGGCGGCGGCGGCAAGGGCATGCGTAAAGTGGGCGAGGCAAATGCCTTTGTTGAAGCCCTTGTGTCATGCCGCCGCGAAGCTGCAGCAGCCTTTGGCGATGATCGTGTGCTCCTCGAAAAATATATCACGGACTCCCGTCATGTCGAAGTGCAAATCTTCGGCGATAGCCAAGGAAACGTGGTTCATCTCTTCGAGCGCGATTGTTCTTTGCAACGCCGCCACCAGAAAGTGATTGAAGAGGCGCCAGCGCCGGGCATGAATAAGGCGACGCGAGAGGCGCTTTGCGCTGCAGCTGTGAAAGCGGCTAAAGCCGTGAACTATGTCGGGGCGGGCACCGTCGAGTTTATTGCCGATGCAGCGGACGGACTGCGGGCAGACCGCATCTGGTTCATGGAGATGAACACCCGTTTACAAGTTGAACATCCGGTGACCGAAGCGATCACTGGGGTGGACCTGGTAGAATGGCAGTTGCGGGTTGCTTCCGGCGAACCCTTGCCGAAGCGCCAGCATGAACTCGCCATCTCCGGTTGGGCAATGGAGGCGAGACTCTATGCCGAAAATCCAGCAACCGGATTCTTGCCTTCAATTGGCAAGCTAGATCGCCTGCGGTTTCCGACTGATATCCGTGTTGATAGCGGCGTTGAAGAGGGCGACGAAATCACATCACACTATGATCCTCTGATCGCCAAACTCATTGTCCATGCCGATAGCCGAAACGCGGCAGCAGCGAAGCTGGCCAGGGCTTGCGGCCAGATCGAGGTTTGGCCTGTCAAAACCAATGCAGGTTTCATGGCACGTGCCGCCAACAACGCTGATTTTATAGCTGGCGAGATTGACACTGGGTTCATTGACAGCCGTGGGGCGCAATTGATGCCGAGTGTTGAGCCTGAATTAGCGGTGCAACAAACAGCGGCCAGTGCTTTGGTCCCGGATCAAACGGACGATCCTTGGACGGCATTACCGGGCTTTCGCATCGCTGCTGCGTCATACTATGATGTTGCCGTTCAAATTGGTGGCGTGACTTACACTGTTGCCATTGACCTGACAGTAAAAACAGTCGGAACCACTGTCATCATGTCAGACGGCGAGAGACTGCTGTTTGTAGACGGCGAGGCTTGGTCTTTCGGGCCACCGCGTGCAGACCGTGTCGGTCGCGGAACTGTGATTTCTGACGGCATGCTGCATTCGCCGATGTCGGGTCGCATCATCGCAGTTGATGTTGCACAGGGCGATAGCGTTAAGAAAGGGCAGCGGCTGATGGTGATTGAGGCGATGAAAATGGAGCAGGGAATTGTTGCTCCCTTTGATGGTGTGGTATCAGAATTGAAAGCCGTCGCTGATGCACAAATATCAGAAGGCGCATTGCTTGCGCGCGTTGAAAAAGGAGATCGTTGATGGCAGGTCGGTTTTTTGACCTATGGCAAGTGGGCGACCGCATAGCCCATGATATTCGCCGTACAGTGACTGAAACAGACAATCTCCTGATCACAACGCTGACCCACAATCCCCAACCTCTGCATCTCGATGCAGAATATGCGAGTGCTTCTGAATTTGGCCGTATTGTCGTCAATGGCACGTTCACTTTTGCCTTGATGATCGGGCTATCAGTGGGCGACACAACGCATGGCACACTCATTGCAAATCTCGGCTATGACAAGGTGGTGATGCCGAAACCCGTATTTATTGGGGATACCTTGCGAGGAGATACCGAAGTCACTGAACTCAGGGCATCAAAGTCGCGACCACATGCAGGCATTGTCACCTTTAAGCACCGCGCTCTCAACCAGCGTGATGAAATTGTTTGCCAGTGCTTGCGAATGGCTTTGTTGAAGAGGGCAGGGACGTGAGGTTACGCTCGCTTTTGTTTGTGCCTGGTGACCGGCCTGACCGTATGGACAAAGCACTTGGTGCCGGCGCAGACGCGCTTGTCATTGACCTTGAGGATTCTGTTGCGCCATTACACAAACATAAAGCGCGTGAATCCGCCGCAAAATTTCTCTCTCGTGGGCCTCGTAGCGTCCTTGTGTTTGTTCGCATCAATCCTTTTAGTAGCAAGCTCGTCGATGATGATCTCGTGACCGTAATCCCATGCCGACCAGATGGCATCGTGTTACCCAAGGCGGAAGGTGGCCACTCCCTGATTGATCTTGATCAGCGGCTGAACGCATTGGGTGACACGCAGGCCGTTGTCTTACCGATTGCCACAGAAACGCCGGCAGCGATATTCGGTCTTGGTAGCTATGCCAATAAAACGCCCCGTCTCTGCGGCCTGACTTGGGGTGCGGAGGATCTGCCTGCCGCAATCGGAGCTTCAACATCGCGCGAAGAGGACGGCCGCTACACTGCCCCCTACGAAGTCGCGCGCAGCCTGCTTTTATTTGGGGCTCATGCTGCTGGTGTTCCCGCCATCGAAACGGTCTATCCCGCCTTTCGCGACGGGGATGGGCTCATGGCCTATGCCAAGCGGGGGCGGCGTGATGGCTTCAGCGGAATGATGGCTATTCACCCGGCGCAGATTGCAACCATTAACGCGGCTTTTGCTCCAAGCGAAGTCGAGATCGCATGGGCCAAGCGCGTGGTTGAACTATTCGACAAGAACCCAGGGGCCGGTGTTTTGAGTTTGGACGGAAAGATGGTGGATGCTCCCCACCTCACGCAAGCAATACGTCTGCTCGCCGAGATTTAAGTTCAGTGCATCAACTCAAGGCCCACGGCGGTTGCCTCACCACCGCCGATGCAAAGCGCGGCCACGCCTTTGCGAGCATCACGCGCAATCATGGCGCGGAGCAGCGTCACCACAATGCGTGCACCCGAGGCGCCAATGGGGTGACCGAGCGCGCAGGCCCCGCCATTGACGTTGACGATGTCTCCCGGCAGACCCAAGTCGCGCATCGCTGCCATGACAACGACAGCGAAAGCTTCGTTGATTTCAAAGAGATCAACGTCTGACGATTTCCAATCCAGATTCTCCAGAAGCGTTTCAATTGCACCGATGGGAGCAGTGGTAAATTGCCCAGGCGCGCGCGCGTGACCGGCGTGCCCTACAATCATGGCAAGTGGGGCCACACCAAGTTTTTCAGCCTCCGAGGCGCGCATGAGAACCAGAGCTGCGGCACCATCGGAAATGGAAGATGAGTTCGCCGCCGTCACAGTGCCATCGTCGCGGAAAGCCGGACGCAACTTTGGAATACGTGCGAGATCGGCCTTATCAGGCTGCTCGTCATGGTCGAGCGTGGCACGGCTTCGACCCGCCGCTTCATCAACGAGAACCAGCTCCTTGCTGAATGCGTCAGAGTCCTGTGCGGTTCGGGCGCGGTTAAGTGACGAGATGGCATAGGCATCCTGTTCGGCGCGCGTGAACTGATATGCTTCTGCCGTATCCTCCGCGTAAGTTCCCATGAGCCGGCCAGAATAGGCATCCTCCAGCCCGTCTGTGAACATGTGATCCTTCACCTCACCATGACCCAAGCGTAAACCGCCACGCGCTTTCGGTAACAGATAAGGCGCATTGCTCATTGATTCCATGCCGCCCACCGCTACACGGGCGTTGCTGCCTGCGACAATGCTATCATAGCCAAGGATCAGCGCTTTCATGCCAGAGCCGCAGACTTTTGAAACAGTGGAGCAGGGAACATTATGAGCCAACCCGGCACCAAGGGCGGCTTGGCGCGCCGGATTTTGGCCGAGCCCCGCCGACAAAACATTACCCATGAAAACTTCATCAACTGACTGCAGCGCGCTTTCGCTCATTGCTGCTGCAAGCGCTATCGAACCAAGTCGAGATGCTTTTAGATCCAATAGCGCGCCTTGGAAACTTCCGATCGGCGTGCGTTTCGCTGACGTGATGACGATGGGATCTCTTTGTGTAACCAAAATTGTCATGCTGGCCTCCACATTTGGAAACTGCAAATGCAATGTTGAGATTATTCCATTGACAACCTGCCGTCGAGGGCTCTTTCCAAAATGCCCTGATTGGAGGATAATGAAAATGGAGGCATTGTTCATGCAATTCGACCTCACGGAAGAACAGCTTGCAATTCAGGAAACGGCCCGCCGTTTTGCGAGCGATGCTATCACACCACATGCCAGCCTCTGGGATGAAAAATGCATTTTCCCGCGCGGCACTGTCAAAGCCGCTGCTGCACTTGGCTTTGGTGCGATCTGTGTTTCGGAAGAGGCAGGAGGATCTGGCCTAGGCCGTTTGGAAGCGGCACTTATCATGGAAGCTCTGGCTTATGGCTGTCCATCAACATCCGCCTTCATTTCGATCCACAATATGTCAACATGGATGATCGATAAATTCGGCAACCCGAAGCTCAAGGAAAAATATCTGCCATCACTCATAACTTGTGAAAGGCTTGCGAGCTACTGCCTGACCGAGCCTGATTCAGGCTCCGATGCAGCAGCATTGAAAACGCGAGCTGTCAGGAACGGCAATTCCTATGTCGTCACGGGTTCCAAGGCTTTCATTTCCGGTGCGGGAGAAAACGAAATTTACCTCGTCATGCTGCGCACGGGAGGCGATGGGCCAAAGGGTATTTCATGTCTGGTCATTGAGAAAGATATGCCTGGCGTTTCATTTGGAGCGCAGGAACGCAAGCTGGGCTGGCATTCGCAACCCACTGCCCAGGTTCATTTTGATCAAGTTGCTGTGCCCGTCGAAAACCTGTTAGGAGTCGAAGGAGAAGGTTTTCACATAGCCATGCAGGCCCTTGATGGCGGGCGCATCAATATTGCCGCTTGTTCTCTCGGCGGGGCCCAGCGCTGCCTCGACGAAACGCTGGCACACACGCAAAGTCGCCGCCAATTCGGCAAAGCCCTTGCCGATTTTCAGGCGACGCAGTTCACGCTGGCCGATATGGAAACCAATCTGCAGGCAGCGCGCGCCTTGCTTTATGTTGCGGCTGAAAAGGTGTCGGCAGAAACACCCGACGCAACGCGGTTTTCAGCAATGGCCAAGCGCTTTGTCACCGATGCCTGCATGCAGGTGGCCGACCGAGCACTGCAGCTGCATGGCGGCTACGGCTATCTCAGGGACTTTCCGATTGAACGCATTTACCGCGATTTGAGGGTGCATTCGATTTTGGAAGGCACCAACGAAATCATGCGGGTGATCATTGCCCGTGAATTGTTGAAACCATGAAGGAACGCGACGTTATCATCAAAGCAGACAATGGCGTGGGACATATCACGCTCAATCGGCCCCAGGCTTTGCATGCGCTGACCTACGCCATGAGTCGTGACATGACGGACGCACTCTTGGCTTGGGAAGTTGATCCTGCGATAAACGAAATCATCATCAATCACAGTGGTGCGCGAGGCTTTTGTGCCGGTGGTGATATCCGTCAGCTCTATGAAGGCCTGTTGGCAGGTGGCCAGGATGTCCTAGAATTCTTCCGCACCGAATATCGGTTGAACCATCTGCTCTTCACGCTGCGCAAACCAGTAACCTGCATCATGGATGGCGTGGTGATGGGTGGTGGTGCCGGGATCGCATTGCCTTGTCGGCAGCGCGTCGCAACCGAGTCTACACAATTCGCCATGCCGGAAACTGGCATTGGCCTTTTCCCCGATGTGGGTGGAGGCTGGTTTCTGTCGCGGTTGCCGGGTCGTATGGGCGAATGGATGGCATTGACCGGCGCCAGATTGAACGGCGCGGATTGCTTGGCGTTAGGTCTGGCAACAAGTTTGGTGCCGCCAACATCAAAGCAATCTCTTCACATCAACCTATTGCGCGGGACCATTGACCGCTTGTTTTCTGCTGGCCGAATTGAAGACATTATTGATGCGCTGAAATCTGACACGTCAGACTTCGCGGACGAACAACTGCGGATAATCATGAAAAGATCGCCCACATCTTGCAAGGTGGCTTTGCGGCAGTTGTGCGAAAGCCGGAAACTTTCGCAATTTGCCGATAACATGAAGATGGAATTCAGGCTGGTGGCGCGGATGTTAGCGCGATCTGATATCCGAGAAGGAATCCGCGCCTTCATTATCGACAAGGATAACAACCCACGCTGGTCGCCACAGCATTTCGAAGATATCACTGCCGAAGACATCGACGAGATTTTTGCGCCACTGATGGAAACTGAAGAATGGACCCCACTGCAAAGGGCCCCGCTGCACAAGGAATGAACATGGAAACATTGTTGGTCGAAATTCGTGGGGCTGTCATCCTGATAAGGCTCAACCGCCCAGCCGCACGCAATGCCATAAACGCCAAAATGACCGAAGAATTGCTAGGCACGCTCGGTCACTATGACGCCAATCCCGAATTGCGTTGCGCCATCATCACCGGTTCGGATGATGTGTTTGCAGCGGGAGCCGATATCAAGGAAATGGTGAACAAGACGGCAGCGGACATGATGGCTGGAGATGGTTTTACAGCGTTCGATTCTGTGGCGCGGATCCGCAAACCCATCATCGCAGCGGTTGCAGGTCTCGCGTTGGGCGGCGGGTGTGAACTCGCGATGATGTGCGACTTTGTGATTGCAGCGGATAACGCAAAATTCGGCCAGCCGGAAATTACTCTGGGCGTTGCTCCTGGTATGGGTGGTTCGCAGCGATTGACACGTCTCGTTGGAAAATCCAAAGCCATGGATATGCTGCTGACGGCACGTATGATGGATGCGGTTGAAGCCGAACGGGCAGGACTTGTAAGTCGGGTCGTGCCCGCAGACAAACTGCTCTCCGAAGCAATGGCTGCAGCAGAAAAAATTGCCGCAATGGCGCCTCTGGCAGTGATTGCCAACAAGGAAATGGTGAATGTGGCACAGGAAACGGGGCTGGCGCAGGGCATTTTGTTTGAACGGCGATTGTTCCAGAGTTTGTTTGCTCTTGAGGACCGCAAAGAAGGCATGGCGGCATTCATTGAAAAGCGGAAACCGGTGTTTACCGGAAAGTGAGTTTACCATGGCAGTGATTGGCTTCATCGGTTTGGGCAATATGGGACGCGGCATGGCCGCCAATCTTGTCACGGCAGGACATGCGGTACGTGCTTATGATATGTCTGAAGCAGCATTGTCACGCGCCACTGCAATCGGTGCCACCCGCGCGGCCTCAGTCACCGAAGCAGTGAAGGGAGCTGATGCAGTCATCACGATGCTGCAAACAGGAAGTCAGGTACAAGAAGTCTATGAGGAGGAGGTCTTTGCTGCGGCATTGCACTCAGCGGTGCTGATTGATTGCTCGACAATTGATGTGGCTACAGCTCGCGTCATGGCCAACTCTGCAATCGAGCACGGTCATGAAATGGTGGATGCGCCGGTGTCTGGTGGTGTGGCAGGTGCGATTGCCGCCACATTGACCTTTATGGTGGGTGGCACCAATGGGGGATTTGCCATGGCCCAACCGATCCTGAGCGCGATGGGCAAAGCCGTGATCCATGCCGGACCGGCGGGTGCAGGGCAGGCTGCAAAGATTTGCAACAACATGTTGCTGGGTGCCTCCATGATTGCCACCGCCGAGGCCTTCAATCTGGCACTGAAGCTGGGTCTCGATCCCAACGTATTTTTCGATATAAGTTCGAAAGCTTCAGGCCAGTGCTGGTCGATGACGAGTTATTGTCCAGTGCCGGGGCCGGTGCCATCAGCTCCTTCAAACCGCAACTACGACGGCGGATTTATGGCTGGCCTCATGTTGAAAGATTTGAAGCTCGCCATGGCAGCGGCTCAGGCCGCAGGTGCCAGTGTGCCGATGGGAACCTTGGCAAAAAACCTCTACCAGAATTTCGTCAATCTCGGTGGCGCGCCAAAGGATTTCTCGGCCATCATCAAGTTGCTTGACGGCACCTGGCAAAGCCCAGAGTAATCAGCGCGTTTCGTCAAACAACTCGCGGCCAATGAGCATGCGCCGGATTTCAGAAGTGCCAGCACCGATTTCATAAAGCTTGGCATCGCGCAGCAAGCGGCCCGCGGGATAGTCATTGGTGTAGCCATTGCCCCCCAGTATCTGAATTGCATCAAGTGCCATGTGCGTTGCCCGCTCAGCTGCATAAAGAATGCAGCCTGCCGCATCTTTGCGCGTGGTTTCGCCGCGGTCGCAGGCGTTAGCCACGGCATAAACATACGCGCGCGCCGCGCTCAGGGTCACATACATGTCGGCGAGTTTCCCCTGCATGAGTTGGAATTCGCCGATGGGTTTGCCGAACTGCTTGCGCGCATGAAGATAAGGAACAACCACATCAAGGCATGCAGCCATAATACCGAGCGGACCAGCTGCCAGAACCACCCGCTCACAGTCGAGGCCCAACATTAAAATGCGAACACCGTCGCCTTCAGCACCCAAACGGTTTGCAATCGGAATCTTGCAGTCTGTGAAGATGAGCTCGCAGGTGTTGGAGCCGCGCATGCCAAGCTTATCGAGTTTGGGAGAGCGAGAAAATCCCGCCATATCGCTTTCAACCATAAAAGCTGTGATGCCTTTTGCGCCAGCGCCTGGATCAGTTTTACCATAAACCACCAAGGTGTTTGCATCTGGGCCGTTGGTAATCCACATCTTGCGGCCATTGAGAACATAACCGTCATTTCGTACCTCAGCGCGAAGCTGCATGGAGACAACGTCAGAACCAGCCTCGGATTCCGACATGGCAAGGGCACCAACATGATCTCCCGAGATGAGCTTCGGCAGAAACCGCCGTTTCTGCTCGGCTGTCCCATGGCGGTTGATTTGATTGACGCAAAGATTGGAGTGGGCACCATAGGACAAGCCAACCGAGGCCGAACACCTGCTCAATTCTTCCATGGCGATGCAGTGGCTGAGGTAATCCATTCCTGCGCCACCAAATTTTTCGTCAGCCGTGATGCCGAGAAGACCAAGCGCGCCCATTTCTTTCCATAGATGAGCGGGGAACTGATTGCTTCGGTCAATCTCAGCTGCAAGTGGTGCAACGCGTTCGCGTCCAAAGCGACGAACAGTTTGCCGGAGGGCTTCGCCATCAGCACCCAATGCCAAATTCAATCCGCCTTCATACATCGTTTGTTCTCCGTGACCTAACCAGAGTCAAAGTCCAGCATACTCCGATTGCAGTTTTACTCAATTCAGGAGTAAAGTGGGCAATGTCGGTAATAATACAGGGTCAAATGAAAAAAGACTCAACACTTCGGCTGCATATTCCTGAATCACATTTCAGGCCCGGCGACGTGCCGGATTTTGGCTATTTAAATTTGCCCAAAGCGGGTGATGCTGATCGTCCGGCCACTGATGCCAAAGCATCGGCAACCCAGGATCTTGCCTATGGTTTGGTGCGGGTGATTGACGATAACGGAAAAGCGATTGGCGCCTGGGACCCAAAGCTTGATGCCGAGACGTTGCGAAAAGGCTTGCGCGCCATGCTGCTGACGCGCCTGTTTGATGACCGGATGTTCAAGGCACAGCGCCAGGGCAAGACGCCTTTCTACATGAAATGCACGGGCGAAGAGGCTGTGTCAGTGGCGCAGGCGCTGGCGATCAATCGCGATGACATGTGTTTTGCCTCATATCGCCAACAGGGACTGCTGATTGCGCGCGAGTGGCCGATTTTCGATATGATGTGCCAGATCTATTCCAATTCACTCGACCGACTGAAAGGACGACAGTTGCCGGTTCTCTACTCGGTACGTGAGGCGAGCTTTTTCTCGCTGTCAGGCAATCTTGGCACGCAATTTCCGCAGGCTGTTGGTTGGGCCATGGCTTCTGCCTATAAACGCGATACGAAGATCGCCTCCGCCTGGATTGGCGAGGGTGCTTCGGCAGAGGGTGACTTCCATCAGGCGTTGACGTTCGCCGCCGTTTATCACGCGCCAGTCATTCTCAATCTCGTCAACAATCAGTGGGCAATTTCATCAAGTCAGAGTGTGGCAGGTGGTGAAGAAACAACCTTTGCCTCCCGTGCCGTGGGCTTTGGCTTTCCCGGCATCCGCGTGGATGGCAATGATTTTCTAGCGGCCTATGCGGTATCGCGCTGGGCCGCGGAAAGAGCCCGCAACAATCACGGGCCCACACTCATTGAACACTTCACTTACCGCGTGGCACCTCATTCGACCAGCGATGATCCGAGCCGCTATCGCCCCGGTGACGAATACCAGCATTGGCCACTCGGTGATCCCATCCTGCGGCTAAAAACCCACCTCATGTACATCGGCGCGTGGGACGAGGCGCGTCATGACGCACTTATTGCGGAACTTGAAGGCCAAGTTGATAGCGCCAACAAGAAGGCCCAGCAGCTTGGCGTTCATGGTGGTGGCCCATATCACGACCCCGCCACCATGTTTGAGGATGTCTACAAGGACATGCCCTGGAACCTGCGTGAGCAACAGCAGGAACTTGCACTCCTGAAGGGCCGCAAACCATGACGGCTATGACCATGATTCAGGCGCTGAATTCAGCAATGGACGTGATGCTGTCGCGCGATCCTAACGTGTTGGTGTTCGGTGAAGATGTTGGATTCTTTGGTGGCGTGTTTCGCGTGACTGATGGCTTGCAGCAACGCTATGGCGAGCAGCGCGTGTTCGACGCGCCGATTGCCGAAAGCGGACAGATTGCGGTGGCGATCGGCATGGGCGCTTATGGTCTGCGGCCAGTCGTTGAATGCCAGTTTGCAGATTATATTTATCCGGCCTTCGATCAACTTGTCTCCGAAGCCGCACGTCTGCGCTATCGTTCCGCCGGCGAATTCAACGCGCCAATTACAGTGCGAGCACCTTATGGCGGCGGTATATTCGGCGGCCAGACCCACAGCCAG
>JAYWEV010000058.1:0-17480 GCA_043779145.1 Aestuariivirga sp. | reverse complement strand
GTATTGGCCATAATATTTCCTGATAAAATAAACTTATATGGCGAAAACCTCTATCCCAGCTGTCTGAACAGCATGTTAAGAAGGCTCTACACCTTTTGTGATTGCGGGCTTATAGGGTGGCAGATAAGAAACGTCAATTGCCCAAATTACAGCATATTTGGGTAGCCAAAAACGAGAATAAAACGATGTATAGCGAAAATCGCCCTTGGGGCTCATTTCATGTTCTGGATGAAAAGCCGGGATTTAAGGTAAAACGGCTTGTCGCCATAGAGGGCGGCAGGCTTTCATTGCAAAGCCACAAACACCGCAGCGAGCATTGGACAGTGGTTTCAGGCACGGCCACGGTGACCGTGGGTGAGCAAGTGATAACCATGACACGTGGGCAATCAGTTGATATTCCGCTGGGTGCCAAACACCGCCTGGAAAATCTGCACAAAGGCGATGTGGAAATTATCGAAGTGCAGTTTGGCGACTATTTAGGCGAGGATGATATCATCCGCTACGAGGATGCTTATAATCGGACTTGAATGTCGTCCGCCGCTTGCGGGGGAAGACAGGGGCCCGTCGAACCAAGTGAGATGGGATAGATGAGGAACCACAGACTCAGACTTCCCCTCACCTATCCCATCCGTCTTCGCTGCGCTTTGCCGAACGGGCCCCTTTCCTCTCCCGCTTTGCGGTAGAGGACGAAAAAGCGGTAGAGGACTTTAAACCTTCTCCCACTTCTTGCTCTTCTCAGCTTTGAACATCGCATCAATGATTTTCATGTTGCAAATGGCGTCCTCAACACCCCAAGCGGATTTCTTTTTGGCGCGAATTGAGCGGCTGAAGGCTTCGGCTTGCAGTTGGTATTGATCGGCAATCGGATAAGCCAGCCACTGGCCTTCATTCATTTCCATGCCTTGGATAAATACTTTATTCGGAGCATCAGGCGGTGCGTTGAACGGAATTTCAATTTCAATGCGGCCCTTGGTGCCTAGAATATGCACACGTTGATAAGGTGCGAGCTGCGTTGAAATCGAGAATGACAAATGTCGCCCCTTGCCAAAATCAGCCAGGCCGCCGGCAATGCGGTCGGTCTTGAATTTTGGATCGCGGTCAATCGTCGAAGTCACGCGCAATGGCTCCGCCCCAAAAATATAGCGGGCAACAGTGATCGGATAGCAGCCAATATCGAGCATGCCGCCGCCACCAATATCAGCCATGTTGCGCACATTTTTTGGATCGCGGTTCATATAGCTGAACAGGCATTGGATAACTTTAACGTCGCCAATTTCACCAGCCTTCACGCGGGCGCGCGCATCGATCCATTGCGGATTATGGCGCACCATGAAGGCTTCTGCGATCAGCACTTTCTTTTCAGCTTTGCGGAGCTGGGTTGCTTCCTTGGCCGTAATTGCAATCGGCTTTTCGCACAGAACATGCTTGCCATGTTTTGCAGCCAGCAAAGTTAAGGGCACATGCAAATGGTTGGGCAACGGATTGTAAACCGCTTCAATTTCAGGATCAGCCAGCATCTCTTCGTAAGATCCGTAAGCTTTGGCAATGCCGAGCTCAGCGGCAGCGGCTTTGGCATGTTTCAGACTGCGCGAAGCAATTGCCACCACTTCAAGCTCTGATGATTTCATCATGCCAGGGGTTACTTTTTCCATGCCAATATTGGCGGTGGAGATAATGCCCCATTTCACTGGTTTCATGGTTTTCGCCTCTGCTTTTGATTTGCAACATCAATACAGGAACAATGGTGTCGTTTACCAGCATTAAATCGCCGAAATTTGATCGTTTACTCGCATTCATTAAGTTGACGCAATCATTGCAAACCAGTTTACTGCTAGCCAGTCACGTAGGGAGAAAACACATGACCACTTCGATGAAAAAAATAATCGCAGGCTTTGCCTTTGGCGCAAGCTTGCTTTCGATGTCGATCGCTGCTTCTGCTGGCGATGCTCAATCTTGCAAAACGCTGCGCATGTCAGATGTTGGCTGGACCGATATTACCGCCACCACGGCAATGACCGCCGCTATCGTAGAGCAGATGGGCTATAAGGGCGACATTAAGCAGCTTGCTGTGCCTGTTACTTTCGCTTCTATGAAAAGCAAAGACATTGACCTTTTCACCGGCAACTGGATGCCTTCAATGGAAGCCGACATTCGCGCTTATCTCGACGACAAGTCGGTTGAACAAGTAGGTGCCAATCTTGAAGGTGCAAAATATACGCTTGCTGTGAACCAAGAACTCTATGATGCTGGCCTGCATGATTTTGCTGATATCACCAAATTCAAAGACAAATTGGGCGGCAAGATCTATGGCATTGAGTCGGGCAATGACGGCAACCGCCACATTCTGGAAATGCTCAAAGATACAAAATTTAATCTTGCAGGCTGGGAATTGGTGGAAAGCTCTGAAGCAGGCATGCTCGCCCAAGTGGCCAAGCTGACTGGCGAAAAGAAAGACATCGTATTCTTGGGCTGGGCCCCACACCCGATGAACGCCAACTTCAAGATTCAATATTTGACCGGTGGCGATGCTTTGTTTGGACCAAACTTTGGTGGTGCTACAGTTTATACAACAGTGCGCCAAGGCTTCCTGAATGAATGCCCGAATTTGGGTAAAATGCTGACCAACTATAAGTTCACCATGGATATGGAAAACAGCATTATGGGCGACATCATGAACAAAGGCGCTGATCCAAAAGCAGCTTCAATTGCCTGGATTAAGGCTAACCCAGCAGCCCTTGAAGGCTGGCTCAAAGACGTGACCACATTCGATGGCTCAGGCCCAGCGCTTGATGCTGTTAAAAAGGGTTTAGGTCTCTAAGCTTTTGACAAATGAGGGCGGGCCAGCACATACTCTGCTGGCCCGCTTTTTATTGGGGAAGGGGATAGGCAAAAATGGAAACGCTGGTTCATTATATTACCGACAATAAAATTCCAGTTGGCCCTTGGGGAAAAGCGTTTTTTGGCTTTCTAACAACGAACTTCAAATCGTTTTTCAATGCCATATCGTCGGGCCTCACTTGGTTTCTTGAAACTCTGTCGGCTGTCCTGCTCTGGTTTCCACCGCTTGTTGTCATCATCGCTATTGCCGCTCTTGCTTGGTATCTGCAGAAATCATGGAAGCTGGCACTGGGCGTAGCGCTCGGCTTGCTGTTCATTCTCAATCAAGGTCTGTGGAAGGGCATGATCGACACGGTTGTGCTGGTGGTTTCTGCCGCTGGCGCTTCGATGGCCATTGGTGTGCCTGTTGGCATTTGGGCCGCGCATAACCCTCGGGTTTACCGGTTCTTGCTCCCCGTGCTTGATCTTATGCAAACCCTGCCAACCTTCGTTTATTTGATCCCCGTCATCATCATGTTTGGCTTAGGCGTGGCACCAGGGTTGATCGTTACAATCGTCTTTGCTGCTCCAGCACCTATTCGTCTAACCCATCTCGGGATAACATCCGTGCCACGTCCATTGATTGAGGCAGGCGAGGCCTTTGGAGCAACCAAGCGGCAATTATTATGGAAAGTAGAACTACCTTCCGCGCTGCCCACCATCATGGCGGGGCTGACACAATGCATTATGCTTTCGTTGTCGATGGTGGTGATTGCCGCTTTAATCGGGGCCAATGGCTTGGGCTCACCAGTGGTGCGCGCGCTCAATTCACTGAACATTCCACTCGGCATTGAAGCAGGCCTTGCAATCGTCGTGTTGGCCATCATCCTCGACCGCATGTGCAAGGTGACAACAGGAGCGAAATCATGATCGCTGTTGTTGAATTCAAAAATGTTGATATTCTTTTTGGCAAGGACACAGGCACTGCTCAGGCCATGCTGGATAAGGGTGAAAGCCGTTCCACCATTCTCGATAAGACTGGCGTGGTGTTGGGTTGCGCTGGTGCCAATCTCATTGTGAAAGAGGGCGAGATCAGCGTTCTGATGGGGCTATCAGGTTCGGGCAAATCTACTTTGCTCCGCGCAGTCAATGGCCTCAACAAAGTAACACGCGGAAATGTATTGGTGCGTGATGGCGATAAAATGGTCGACGTGGTCACGTGTGACGAGGCCACTTTGCGCCACATCCGCCAAGCTCAAGTGGCAATGGTGTTCCAACAATTTGCACTATTTCCGTGGCGTACTGTGGCCCAGAATGTGGGGTTTGGTTTGGAATTGGCGGGCATGGATGAAGCAACGCGCAAAACCAAAGTGGATGCGCAGTTAAAGCTTGTCGGTCTTGATCAATGGGCCGGCAAATATGCCCATGAACTTTCGGGCGGCATGCAACAGCGTGTGGGGCTGGCGAGAGCCTTTGCGACCGAAGCGCCAATTCTGCTGATGGATGAACCTTTCTCCGCGCTCGATCCGTTGATCCGCACCAAACTGCAAGATGAACTTCTGCAGCTGCAAAAGAAATTGAAGAAGACGATCATATTCGTGAGCCACGATCTCGAAGAAGCGCTCAAAATTGGTAACACCATCACCATCATGGAAGGTGGACGCATTGTGCAATCGGGTCGTCCTGAAGACATCGTGCTGCGCCCGGCCAATGCTTATGTCAGTGAATTCATCGCTAACGTAAATCCGCTCTCGGTTCTCACCGCTTGGAATGTGATGCGCGGCGTGCATGAACTGGCCAAAGACACAGGCGGCTGGATCTGGCTCGATCGTCGCAAGACCACACGGTTCAAATTAGATAAAGCAAGTAAGGTGACAATCGTTGAGCGCGATGGCGAAAAAGCCTCTTGGGTTCCCTGTACTGAGGCTGAAAAAGTGATCGACGCGAAATCAAAGCTAGTCTTCTGGGCCACGCCGGGCACGCCACTTAAAACCGTGATGCTGGCCATGCATAAATCTGAAACCGCACCCGTGGCGCTGTTTAATGACGACAGCACTTTTGCAGGTGCCATTGGCGTGAAGGATGTGTTGCAGGCGATTTTGAAACGCGTTGAGTGAGCTCAGAAAAACGACTTTCCTGCCACCAATTCAGGCGCACCGAGCCATTTTGCAATGCTCTGCCCAATATCAGAAAAACTCCCACGCTTGCCAATCTCAGCCTTCTGATTACACAAAATCGGAATGCATTCGCGCGTGTGATCTGTGCCTGCCCAAGTGGGATCATTACCGTGATCGGCGGTGATAATCAGAAGATCATCATCGCGAAGTTTGGCAAACACCTTTGGTAGCTGCCCGTCAAACCATTCAAGCTCTTTGCCATATCCAATGGGATCGCGGCGGTGGCCATAATTGGTGTCGAAGTCAACAAAGTTGGTCATCAGGAACCCACCGTCTTTCACACTGTCCATGGCGTCCAATGTGGTCTGCATCAGCGTAGGGTTGCCGGAAACCTTCAGCTCGCGCCCTGTTCCCACATGGGCATAAATATCGCCGATCTTGCCGACCGAAACCACATCGCGTCCAGCATCGGTTAGCACTTTAAGTAAGCTCGGTGTCGGCGGTGTGATGGCATAATCTTTGCGGTTGCCCGTGCGCGCAAACGTCTTTGCGGTTTCACCTAAAAACGGTCGCGCAATCACCCGGCCAATGTTCATGGCGTAAGTCAGCTCACGCGCAATTTTGCAAACATCATAAAGTCGCTGCAAACCAAAATGAGTTTCATGCGCGGCGATCTGAATCACACTATCAGCGCTGGTGTAGATGATAGGCTTGCCCGTCGCTAAATGTTCCTCGCCGAAATCTTCAATCACTTGGGTGCCCGAAGCATGGGCCATGCAGAGCAGGCCTGGCAGTTTTGCGCGGGCAATAATTTCATCCATCAAACTTTGTGGGAAAGCTGGGATCGTTTCCGGAAAATAGCCCCATGCAAATTGCAAAGGCACGCCGCCCATTTCCCAATGCCCCGTAATAGTGTCCTTACCTTGGGACAATTCAGTCGCAAAACCCCAGCCACCTTTGACAGCTGAATTTACGTCAAGGCCATGGGCAGAGCCGCTTGCGGCCTGCATCGCCCTGGCAATTCCCAATGAAAGGAGATTCGGAATATTAAGTTTCATATGATCAGAGATGTGGCCAAGCGTGTTGGAACCTACATCACCAAACTTTGCGGCATCGGGCGCACCACCAATGCCAACTGAATCCATCACAAAAAGAAATGCCCTGCTCATGCTGTGATGCGCTCAATCACCGGCGGCGTTTCTTTAACCACATCACCGATGGAATAAGCCGCACGCACGATCTTTGCGGCGCGCTCAAAGCTCGCCTCGTCCTGCGCATGGATCATGCACAGCGGTATATTCATGTCGGCGCGGAAGTTTTTACCGAGTAAATTGCGCAACCCCACCGCATGATCAATTTTGTCATCGGCGCGCAATCGACCCCCGCCAAGTTCGATCACAGCAAGCCCGAGTTGACGGGTTTCGATTTTACAAACTGCGCCCGCATTGTCTGCATAAACCGGGCGGATGATTGCGACTGATTTCATATAATGATCGGGTCGTTCCATGAAATCTTTGGGGCCACCGAGCAACGCCGTCATCTTTGCGAAATGCTCTGCGGCAAGACCTGAGGTGATCGTAGCGGCAAGTTTCTGTGTTCCATCTTCAAGCGTGGGGGCAATTCCAGCACTCAACAAGAGCTCAGCACCCAAAGCCAAAGTGACCGCTTCAACACGTTTGTTGATTAATCGGCCTTTGAGAAACTCAACAGCATGCAAAACTTCGAGCCCATTGCCCGCAGCAGAAGCCAGCGGCTCATCCATATCGGTGATCAGTGCGGTCGTTTTGAGGCCAGCCCCATTGGCCACACTCACCAAGCTCTTGGCCAGCGTCACGGCGTCTTCATGCTTGGCCATGAACGCACCTGACCCAGTCTTCACATCCATCACGAGATGCTGCAATCCAGCAGCAAGTTTTTTCGACAAGATCGAAGCTGTGATCAGCGGCACAGATTCAACCGTGGCTGTCACATCTCGAATGCCATAGAGCCGCTTATCGGCAGGGGCCAGATCAGCTGTCTGACCAATGATGGCACAGCCTGCCTCGCGCACCACTTTGCGGAAGAGTGTCAGATCAGGCTGCGTTGTGTAACCCGGAATCGAATCCAGCTTATCCAGCGTGCCACCCGTATGGCCAAGCCCACGTCCTGAAATCATCGGCACATAGCAACCGCATGCCGCAAGCATGGGCGCTAACATCAGCGAGATGTTATCCCCAATCCCGCCTGTTGAATGTTTATCCACCACAGGCCCCGGCATATCCCATGTGAGCACTGTTCCTGAATCACGCATGGCCAGTGTAAGGCCGACGGCTTCTTCAGCGCTCATACCTTTAAAAAATACGGCCATAGCAAAGGCCGCCACCTGACCCTCGGAGATCGACCCTTTCGTCAGCCCACTGATGAATTCACGAACTTCATCGCGGGTGAGTGGCGCACCATCACGTTTCTTGCGGATGATTTCTTGAGGAAGCATTTATAAATCGTCAAAAAAGCGCGTGAGCAATTGGCCCATGCGTGACGATGCCTTGGCCGCTTCGGATTTTGTTTCGGCATGGCTGGGCGATGCGCCTTCAATGCCTGCGGCCAGATTGGTGATGACTGATAATCCGGCCACCTTCAGGCCGTAACGCCGCGCCAAAATCGTTTCGGGCGCAGTGGACATGCCGACAGCCGTTCCGCCAATCATGCGGAACATTTTAATTTCGGCCGGCGTTTCAAACGATGGACCCGAATACCAAACATAAACGCCCCTATGCAACTTCAGTTTTTCTGCTTCAGCCGCTGCAATGATCTTGGCACGCAAACCCAGATCATAAGCATTGGTCATAGGCACAAAATTTTCGTCACCATGCATGCCGATCAAAGGGTTCATGCCCGACTGGTTGATATGGTCTTCAATCAACATGATGGAGCCCGGGCGCATGGTGGGATCAAGCGAACCCGCAGCATTGGTGAGGATCAGGTTTTCGATGCCAGCATTTTTAAGCGCCTCAATGGCTGGCCGCATAACAGCTGCATTGCCACTTTCATAAGCGTGCGCACGCCCCGCCAGCACTGCAATCTCTTTGCCACCCACAGTGCCCACCACAAGTTCGCCAGCATGGCCTGATATTTTTGGTACGGGAAAGCCTTCAAGATCGCGGTAGGGGATACGAATGGCATTCTCAACTGAATCAGCAAATGCCCCAAGGCTTGAACCGAGTACTATGGCTGTTTTGGGGGCATAGCCGGAAAGGCGAACGTGAAGTTTATCCATTTCGACCTCGATGAATAAGCGCAGTATTCTTCGACTTAAGTTGTTCTCTCAACTTCTCTAGAAGAGTTCGGAGCGTTGATTCCGGAAGATGCCCAAATTTTTTCGCAGTTACAATAAATGAAAAGCTATTTTCAACTTCATCGATGTTCATCTCAGAAAGGTGGATGTAAGCACGTCTTCGCGTGAAAAGTCCTGCGGCAATCAAATCTTTCTCTGTTAATTCCAAACTCATGTCTTTGATTTTATGCGGTTGGTCACTGATTGCCAATAAAGCCACAAGATTTTGTCCCTTTTTCCCTTTCATGAACAGCGCGATGCATGCTGGTCGGAGTTTGGGATTTTCAGTTGTGTCGAAGGATTCATGATTCCATCGGTAGGAATATGCAACGATATCGCCTTGGCGTAATCTTTCATTCTTCATAAGGCGTCTTGCCACTTAGAAAATCATCAATTGATTCCAGTAACATATCAGCCACATTTTCAGGTAAATTTTCCAGACTATAAGATTTCTGCGGATTGATGCGTTCAAAATCTTCGACACTCATCATCACATAGCGCGGCTTGTTGTGATGTGTAATTGTTATAGGTGCGCTGCTGGCAGCATGAGTGACATCTCCGACTTTGCGTGAGAGATCAGCGGTCGAGAAAACCCGTCTTTGTTTCCGTTGGTAATTCATTGCAGAATGATACACCAATTTCGCAATTTCCGCAATATACGTATATTACAACAAATTCTCCGGCCCGAAGGAAAAGGGCAATAATTCTTCTAATGTAAATGTGCGAATGAGTGTGCCCTCTTCGGTGCAGCAATGAATCTTCACATCGCCATTGGCAAACTCGCGGATTTTCTGTCGGCAACCTCCGCAAGGGGTGCACAGCGTATCGCCATTGCCCATCACCGCTACTTCGGTCACGCGCTTACCGCCAGCGGCGATGAGGGCGGCAATCGCTGATGGCTCAGCGCACCAGCCTTGGGGGTAAGCTGCATTTTCGATGTTGCAGCCGCTATATACGCGGCCCTGTTCGTCACGCATTGCGGCGCCAACATAAAACTTGGAGTAAGGCGCATGCGCTGTGGCACGGGCGGCTTTAGCGGCTTTTATCAGATCATCCATCATCTGTCCTTTGTGTAGGGAATGCCGGAAGCGCGTGGCGGAATGGATTTGCCGATAAAGCCAGCAAGCAACACCACGGTCATGACATAAGGCAGCATGTTGATGAACTGCACGGGGATTTCAACGCCACCAATCTTAAAGCCCTGCATGCGCAAACCAACAGCCTGCAAATAGCCAAACAGCAGGCACGCCCACATCGAAGGCCAGGCGCGCCAATTGGCAAAGATTAAAGCAGCCAGCGCCATGAAGCCACGCCCTGCCGACATGTCGCGAACAAATGAGCCTTGCAGAGCGACGGACAAATAAGTGCCGGCAAAACCACACAGAACACCTGCGATGATGACGGCTTGGTAGCGCAATTTGGCAACCGAGATGCCCGCTGTGTCAACCGCGTGAGGGTTTTCACCCACGGCGCGCAGCCGCAAACCAAAACGAGTTTTCGCCAAAGCCCATGCCGTCACCGGAACCAACACAAAGGCGAGATAAACCAGAACTGAATGACCAGAAAGGATATTGATATAGGGCCCCACCAAAGGAATGGATTGGATCGCATCAAAGCCCGGCATGTGAAAAATTGGAAATTGCGCTTCTGGCGGCAAAGGCGGCGTGCGGCCACCTTCCTTGAACCATTCATTGCCAAGAACAACAGCAAGACCCGCAGCGAGCATGTTGATGGCAACACCGGAAACAACCTGGTTCCCACGCTGATTGATCGAGGCATAGCCATGCACCAGCGAAAACAGAATGCTCACGCCAATGGCCATTAACAAAGCCAGCCATGGTGATTGAAAATATGCACCTGCTGCCGCTGCAGCAAAAGCCGCAGCAAGCATTTTGCCTTCAAGCCCAATATCAACAATGCCTGAACGCTCTGACCAAAGGCCAGCAAGACAAGCAAAGATCAATGGCACCGACATGCGGATTGTTGAAGATAAGGTTTCGGCGCTGAGAAAAATGTCGAGCATCAATCATCCGCCTTGAAGAAGAGTGCTGTGAGGTAAGGGCGGAACGCGTTTTCAAGAGCCCCCATAAAGAGGATGATGAGGCCTTGGATCACCACCACCATATCGCGGTTGATATGTTGCTTGGCAAATGACAGCTCGGTGCCCCCCTGATAAAGCAGACCAAACAACATGGCCGCTAAAACAATACCGATGGGATGATTGCGGCCCATGAGTGCAACAGCGATGCCCACAAAGCCTGCACCTTGCACATATTCCAAAAGCAAGCGGTGCTGCGCGCCGAGCACTTCAT
The DNA here is from genome assembly GCA_043779145.1 of Aestuariivirga sp. Taxonomy (GTDB): domain Bacteria; phylum Pseudomonadota; class Alphaproteobacteria; order Rhizobiales; family Aestuariivirgaceae; genus Aestuariivirga. The sequence continues at coordinate 6,921 of JAYWEV010000058.1, read as the reverse complement.
TGACCGCCACAAGGCCAGCAAGACCACCAGACACGGCCATAGCGATCATGATGATGCGTTGCGGTTTTATCCCCGCATAGATCGCAGCATCCGGGTTCAGACCCACGGCGCGAATTTCATAACCAAGCTTGGTGCGCCACATGAAATACCACACGGCCCAAGCCACAAAGAAGGCGAGGAAAACGGTGAGGTTGAGTGGCGAGGCCGGATATTTATAATCAAAAAACTGCCGCGCAATTTCGCGGAAACTTAAAATATAAGCGCCAGTTACTTCTCGGCTTTCGACCGCCATTTTGCCAATGGGGCGGAACCAATAGTTGATGAGATAGACCATCAAGCTTGAGGCAATGAAATTAAACATGATCGTGGTGATGACAATGTGGCTGCCACGCTTGGCTTGCAAATAGCCTGGAACCAAGCCCCAGAAGGCACCAAACAAAACCGATGCGAGAATAGACAGCGGAATGACAATCGGCCATGGCAGGAATTCAAGATTAAGGCCGACAATGGCCGCACCCAAACCTGCAAAATAAGCTTGGCCCTCGCCGCCAATGTTGAACAACCCCGCATGAAATGCCACGGCAACACAGAGGCCGGTGAAGATGAAGTTTGTTGCGTAATAGAGTAAATAGCTCCAGCCCTTGAGCGATCCGACTGCACCCTTGATCATGATACCTAAACATTCAATCGGGTTTTCATTGATCAACAAAAACACCACTGATGCTGCCAGAAGTGCGAGAGCTAGATTGAGCAGCGGGATCAATCCCACATCTACCCAAGTTGGAAGGTCACCACGCTGGCTCATCAGGCAGCATCCTTTTGCACGCCAGCCATTAAAAGGCCAATGTCGCGCTCGGTGGCGCTCGCATCACGTTCGCCCATAATCCGGCCAGCGAACATCACAATGATACGGTCTGACAGCGAGCGGATTTCATCTAGCTCAACCGACACCAGCAAAATCGCTTTGCCCTGATCACGCAGCGCAATGAGGCGCTTGTGGATAAATTCAATGGCCCCAATATCAACGCCGCGCGTCGGTTGACCCACAATCAACAGATCAGGGTTGCTTGACATTTCGCGTGCGAGAATAATTTTTTGTTGATTGCCACCCGAAAATTTCCCCGAACGCAAAAACGGATCGGCAGGTCTCACATCAAAATCCTGCATTTCTTTTTTGCAGTTTGCGATCACGGCGTCACGGTTCAGTCTGAAACCCTTGCCAAGTTCCTCTTCAAACTGCCAGCCGAGGATAGAAGACTCAGACGCATCAAACGCGGTGATCAGGCCGCGGTGCTGGCGGTCTTCCGGCACATGGGCCAGGCCCTCTTGGCGCAAATGGCGCGGGTCACCCAACTGGCCAATGCTTTTTCCTTCAAAAATGATTTCTCCAGAGAAGGGTTTTGTGATGCCGGCAATACAATCCAGAAGTTCCGATTGGCCATTGCCAGAGACCCCCGCAATGCCGACGATTTCACCCTTGCGCACGTTGAAAGAAACATTATCAACACGCGCAATATTTTTGTGGTCGCGCCAGGTGACGTTCTTAACGTCCAGCACCACTTCGCCGGGACTGGCCTTGCCTTTTTCCACATGCAACAAAACACTGCGGCCCACCATGGCTTCGGCGAGCTCTTCCACGGAGGTATTTTTAGTTTCAAAACTGGCCACAACTTCACCACGCCGCATGACTGACACATGATCAGTGATGGCCATGATCTCGCGGAGTTTATGGGTGATCAAAATAACAGTTTTGCCTTGGTCGCGCAGCGTGCCAAGAATACGGAACAAGTGATCAGCTTCGTCAGGTGTCAGCACACCTGTGGGTTCATCGAGAATCAGAACCTCGGCACCCTTATATAAAGTTTTCAAAATTTCCACGCGCTGTTGCAGGCCAACTGGCAATTCGCCGACAATGGCATCAGGATCGACATCCATTTCATATTCTTCGGCAAGGCGCTTGAGTTCGCTGCGGGCTTTAGTGAGAGCCGGGCCAATCAACGCTCCGCCTTCAACACCAAGCACAACATTTTCCAGAACTGTAAATGGATCAACCAACATAAAATGTTGATGCACCATGCCGATGCCGTGAGTAATGGCATCTGATGATGATTTGATTTTGACAGGAGCACCACGAACTTTGATTTCGCCACTATCAGCGGCATAAAATCCAAACAGGATCGACATCAATGTCGACTTGCCAGCACCATTTTCACCGATAATGCCGTGGATTGAGCCTTGCCCAATCGACAGCGATACATCCTTGTTGGCATGCACCGCGCCAAATCGCTTGTCGATATGGATGAGTTCAATTGCGGGAAGTAGCGTCGTCATGATGGCCTTATGTCCTCTGCCGCTTGCGGGAGAGGAAGGGCCCTGTTGCTTTTAGCAACGGGTAGGTGAGAGGCAATCATTCAAATCTCGTCCCCTCACCTATCCCATCTCACTTTCGTTTGGTGGGCCCCTTTCCTCTCCCGCTAATGCGGGCGAGGACTTCTATTACTCAACAGGGCACTTATTATCTTCCATATAGTCATGCACCTTGATCTTGCCGGAGATGATGTCGGCCTTAGCGGCTTCCACCTTGGCGGTCATATCTGCAGTGACCAATGGCTTGTTGTTGTCATCCATGGCAACGCCCACGCCGTCTTCAGCAAGGCCCAACGCTTGAATGCCAGGCTTGAAGCCCGCATTGCCGTTCTTCATGGTGTTATAGACAGCAACGTCCACGCGCTTCATCATCGATGTCAGCATTTTGCCGGGATAGAGATAGTTTTGATTGGCATCAACGCCGATGGCCAGGCCACCGCCTTCAGTGGCAGCTTTAAGAACGCCAAGACCAGTTGCACCAGCTGCGGCATAAACCACATCTGAACCTTTGCTCATTTGGCCCTTGGTGATTTCACCACCCTTCACAGGGTCGTTCCAAGCAGCACCGGTATCACCCGTCATGTTCTGGATGATCTTGGCATCAGCCTTGGCAGCCTTAACACCCTGGGCGTAACCGCAAGCAAACTTATGGATCAACGGAATGTCCATGCCGCCCACGAACGAAACCGTGCCAGATTTGGTGCTCATGCCAGCCATCATGCCAGCAAGGTAAGACCCTTCATGTTCTTTGAACACGATGGATGAAACGTTTGGCAGATCAACAACCATATCAACGATTGCAAATTTCAGATCTGGATATTCTTTTGCAACTTTTTCAACAGCAGCAGCCTGGGCAAAGCCAGCAGCGATGATGGGAGAAAAGCCTTGGTCCGCAAAGTTGCGGATGGCTTGTTCGCGTTGCGCTTCATTAGCGATTTCGAACTCGCCATAAGCAACGCCTGATTCCTTTTTGAATTTTTCGGCACCGCCAAACATGGATTCGTTGAATGACTTGTCGAACTTGCCGCCAATATCGAAAACGATAGCAGGCTTGTCAGCAGCAAAAGCCGAAGCTGCCATGATGGCTGTCAGCGCAGCTGCGCCAAGCAATGTCTTTAACATGTATGATACTCCCTGAATTAAAGACCGAATGTTTTTATCGGCTGGTCAAGCCTTGGCCATAATTGACTCTAAATTCAAGCATTTGGCAAGCGGTCTTGCTAAATTTAGGCATCTTGAATTTGCGCCAACACTAACCATGTATTCTAGAAGACGTTGAAACCCAGTTCTCAACAAAGGGAGACGGAAATGATTGAACAGAAAATTAGCCCCGAGCAATTGGCCCAGATGGGAAATGGCGTTTTGGCCTATGTCCGCGAAATCGAAGGCCGCAGCGCTGCTGTGATGTTAGGCGGCCAGATTAATGTTGCCCCAGATGCAAAGCTGTTCTGCCTTTATAACGCCAATGGCCAGCCCATCTCAATTTCACAAACCCATGAAGCAGCTTTGGGCAGCGCTTTCGAGCATGAATTAATCGCAGCAACGCTGCAGTGATAGCATAGATCAACCTGAACTTTGACGGAATCGCCAAAGTTCAGAAAAGTTGATCGAAAATCCAAAAAACTCTATGCGGCTGTTGCTGCAGATGCGGCGGGCTCAGTCAAAATAGCATATAGCCCTTCGGATGTATCTGTGCCCCGCAACTTAGCCATCGTTCCCGGCGCCCGTAGCAGACGCGAAATGCGGGCCAAAGCTGTCAGGTGGTCTGCACCAGCATGGTTGGGTGAAAGCAACACGAAAACCAAGTCAACCGGCTGGCCGTCCACGCTGTCATAGGCAACAGGCGTGGCAAGTTTAGCAAATAGGCCGTAAACGCGCGTAATCTGCGGCAAACGCCCATGGGGAATGGCAATGCCTTGCCCCAAACCCGTTGAACCCAGCTTTTCGCGCGTCAATAAAGTTTCAAAAATAATCCGGTGATCAACCGCCACAATGCCGCCCATCGCCTGCGACAATTCCTGTAGCAATTGTTTTTTGTTTTGAGCTTTCACTGCGGGCAGAACAGCTCTCGAATCAATAATTTCAGCCAAGTTCATCACTTCAAACTTCTCGCTGATTAGGCTTTTGCTGCGGTCGAACCATGCGGATCGAGCCAGCCAATATTACCATCAGGTCGACGGTAAACCACATTCAAGCGGCCTTCCTTGCTGTTGTGAAACAAAACAAAATTAGTGGTTGAAATATCGAGCTGCATCACAGCCTCGCCCACTGAAAGTTCAGGAATTTTGGCAGCCGTTTCGGCAATCACCGGCGCATGCAAACCCAAAGGTTCATCGCCCTCATGATCATCATCATGCGGAATGACATATGCTGAAGCATCACGGTTCACCCGGTTTTGGCGCGGATTGCGGTGATGATCTTTCAGCCGCTGCTTATATTTTTTCAGCTGCTTTTCCAAATGCGCCATCGCTGCATCAGCGCTCGCCATCGCCGTTGCTTCTTCAGCATGCGATTGCAAAACCAAGCCAGTTGCCAGATGCAATGTGCAATCAGTTAAGAAAAACGAACGCCGTTTTTCCAGCGTCACATGGCCATGAACCGAGCCTTCAAAAAACCGATCACGAAATGATTGGAGTTTGGTTTCAATATGAGAACGTAAAGCATCGCCAACGTCGATATGCTTTCCGGTGATCTGAATTTGCATGGTCTTAATGCTCCCTTGCCTACCATCCGGTGTTCTCTAGACATGGGCCTTAAACAGCCATTCGTCAACTGGAACACCAAAACAGTTAAATACTGAAACGCAATTTTTGTGATTAAATTAAGATAGCCTCTCGTTTGAAGCGGGCGCACACATATGGCCGACCTAACCAAAAGTCAATGTGTGATCAGCGTTTTGCCCGCGCTTCGCGCCTGCGTTGAACAGAAGACAATATATTGAGTGATTCCCTGTATTTAGCCACAGTTCTGCGGGCAATCTCGACGCTTTCGGCCTTCAATAAACCAACGATATCATCGTCCGATAATACGTTTTCGACAGTTTCTTTTTCAATCAATTCGCGGATACGTTGACGAACTGACTCCGAGGAATGCGCTTCCCCTGAAAGAGTTCCTGATTGAATAGCATTCGTAAAAAAATATTTTAGTTCAAAAGTGCCGCGTGGTGTGGCGATGTATTTATTTGAAGTGACACGGCTCACGGTTGATTCGTGCATTTCGATTGCTTCGGCCACGGTTTTCAAGGTGATCGGGCGCAAATGCTGCACACCCAAAACCAAAAAAGCATCTTGCTGCTTTACGATTTCGCGCGCCACTTTCAAAATTGTTTTGGCGCGTTGATCTAAACTTTTAACCAACCAACTGGCCCGCGCTTGGCACTCACTTAAAAATAATTTGTCTTCGGTCTTCTGCGCGCCACGCGAAACTTGCGCTGCATATTGATTGTTGATGAGAACGCGAGGCAAAGTTTCTGTGTTCAGCTCCACCATCCAAGAGCCATCATTGGCAGCGCGCACCGAAACATCAGGCACCACCGGCATCACGGGCTCAGACCCAAATGCATGTCCGGGTTTAGGGTTGAGTGCACGCAACTCGGCTATCATGTCGTGAATATCATCAAGCCCAACATGGCAGATATTTTTGAGCGCCGGGTAATCCCGCTTTGCAACCAAAGGCAAATGATCCAGCAGCAAATCCATCGCAGGGTCAAAGTGGTTCAGATCTATGAGTTGAAGTCGCAAACAGTCTTTAAGGTCGGCAGCAAACACACCCACAGGATCAAATGTTTTGAGAACGGCCAGCACCCGCTCAACATGAAAAACATCCGTGCCCATGGTCTCAGCAATACTGGCGGGATTGGACGTCAAATATCCAGCTTCATTCACTGTGCCAATCAAATGCTGACCAATCAGAATATCGGCTGGGTTACGAAAATGCATAAAAAGTTGAGCCGTCAAATGATCAGCCAAGGTTTCCTCGCGGCTGACATTGGCCGCAAAATCATAAGCCTCACCATCAAGTGAAACTTGGGAGCCACCACGTGTGCTCGTCCAACCTGAATCAGGCCCAGGCCCCGCCATACTCTGCGAAGGTGGCGCTCCACCATCCGAGGCTGACGTTGCACCATCACCATCGCTGCCTCTAGCATCCGCAGCAGAAAATGGCGCATCGGGTGTTTCAGGTTTTGTTTCAACAGCGGCCGTCTCGCGCAATTCACCCCGCTCTAAAAGCGGATTGCGCTCAAGCTCAGCTTCAATGAAACTCTGAACCTCAATATTAGACATTTGCAAAAGCTTAATCGCTTGTTGCAGCTGCGGGGTCATGACCAGGGATTGCCCCTGCTTCATGACAAGTCTTTGCATCAATGCCATGGTCGTCCCATAGGCCTAAAGTGTAAAATCTTCCCCAAGATAGTAACGCCGCACATTTGCATCCTTAACAATGTCTTGTGGCGTACCCTCGGTTAGGACATGGCCTTCATGGATGATGAGCGCACGATCGATAAGGTCGAGGGTTTCTCGTACGTTGTGATCCGTAATAAGCACCCCGATGCCC
>JAYWEV010000057.1:0-17541 GCA_043779145.1 Aestuariivirga sp. | reverse complement strand
TGGTTTCCGTAGTTTCCGCACTGACCGCATCGTCGAGATGGAAATTTTGAAAACAAAATATGTCGAACGCCGCAAGGCCTTGCTCTCAAAGTGGCTACAAATGGTGCGCGAAGAATCTGGGCAACCGAAGTTAGATATTTTTGGATAAAGCCACCTGAGCCAACGCTTGCGGATAAAGCTTATGTTCTTCAACCAAAACCCGTGACGACAAACTATCCAGCGTATCATCCTTGAGCACCGGTACAAAACTCTGCGCGATGATCGGGCCATCATCAAGGTCAGCCGTTACAAAATGCACCGTGCAACCATGCGAAACGCCTTTGTCTGCTAACACGCGCTCATGGGTGTTTAAGCCCTTATAGTTGGGCAGAAGGGAAGGGTGAATGTTTATCATCCGTCCTGCCCAGGCTTTGGTCAATTTCGGCGTCATCACGCGCATAAAGCCAGCACAAGCGACAATATCGATTTTCTGGGCCTTCAGATAATCATGCATAGCCGAATCAAATGCCTCACGCGATTGATAGAGTTTATGATCAATCACACATGTTGTGATGTTGTGGGATTGCGCATAGGCGAGGCCTGCTGCCTCTGGTTTGTTAGAGATCACACAAATTATCTCGCAGGGGTAATCGGTGTTCGATGCAGCTTCGATCAAAGCTTGCATATTCGATCCGCGCCCTGAAATTAAAATGGCAACGCGCTTCTTAATCATCACTCAGCCGAGTGAGCCTGAATAAGCGACTTGTGCTTCTTTGCCTTTGCGCTTGCGGATCGTGCCGAGGGTCACAACTTTCTCACCAGCTTTTTTGAGAGCTGCGGCAACGCCTTTTGCATCCTTAGCCTTTACAACCACAATCATGCCCACACCACAATTAAAGGTGCGGAGCATTTCGGCCTCGGCCGTGCCGCCAACATTTTGCAGCCACTTGAATACAGGTAAATAGGAAACGGTGTTGAGATCAATCTCGGCCACCGTGCCCTTGGGCAAAACCCGCGGGATGTTTTCAGTAAAACCACCACCTGTGATGTGCGCCAGCGCCTTGATGGCTTTTCCGGCTTTCAACACTTTGAGCAGCGATTTTACGTAAATCCGGGTTGGCGTTAAGAGCGCCTCGGCCAGTGTTTCATTTTTACTAAAAGGTGAGACCGCAGAATAACTTACACCGCTCAGCTCTACCAATTTGCGAATAAGGGAGTAGCCATTTGAGTGCGGGCCAGACGAGGCCAAACCCAAGATCACATCGCCTTCGCCAATATCAGCGGCGGGCAAAATCTTCTTGCGTTCAACGGCACCAACCGCAAACCCAGCCAGATCATAATCCGAGCCATGATACAGCCCCGGCATTTCTGCTGTCTCGCCGCCTATGAGTGCGCAACCTGCTTGCTTGCAGCCCGTGGCTATGCCTGCAATCACATCCCGCGCCATGGCAACATCAAGTTTTCCAGTGGCGTAATAGTCGAGGAAGAAGAGGGGCTCGGCCCCTTGAACGACAAGATCATTGACCGACATGGCCACCAGATCAATTCCAATGCCCTTATGGATGCCAGTGTCGATTGCAATTTTGAGCTTGGTGCCAACACCATCATTGGCGGCAACGAGCACCGGGTCTTTATAGCCGCAGGCCTTCAGATCAAACAAACCGCCAAAACCACCAAGCGCTGCATCAGCACCTTTACGCCTTGTGGACTTGGCCAGAGGCTTGATCAAATCCACCAGTTTGTTGCCAGCCGTGATATCCACACCGGCGTCAGCATAGGTTAAACCATTTCGTTTCGCTTGTTTGCCGTCGCTCATGCCGCTAGTTTGCCTCAATTCCTGTATTAAGCGAATTATCTAGGGGCTAACTAGCCTGAAATTGAATTAGAATCAAAGCCTGCAAAGGCAAGAATGGAACGAGTGTTGAGAACTTTTATTTATCTCTTGGTCATCTGTAACATCCTGCTTTTGGGGAATGTTGCATTTGCATCTGGTCCAGTTGAAACAAGCCCCTTTGCCGTGCAGGGCGTTGAGGTCGATGTTACCGATGCAAACGCTGCTGTAGCCAAGGAAAAGGCTTTAACGGAAGTGCAAATGAAGGCTTTTGTTCAGCTTGCCGAAAAGCTGGGCAATGCCGACATTGCCGCAGAGATGGCAAAGCTTGAATCCAAACAAGTCATTCCGCTTTTGAAATCGCTTTCAATTGAAGAAGAAAAAATAAGCCCCGGCCGCTACCAGGGGAAATTTACAGTTCGGTTTCTGCCTGAAAAAATTAAGCCACTACTATCAAAAGCTGGCATTGAACTGCCGGAAAACCAGGGCCCAGCTATGCTCGTGGTTCCCGTTTGGAAAAACGAGCAAGGCCAAACATCGCTTTGGGATGATAACCCTTGGCGCAAAGCGTGGCTTGGCCTGAACGCCCAGCAAGCACAAATTCCATTGATTATCCCGTTGGGCGATCAAGATGACAGCTCGTCATTGAGCGTCTTAGATGCAACCAGCAATGACCCCATCAAGCTTGAAAAATTGCGCCGTCGTTATGACGTAAAGACGCTGCTTGTGGCTTTTGCCGAAGCCGCTCCCGAGGGTGGTATCCATGCGCACATGGTTGGCTCTTCGCCGCTGGGCAAAATTACGATTGATAAGGTTTATACTGCAGATACGGCAACGGTGAACGATTCAGCTATCATGGCCGCACAACGCTTCCACCAGCTGATGATAGAAAAATACCGGTCTGATAAAGCCAAAATAGCAACGAAGTCTGCCAACCCTAATGCGCCTCAGTCTATTGCTGTCGCCATTCCTTTCACAAGTCCGACGGCGTGGAATGGTTTGCGGGCCCGCATATTGTCGACGCCGGGCGTTTTAGGCGTGGATGTTACAACACTGGATGCACAGGGGGCATCGGCCAAATTAATTTACTCTGGCAATTTGGATGATATGCAATCTTCATTTCAAGCCTCTGGGCTGCAGATGACAAGATCAAGCGGGGCGTGGACGATTGCGCCAATTTAAAAAAACATGTTGAGCATAAATCAACTCGGAGACCAGCAATGACCAGGCAACGGCAAGCCATATTTTGGGTCGGAACCTTTGTCGTTTTGATTTTGTTGCTGTGGTTGCTCCAGAGCATTCTACTACCCTTCATAGCGGGTTTCGTGTTGGCTTATTTTCTCGATCCCGTGGCGGATCGTTTAGAAAATATCGGACTGCCCCGCATCGTTGCTACCAGCATCATTTTGGTTACTGCGATTTTCGCTGTTGTTTTGATCGCAATTTTGGTTCTGCCCGTTGCGGCCGATCAATTGGTGAAGCTGGTCGCTGATTTACCCAATATCATGAAATCACTTGTGCAGCGTTTCAATGAGCAGGCCCCAACGCGAATTAAAGACCTCGTCGCCAATTCCGGTACGGATTTACAAGGCCAACTCAGCGACTATGCTGCAAAAGCCGCTGTTTGGATTGCCGGATTTTTAGCATCTTTGTGGACAGGAGGGCGGGCATTGGTCAGCGTTCTGTCTTTAATCATCATTACCCCAATCGTTGCGTTTTATCTTTTGGCAGATTGGGATCACATCGTCGCAAAAGTAGATTCGTGGTTGCCCCGCGATCACGTCGAAGAACTGCGATCAATCGCACGCGACGTTGACACTGCGTTGGCTGGTTTTATTCGCGGTCAAGGCACGGTCTGTCTCATTCTAGGCGTTTTCTATGCTGCAGGCTTAACACTCGTTGGTTTGAAATCGGGAATGGCGATTGGCTTTGCAGCTGGGCTGTTGAGCTTCATCCCATATGTGGGCGCATTAATCGGCGGCGTCATGGCAATCGGCGTTGGCCTTGTGCAATTCTGGCCTAACGAGGCAAATGTCCTGTTGGTCGCGGCAGTTTTTTTAGCTGGGCAATTTTTGGAAGGAAACTTCCTGTCACCAAAACTCGTCGGCGGTTCCATCGGATTACATCCCGTTTGGATGATGTTTGCACTTTTAGCATTCAGCTATGTCTTCGGATTTATGGGGTTGTTGCTTGCCGTTCCGATGGCTGCCGCAACGGGTGTGTTCGTGCGTTATGGCTTACGGCGATATCTCGGAAGTAAATTCTATACGGGCGTGTATGGCGCGGGTGAGACTACGCTGATTCCGTTTCAAGAAACCGATGTCGATAAAATCTGAACAACTTCTTCTTAATTTGTCTCACCGGGAAGCTCTGGGTCGAGAAGATTTTTTGGTCATGTCTTCAAATACGGCGGCCGTGGAGCTGGTTGACCAATGGCCAAATTGGCCGTCTTATGCGGCAATCATTGTGGGGCCGGAAAGTTGCGGAAAATCTCACCTGGTTGAAGTGTGGCGGCAACGCAGCGCCGCGGTTAAAATTCATGCGACCGATTTGACGACTGCGAACGTTCCAAAATTATTTGATGGTAAAACGGCGGCGATTGAAGATTTACACGCGGGCGAAATTGACGAACGCGCAATTTTCCACGCGCTCAACTTAGCCAAACAGGAGGGAAAATTCATTCTGTTCACCTCTCGTCTGTCCACCAATCAATTGGGTTTTAAAATTCCGGATCTGTCCTCAAGGTTAAATTCATTGCCTGTTGTGCAAATTGAAGCCCCAGACGACGCCTTGCTGAGGGGCGTTTTGGTGAAACTTTTTGCTGACCGCCAACTCACGGTGGATGAGGGATTAATCAACTATACGCTGCTGCGCATGCCCCGGTCGCTGGCAACCGCACGAAAACTTGTGGCAGAAATTGATCACTTGGCTCTGACCGAAAAAGCTGAAGTGAGCAAAGCATTGGTTGCCCGAGTCCTCGCCAAATTGAAAAACCTCGATTTATTTACGACACTTTAGAGTTATTTCACATAACCGTATAAATTGGTTAGTATGGCAGAAGGGTTTAAGAGGAAGCCCACTGATGAATGAAATCTCAAAACTACCCGACCTGATGCAGAGCTCATCAAGATTTTTCAATCGCGAGTTATCTTGGCTTGAATTCAACATGCGTGTTCTGGAAGAAGCGAGAAACCCAGCCCATCCATTGTTAGAGCGCGTGCGCTTCCTGTCTATTTCCGGCAACAATCTGGACGAATTTTTCATGGTTCGCGTCGCGGGGCTCGCGGGCCAATTGCGCGAACAGATTATTGAAATCAGCCAAGATGGTTTGAGCCCCGCCGAACAATTGGAGAAGATTCGCAAACGTGCACAGGAGTTGATGGCTGAACAAGACCGCCGCTGGCTTCAGCTGAAAGAGGAACTTCAGCAAAATGGCATTTCGATTATTGAAGAGAGCGATTTAACCACTGCGGAACGCGTTTGGACTGATAATCGTTTTCTCGACCATATCTTGCCGATCGTTACACCAATCGCCATCGACCCCGCCCATCCATTCCCGTTCATTTTGAATCGCGGATTTGTTATGGCAGTGCAGCTGCGCCGCAAGCGCGACGGCAGCCAAATGAAAGCATTGCTGCCTATCCCCTCTCAGCTTGAACGCTTTGTGCGTTTGCCGGGCGAGCGTGCTCGGTTCATGTTACTCGAAACCATGCTGAGCATGTTTTTGCCCAGACTATTTCCTGGTTATGAAGTGGAAAGCAAAGGTCTGTTCCGCATCATCCGTGATAGCGATATCGAAATTGAAGAAGAAGCAGAAGATTTGGTGCGCGTGTTTGAAACCGCATTGAAATTGCGGCGCCGCGGCGTTGTGATCAGGATGGAAGTGGATGGCGCTTGTCCCAATGATCTGCGCAACTTCATCGCTGCGGAACTTGATGTGTCAGGTGAAGTTACAATTATGACGGAAGGTCTGGTTGGTTTTGCCGATACATCACAGCTTATTCTTGATGAGCGCCCCGATTTAAAATTCACACCTTATGTCGCGCGCTTTCCAGAACGGGTGCGAGACCATGGTGGGGATATATTTGCAGCAATTCGGCAAAAAGATTTCGTTGTTCATCACCCTTATGAATCCTTTGATGTAGTTGTGCAATTCATTCGCCAAGCAGCAAGCGATCCTGATGTTGTGGCCATTAAGCAAACGCTTTACCGAACTTCACACAATTCCCCCATTGTCGCTGCGCTGGCCAAAGCCGCAGAAGCTGGAAAATCAGTGATCGCGTTAGTAGAGCTCAAAGCCCGATTTGACGAAGAAGCAAACATTCAATGGGCCAGGGATTTGGAACGGGCAGGGGTGCAGGTCGTGTTCGGATTTATCGAGCTCAAAACCCATGCGAAGGTTTCAATGGTTGTGCGCCGCGAAGGCGGAAACATGCGCACCTACGTTCATTTTGGGACTGGCAATTATCATCCAATCACCGCCAAGGTTTATACAGATCTTTCGTTCTTCACTTGCGATCCACCATTGGCGCGCGATGCCGCCAGGTTGTTCAATTTCATTTCGGGCTATGCTCCGCCAGATGATCTAGAAAAGATTTCACTTTCCCCCATCAGTTTGAAGCCAATTTTGTTGAACAATATTCAGGCCGAGATTGATCACGCACTAGCGGGCAGGCCAGCACAAATATGGGTCAAACTTAACTCTCTGGTGGATCCGGAAGTTATTGACGCACTTTATTTGGCCAGCAACGCCGGTGTAAAAATCGAAATGGTGATCAGAGGCATCAGCTGTCTGCGATCTGGTGTGCCTGGGCTTTCTGAGAACATTCATGTAAAAAGCATTGTTGGTCGGTTTCTTGAGCATTCGCGAATTGTTTGTTTTGGCGCAGGTTATGGGCTGCCCCACCCCAAGGCGAAGGTCTATATCGGTTCTGCCGATTGGATGCCGCGTAATTTGCACCGCCGGGTTGAAACTTTGATCCCAATCGAAAATCCAACTGTTCATGAGCAAATCCTGGATCAAATTATGGTCGCCAACCTCCGCGACAACCAGCAAAGCTGGGATCTTTTGCCAGATGGCAGCTCGCTGAAAGTGACAGCAAAGGATGGCGAGGAGCCATTTAATGCGCATCAGTTTTTCATGGAAAATCCGTCACTCTCTGGACGCGGCAGCTCACTCAGCAGTAAGGTTGCCACTGAAGATAAAATTCAAAAGAAGAAGGCTGTGCGTACAAAGTGAAGTGGTATGATGGTTTCAGAACGGTTCCACCCAGCTATCGTCCGGTAGCCGTCGTTGATATCGGTTCAAATTCAGTTCGTCTCGTGGTTTATGATGGTTTGCGCCGGTCGCCTTCTCCCATTTTCAACGAGAAAATATTATGTGGTTTGGGCAAGGGCGTTGCGATCACCGAAAGGTTAAATGAGTCCGCCATAGCGCGCGCATTGCAAGAATTGCGGCGCTTCAGAACTCTGTTGAAACAGATTGGCGTGAAGGAAGTTTATGCGGTCGCCACAGCAGCGGCGCGCGAAGCTCAGAATGGCGCTGAATTCATTGATATGGCGGAAAAAGCCCTCGGCGTTGGCATCAATGTTTTGACCGGCAAAGAAGAGGCGCGATATGCGGCATTGGGCGTAATCGCGGGCACGCCAGAAGCTGACGGCATCGCTGGTGATTTGGGCGGTGGGTCGCTTGAACTGATCGACATTCATGACGGCAAACTCCACGACGGCATCACCCTTCCAATTGGGCCATTGCGCTTAATTGATCTTGCTGGCGGTTCCATCGAGCGTGCCAAGGATATTGTTGATGAGTATCTCGGAAAGGCCGATATTCTCAAGCAATTGAAAGGTCGTACATTTTATGCTGTTGGCGGAACGTGGCGTAATCTAGCGCGCATCCACATGGCTCAAACCCAATATCCTCTGCATGTGCTGCATCATTATGTAATGACTGGGCAGCAAGCCGCGGGCATATCTGATTTGGTTTCTGGGCTCACATCGTCATCGCTTCGTGATGTAAAAGACATGTCGAAGTCTCGCGTTGAGACAATGCCGTTTGGTGCATTGGTTCTCAATCGCTTGTTGAATTTCGGCCATGCCAAAGACGTGGTGGTTTCGGTTTATGGCGTGCGTGAAGGGTTGCTTTATTCCAAACTGCCGCGCCGCAAAATGCAGTCTGATGCATTGCTGGCTTCGTGTTGGGATTATGCCCGTCGTTATGCAAGGTCTCCAGCGCATGAGCTTGAGCTTTGTGATTGGACAGACCAACTTTTTGGAAAAGGTAAGCTTGAGGAGGATGAAGAAGAGACGCGGCTGCGTTATGCTGCATGTCTCCTCGCTGATATTGGCTGGCGTGCGCACCCTGACTACCGCGCTGATCGGTCGCTAGGAATGATCTCTCAAGCCGCATTTGTGGGCGTTGATCACCCGGGCCGCGTGTTTTTAGCCCTCACAATATTCTATCGCTATGAAGGCGAAATAATGAAAGACGATCTCACGCGCTTGCTCGACGAACACCAAATTGAACGCGCACATTTGCTGAGCTCAATTTTCCGTCTTGCCTATATTCTTTCAGCGGCAATGCCCGGCATGCTTCCTAAAATTGGTTTGAAGTTAGGCGATAACAAGACGCTCGTCTTAACTGTTCCGAAGAAAATCAAAGACCTTATGGGCGAGCGCGTTGAGAAACGACTGGCAGGTTTGGCCTTTGAGATCGGACGAACGCCTAAGGTCGTTATTAATTAGCTTTAGCTTGCCGGCTTTGTATAAATCACCGTTTTGTCGTCGCTATAAGCTTTTTTCCATCCGAGCTGATCAAGAAATCCATTGCGCAGGTCATCGCTCGGGAGAAGCGTCCAGGTAACTTGGTGTTTTTCAATCAAATCTTTGAATAGTTTTGCGCCATCGTGCTTGCCGGAATTGATATAGTCGGGAAAGAATTCGCCCGTGAACAATTGTTCTGCGCGACCGTCGATAAAAGTTTTGATGCCGTGGAAAATCAAACTGCCACCATAACGATATTCATTAAAAACATTGCCTTGAAGATTATTGGCAAAGGCGAAGGCGATCGGCTTTTTTGCCGCGGTATCTTCAGGTGGAGCTGGCATTTTGTTTTGCAGAAAGATCAATGCTGAAACGATTGCGCAAATACTGATTACTCCCGCTAATGGCGCGAACCATTTTGCCACCAGATTTTCTAATGGGTCTCTCGCACGTGCAAGCCATTTGTCCAAAGATATATCTGGATAGCGGTCCGCGATATTGGGAGCGATCACAACGGGCACAAGCAGGAAGAACACATAAACAAAGCGACCATGCGTCAACATCATATTCAACACAAAGATAATGAAGAGGGTCTTTGCCCAACCCAAACTCATGCGTGTTCCAATTAATCCGGCAAGCGCTGCCAACATGAAATAGATAATGATAATGTCGTCTTTAGCGTTGAGTGGCATCCATTCCTGAATGTAGGCCATTGCCTTATTGGTCGCCATCATCTGCATGCCGATGCGAATGGGTTCATAACCATAAGGGTGAATCATCGCGGCTAGCGGGCATAGGATTCCGAACAGCACCCATTTTATTAAAAGCGATTTCTCGTTAAAACGGATTTGGAAAAAAATATGCAGGAAAGCAAATCCGGCGATCACGAATGCCAATGTGAAGCTGCCATGAAGATTGGCCCAAATCGCAATCAGCGCCAACAGCCAGAAAGACGGCGCTTGTTTTGCTTCGGCCGCCCGAAACATGCGGCCTGTAAAATAAATGGCAATCGGTAATGTAAGGATATGGGGCCGCGCAACAACAACAGGGCTCATCATGTTGATGATAACAATTGCGAACAGCGCAGCAAACGTCGGATGTAGGTATCGCGCCAGTTCGCGAAACAGGAGCAAAATGCTGGTCACGGCTGCTAGCAAAGTGAGCAGCATCACGCCGTTCCATCCCCATAATTTGTATGAGCCCGCAAATAATACTTCGGAAAGCCATTCCTTCGAAACGTACGGTTGGCCAACATAGGTAAAAGAATAGCTGTCAGTTATCGGAAGATGGCCCGAATTCAGAATGTCGGTTCCAAGCTTTATATGCCAGAACGTATCAGGGTCGCCGAGAAGCAAAGCAAACTGCTGGAGATATGTGGCGCCCATACTGACCACGATCAAAAGGCCAATTAGCATGGCGAAGCGATATTGATGAATGGATGATTTAGTCATGGACGGCCTCACAAAACGACTAGATCAGCCCGAACTTTGACGATTATGTCAAAGTTCGGAAAAGTTGATCGACAATAAAAACTTAGGGCGCTTTTGGCTTTTCTGTGAAAAGTCAAAACGCTCAAGTGCTGGCCTTTTCGCAGATGGAGTTTAACTGGCTCTTAACCGCGCTTTATCAACACCGCGCGGCCGTTTTCCATTCCGATGCAGGCTTTGCCGTGTTTTATGTCCAGCGCCATGTTTCCAAAAACTTCGCGTCGCCATCCATGCAACAGCGGCACATCTGCATTGTCATCAATCGCCACAGCGTCAATTTCGGCGGCACTTGCCAAAAGCTTGGGCGCAACGTTTTCAGTTTCGCACGCCACTTTCAAAGCAAGTTTCAACACTTCAGAAGCGGCCTGTTGCGCAGCCGACATTTCCTCGCTCCGTCCTTTGAAATCAGGGATTGTCTTGGGATCACGCGCCAAACCATGTGCAACAGCTTTAAGAATAGCAGCCCCCATAGATGAGTTGGCAGTTCCTTTCGATACCAGTCGCAAGTCATTAATTGCTTCTGGTTTTTGCGGCATTTGAATGGCGATTTCGGCCAATGCTTCATCTTTCAATATGCGCCCACGGGGAACGTTGCGTGTCTGTGCCTCACGCTCGCGCCAAGCGGCAATCGACATCAAAACACCAAACTGCTTCTTGTTTTGAATGCGCGCTTTAATGCGTTTGAAGCTTTCTTCAGGATCGACACGGTAGGTGTCGGGCGATGTGAGAACTTTAATCTCATCATCAAGCCAATCTTCGCGTCCTGTTTCGTGAAGTTGTGCCTGGAGTTTTTCGTAAACCACGCGCAAATGCGTAACGTCAGAAACGGCATACAATGCTTGTTTAGACGTCAGCGGTCTGCGCGACCAATCTGTGAATTGCGAGGATTTATCAATCGATGCGCCAACAAGTTTACGCACAATCGCTTCATAACCAACCTGATCGCCAAAGCCACACACCATCGCCGCAATTTGCGTGTCGATCACGGGGGTAGGGACGGCTCCCGAAAGCTGGATAAGGATTTCGAAATCCTGCCTTGCGGCGTGGAAGACTTTCAGCACGTTCTGGTTGGCCATGAGTTCGAAAAATGGAGCAAGGTCAATACCTTGTGCCATAGGGTCAATCAAAACGGCCTCTTCTTCGCCAGCAATTTGAATGAGGCAGAGCTTGGGATAGTAGGTTGTTTCGCGTAAGAATTCCGTGTCGACTGTGATAAATTTTTCCGAAGCCATGCGTTCGCAAAACGCAGTTAAGTCTGCGGTTGTTTCAAGTATGACAACAGTCTGCGGGGCAGGCGCGCTGATATCTGTTTTTAACATCATCCAAACACCCGGTTGAAAATCGTATCAACATGCTTGGTATGATAGGCAAGATCAAACAAGGCTTCGAGCTCGGCGGGTTTCATCACTGCGGATACTTCCTGATCAGCCTTGAGCAGATCAAGGAAATTGCCTTCGCCGCGCCAGACCGGCATGGCGTTGCGCTGCACTGCGGCATAGCTATCTTCGCGACTCATGCCCTTTTGCGTGAGCGCCAATAGAATCCGCTGCGAATGAATAAGGCCGCCCAAGCGGTCTAAATTCTTCTGCATGTTTTCTGGATAGACTAACAGCTTGTCGATCACGCCTGCGAGACGCTTCAATGCGAAATCAAGATGCACAGTGGCATCAGGCCCAATGCCGCGCTCAACCGATGAATGCGAAATATCACGTTCATGCCAAAGCGCCACATTTTCCATTGCGGGAGTGACGGCAGATCGCACGAGGCGGGCCAGACCAGTTAGATTTTCTGTGAGCACCGGATTGCGCTTATGCGGCATGGCCGATGAACCTTTTTGGCCCGGTGAGAAATACTCTTCAACTTCCAAAACTTCCGTGCGCTGCAGGTGACGGATCTCAGTGGCGAGGCGTTCAATCGAACTTGCAATAACGCCCAGCACAGCAAAGAACATCGCATGACGATCCCGCGGGATGACTTGTGTTGAGACCGGTTCAACGTTGAGGCCCAGCTTAGCAGCCACATGTTCTTCTACGGAAGGATCGATATTGGCAAATGTGCCGACAGCACCAGAGATGGCGCAGGTGGCCACGTCTTGACGTGCGACGACCAGACGTTCGCGTGCGCGTTGGAACTCCGCAAATGCAAACGCCATCTTCAATCCAAATGTTACCGGCTCGGCATGAATGCCGTGGCTGCGACCAATGCAAACAGAGTATTTATGTTCGAGCGCGCGCTTTTTGAGGGCGGCCAGCAATTCATCAATATCGGCGATCAATAAATCAGCGGCGCGGGTGAGTTGAATATTAAAGCACGTGTCTAGCACGTCCGATGAAGTCATGCCTTGATGCACGAATCTGGCTTCGGGTCCAACGATTTCAGATAGATGGGTGAGAAAGGCGATCACGTCATGTTTGGTGACAGCTTCGATTTCGTCGATACGTGCTACATCGAATGTTGCATCGCGGCCTTTTTCCCAAATCTTCGCAGCAGCTTCTTTGGGAATTGTTCCCATCTCGGCCATGCGATCAGCGGCATGGGCTTCAATCTCGAACCATATCTTGAAGCGAGCCTCTGGAGACCAGATAGCTGCCATTTCTTTGCGTGAGTAACGGGGGATCATATGGGGCCTTAAAGTTTTTGTCAGCCCGCTGTAACAAATTCATGACGCAATGACCAGCGCTTTGGGGCGGGTAGGGGATATGTTCGGGATTTTCAATTCCGCCCACTCGGGCAAGGACGCAAGAGGAATGAATTAGAACGCCTTGAACGTGACAATCGTAAACGTATCCCTGATGCCCGCAATTGACTGCACTTTTTGTGCAACGAAATGGCCGATATCTTCATTTTCCTGCAGATAAA
The DNA here is from genome assembly GCA_043779145.1 of Aestuariivirga sp. Taxonomy (GTDB): domain Bacteria; phylum Pseudomonadota; class Alphaproteobacteria; order Rhizobiales; family Aestuariivirgaceae; genus Aestuariivirga. The sequence goes on along the minus strand of JAYWEV010000057.1, from coordinate 4,623 downwards.
ACTTCACCAGCAAATCATATTCGCCAGCGGTTGAAAAAATCTCGGAGGCAATTTCCTTATCGGCAATGGCAGTCGCCACTCGGTAGGATTGGCCCAGTTCGCATTTTATTTGGACAAAGAAAGCGCGCATTCAATTTCACTCAATTGTTTGAAGACTCGGCGCTAAAAGCACCTTGGCTCCATTTATACCACACAAAGCGCGGCGGCTGCACCTCGCCTTTTGCATCAAATGCCATCGGCCCCAAAACTGTTTCATTAGATTTGCCCGAACGTAAATACGCGGCAATGCCTTTGCCATTATGTGCACCAACCTGCACTGCCGCTGCGGCATAAAGTTGGACAGCCGCGTAACTGGGCATGGTGGCACCATCAGCATTAAAGCCCGCAATCTTTAGGGATTCAATGACCTGCTTGGCTTGGCGTGCCGATTGTGGGTCAGTGGCGAATGTGGCGCGGGTGTTTTCACCGGCCTCAGCAGCACTTGCCCAATATTGTTCAGTTATCAAGCTATCAGCTCCGTAGAGTTTGATGTCTAACCCTTGCTTTTTTATTGCCACCGCAATGTTACCCGCATCGGAAGCGGAAACGCCGAGATAGGCTGCGGTTGCGCCAGATTTTTGTAAATCTGCGATTATGTCGGCGAAATCTTTCGCGTCTGGTTTTATTTTGGCGGCAAGAGCAGGCGCTTTGCCATAAGCGCTAATAAATCTGTTGGTGAGCGCTAGTCCAGCGGCACTGCCGTCATTGATCAAAGCAACTTTTGCATCGGGCGTTTCCTGAGCGATGCGGTGGGCGGCGACTTCGGCCTGCATGTCGTCGCGCGAGGAGATGCGGATAACGTTCCATCCAGCACCTTCAGCCAAACTTGGCAAACTGGCAGACGGGCCGATCATAGGAATGTTGGCGGCCTCATAAACCTTGGCACCAACCAAAGCCGCGCTAGAACAAAAATGGCCGATGACAACGGCTGCACCGCTGCTGACAACGCCTTTGGCAACCTCTTCTGCTTTTCGGTTATCACAGGCATCATCCCCGACATCAAGCAACAGCTGCTCACCGAAGATACCGCCCTTGGCGTTGATCGCGTCAATGGCAGCTTGAGCACCATGCACCATCTGCTCACCAAAAATTGCATATTGACCCGTCATGGGGCCTGCAACGCCGATGGTGATATCAGCGCGGGCAGGGGACGAGAATAGAGTTCCTAACATTACAGCCGTCATTCCCGCGAAGGCGGGAATCCAACTTGGCCGTAACTCGCCTTGTTGGAAGTTTGATCCCCGCCTTCGCGGGAATGACGAACTTTTTTTCGAACTCATGTCGCAGTGCCCATCTCCAAAACAAAAAAGCCTCGCGTGATGTTACTCACGCGAGGCCAATTCAAGCAAGCCGAAGCTTATTGAATTGTTGGATCTTCAGCATAATTGCCATTGGCAAACTTATACCAAACATACTTTGCATCTTTTACGTCGCCCTTAGCATCAAGTGCGAGATCGCCAAGAACGGTCTTCACAACGTTGCCAGCGCGCAGCCAACCCATGATTGCTTTGCTGTCGCTGCCCTTAGTGGCAGTTGCAGCAGCAGCATACATTTGGATCGAAGCGTATGTGTACAATGTGTAGCCTTCTGGATCGTAGTTAGCAGCCTTAAACTTGGCTACGAGATCCTTAGCAGCTGGGTTTGTGCGTGGTTCTGGAGCGAAAGTGAAGATCATGCCCGTGGCAGCTTCACCAGCGATGGTCCAGAATTCAACGTTGTTCATTGAATCGCCCGACAACATTTGAGCCTTTGAACCTTGTTCGCGCATTTGCTTCAAGATCAAAGCGCCTTCTGGGTGATAACCGCCCATGTAAATCGCATCAATACCAGCATCCTTCATTTTCGAAACGAGAGCTGAGTAATCCTTTTCACCAGGATTGATTGATTCAGCCATAACTTCCTTAAGTCCGGCAGCGTTCATAGATCCCTTAGTGGCATCAGCAAGGCCTTTGCCGTAAGCTGATTTGTCATCAATGATCGCAACTTTTTTGCCAGCAAAATGCTTGGCCAAGAAGTTACCAGCCACCAGGCCTTGCGCATCGTCACGACCGCAAACACGACCAACGTTCCAGCCACCTTCATCGGTGAACTTTGGATTGGTTGAAGCTGGCGAGATTTGAACGATTCCATCTTCTTCGTAAACCTTAGAAGCTGGGATTGATGAGCCTGAGCAAAGATGACCTGCAACAAACTTCACGCCCTTTGAACCCATTTGTTGGGCAACAGCAACAGCTTGCTTTGGATCGCAAGCATCGTCACCGATTTCGAGAACCAGCTTTTCACCGTTTACGCCACCAGCGGCGTTGATGTCTGCAACGGCCATTTCAGCGCCGCGCTTATATTGTTCGCCAAGTGCAGCGAGCTGGCCAGTGATTGGGCCAACAGTTGCAATGGTGATATCAGCCAAAGCTGATGTTGCTGTCAAAGCGGCAGCAAAGCTGATCGCAATGCCAGACAAAAGAAGTTTCTTCATGTATTAGTCTCCCTATAGAGTTTTGTGACCAATCGGTCGGTCGGGGTGGAAACCCCTTGGAGCTCAGCTTCGCTCAAAGAGGCCGGATTGGAAAGGAAAAAACGACATTCCTTTCAACAATTTTGAATAAATTTATGTCTTGTCTCGCCAACCGAATGGGCCGGTCTTCTGATACAGCCAAGGATATTTTTCGGTCATTTGCTTAACTCTGGTCATGCGGTATCCAAGCAGTGCAAAGCCTACGACCACAGCCGTTTGGGTCATGTAATAAAGGCCAGAAGTCAAAGTCTCTTGATAGAGTGCAAAATGTAAAAAGCGCAGGCCAGCGCCCAAAATCATCATATAGACAACGAGCAGCCAGACGGGCTGCCAGCTATTAGCAGCCGAGCGGCCCGCCATGAAAGCAGCGCCTCCACCGCCAATAACGGTGATGATCAGAAAAACCAAAAAACTATTTTCGTAAAGGAAGCCCATAGAATTAATGCCCTCCTTCAAGATAGGCTGCGCGGACTTCGGGGCTTTTTAACAATTCAGCACCCGTACCGCTCATGGCGATTTTACCGTTCACCATCACATATGCACGGTGGGCAAGCCGAAGGGCATGGAATGCGTTTTGTTCAACCAGAAGAACTGTCAGACCTTCCTCTTCGTTCAGCTTCTTAATTGCTGCAAAAATCTGCTTCACAATGATGGGCGCTAAACCGAGCGACGGTTCATCTAATAGCAACAGGCGAGGGCGTGCCATTAAAGCACGACCGATGGCCAGCATTTGTTGTTCACCACCAGATAATGTGCCAGCGCGTTGATTGCGACGCTCTTCGAGGCGAGGGAACAACGCAAAAACTTTCAACAAGTCTTCATCGAAGTGCCGAAGCTTATCAACGGTTGCACCCATCTGCAAATTTTCAAACACGCTCATGCGCGGAAAAATGCGGCGGCCTTCGGGCGATTGCGCAATGCCAAGATGCACGATTTCATGGGTTGGCATTTGTGTAATGTCTTTGCCATCAAGGACGATCGAACCAGCACGAGCACGCGGCGTTCCGCATATGGTCATCATCAATGTGGATTTGCCAGCGCCATTAGCGCCGATCACTGTGGCGATTTCGCCTTTGTGGACTTCAAAGTCGATGCCTTTAAGCGCTTGGATTTTACCATAAAAGGTTTCAACGCCTTTACCTTGAAGGAGTGTCTCGCTCATTTGCGGTCTGCTTTTTTAAGTGCTGGCTTTTGTGGTCTTGCAATAGCTTCCTGCACAATTTCAGCAGGCGCCTCATCTTCTTCAACACCGAGATAAGCCCGGATCACCGCTGGATCATTCTTGATCTCGTTTGGTGTACCATCAGCAATTTTGCGGCCATAATCCAAAACCACAATGTGATCTGATATGCCCATCACCACGCTCATATCATGCTCGATCAATAGGATCGCCATGTTGTGTTCATCACGAATAGAGATGAGCAATTTGTTCAGCTCATCTGACTCACGCGGGTTCAAACCAGCTGCCGGTTCATCGAGGCAGAGCAGGCGAGGGTCTGTGCACATGGCGCGCGCGATCTCGAGGCGGCGTTGAGCACCGTAAGGAAGATCACCTGCCGCATCATCGGCGCGTTCCGTGAGGTTCACTTTATTGAGCCAATACTTACACTTCTCAATTGCTTCATTTTCAGCGCGCTTGAAATGGCCCGAACCAAAAATACCGCCAATCGTAAAGCCTGATGCACGCATCAAAGTGTTGTGCTGCGCTACCATCAAATTTTCCAAAAGCGTCATGCCGGAAAACAGGCGAATGTTTTGAAAGGTGCGTGCCACTTTGGCTTTCTGCGTGATAATGAAATCATCCATGCGCTCCAGCAAAAACTCTTTGCCGTCCGGATGCTTCAACTTGAACATGCCTTCCGTCGGCTTATAAAACCCGGTGATGCAATTGAACACCGTCGTTTTTCCAGCACCATTGGGGCCGATCAAAGCCGTTATCTGTTTGCGTCCCGCATCGAATGACAAATCGCCAATCGCAGTCAGTCCACCAAAACGCATAGTGAGGTGCTGAACCTGAAGTTCAGGGTCTTTGGTCCAATCCATCATCAGCCATGCCCCTCGGCAACGAGATC
>JAYWEV010000056.1:0-17618 GCA_043779145.1 Aestuariivirga sp. | reverse complement strand
ACATCATGTCCATGGCAAACCTCCGAATCAGGGAGGCCCATGGAATCACACTAAATGCAAACTCCAAACCCCGTTAACTTGAGTTCGACGCCCTGGCTGATGGCACCTCGCGTTGATTTTTTGTTCTTTTTGGATAAGAGTTAACGGATGTTGATGAGGTTGCCATGAGCGAACCGGAAAATATATTGCTGAAACTGATGCGCGATATCCGCAGTGAGATTGGTGACATTCATCAGCAGACATCAGCAGATGGCGCATTTGGCTACGAAAAACGATGTTGCCGACGTTAGCTCCGAAGTGAAATCACTGCGTGCGGATGTTGCCTCTGATATAATAAATCTTGAAAAGCGCTTGGGTGACCGCATCAGCCATTTGAACCGTGCGGTAGTGGAATATCATTCTTCCGCCGTCGGCCACGGCGTGTTGATCAGCGAGTTTGAAGATCGCCTGCGCCGGGTGGAGCAACATTTGAAAATTCCGCCTTTGGAAACTTATTGAAGAATTTGAGCGCCATAGCGGCGGTTGGAGAGCGAGAGTTTGAAGGCGCGGGCGAGTGAGAGGGTAACTGTTGGAGAAATCTAAAAAAGATCCAATTCCAACTGCTAAAGAAGTAAACGAGTGGTGGCGCCAAATGCCGGGCGTCATCTCAGAGTATGGAGACGTTGTTTCAAAACTCAAACCAGTTCTGTGCCAGCGGCCTTCGAAAGTAGTTGTAATCGACGGCCTGAATGGTGTTGGAAAAACAAATTTGGGACGCTATTTATCTTTCGTGTTCAATTCATCGCTCATCGAAACTGATCTGTTTTCAACTCGACCAGGATTTGAGTATGACTACGTTCAGTTCAAGAAAATAATTGAAAAATTGCTGACTCTAATTCGACATGTATTTGTCGAAGGAGTGACAGTTCTGCAAATTCTAGGTTCCGTTGACGTTCAACCAGACTATCATATCTATTGGAAAAACGTACATCCCAGTGACAGTAGTTATGATCGTGCTGATCGCTTAGGAGTAGCTCTTCGGCGTTATTGCAGAAAGTATAAACCGATGCAAAGTGCTGATCTCGTTATTTCTGCGTCAATTGACAGGACTGTTGATATTTCTTCAGTTTTGTTCGACTTGCAGAATGAGCCAGAGGCGTGATAGTTCGCACCTAATGAAATCAACCGCGCCCTTCCCCCGTCGGGGGAAGGTGGCCGGAGGCCGGATGAGGGCCAATGCTCTTGCATTGGTACCCCGGGTACCACCGCAAACGCGGTGGCCCGCTCCCGCCCTTCGGGCACCCTCTCCCGACGGGAGAGGGGTGAATTAACAGAGAGCCCTTACATGACCACCAAAACCAAAATCAAAAAAGTCGTCCTCGCCTATTCCGGCGGTCTTGATACTTCGATTATTCTGAAATGGTTGCAGACTGAATATCAGGCGGAGGTGGTGACCTTCACGGCTGATCTGGGCCAAGGCGGAGAACTTGAACCGGCGCGCCGGAAGGCCGAGTTGATGGGCATCAAGTCTATCTATGTGGAAGATGTGCGCGAGGAATTTGTCCGCGATTTCGTTTTTCCGATGTTCCGCGCCAATGCTTTGTATGAGGGTGTGTATCTGCTGGGTACATCGATCGCGCGGCCGCTCATCGCCAAGCGCTTGATTGAGATTGCCGCAGAAACGGGCGCTGATGCCATTGCCCACGGTGCGACGGGCAAAGGCAATGACCAAGTGCGGTTTGAGCTTACAGCCTATGCGCTCAATCCCGATATTAAAGTGATTGCCCCATGGCGCGAATGGGAATTCAAAAGCCGCACCGATTTGATTTCATTTGCTGAGCAGCACCAGATCCCGGTGGCCATGGATAAGCGCGGTGATGCGCCATTCTCGGTGGATGCGAATTTGCTCCACTCATCTTCTGAAGGCAAAGTGCTGGAAGACCCATGGGTGGAAGCGCCGCCATATGTGTATCAACGCACCATTGCGCCGGAAGATGCGCCGGATAAAGCAACCTATATTGAAGTTGAATTCAAGAACGGTGATCCGGTGGCCATTGACGGCAAGGCCATGTCTCCGGCCACTTTGCTTACTGAGCTCAATTGCTTGGGCCATGACAATGGCATTGGGCGCCTCGATTTGGTGGAAAACCGTTTCGTTGGCATGAAATCGCGCGGCGTTTATGAAACGCCAGGGGGCTCGATTTTGTTGGTGGCGCACAGGGCTATGGAGTCACTCACGCTTGACCGCGAAGCTGCGCATTTGAAAGACAGCTTGATGCCGCGCTATGCGGAGCTGATCTATTACGGCTTCTGGTTTGCACCAGAGCGCGAGATGTTGCAGACGATGATCGACAAATCCCAAGAGCATGTGGAAGGCACGGTTCGCCTCAAGCTATACAAAGGCAATGTGATTGTGGTGGGGCGCAAATCTGTGAAGTCACTCTACAAGAATGATCTGGTGACGTTCGAGGATGATCGCGGCGCTTATGACCAGAAAGTTGCGGCTGGGTTTATTCGGTTGAATGCGCTCAGGTTGCGGACACTGGCGGCACGGAAAAGGAATACTTAAAACCAGTAAGGCCAGAATGTGAGGGTGCCGATAATGATGGCGCCCATGGCCGCCACCAATACACTGCCTGCGGCCACATCTTTTGCCGTCCCGATCAGGCAGTGATGTTCAGGGTGCAATGCATCGCAGACCGATTCAACGGCAGTGTTCATGGCTTCGGCTGTCCAAACCAGGGTTATTGCGAGTGCCAACCAACGCCAATCATTTGCAGTGACACGAAGATAGAGGCCAGCTGCGATGACACAACTGGCTGTAAAGGAATGAAACCACATGGCGTGCTGCGTGCGAAACACATAGGCCAAACCTTTGATGGCATAACCGAAGGCTTTTGTGCGGCTTGTCACACCGAAAGGCGGTCTTTCTATCATGCTAGAGCTTTAAGCTCCGCCAAAATAGCTTCGCCCATTTGGGTGGTGTTGGTGTTGGCGGGAACGTCTCCGGCGATGTCTTTGGTGCGCAGGCCCTTGGCCAGAACGGCGGAGATGGCCTGGTCGAGCTTATCGGCCCAATCGCCCATGTTGAATGAATAGCGCAGGCACATGCCGAAGCTTGCAATCATGGCGATGGGGTTGGCAGCGCCAGTGCCTGCAATGTCAGGGGCTGAGCCGTGGACGGGTTCATACAGAGCTTTGCGGCGTTTGGTTTTTGGATCGGGTGCGCCCAGTGATGCCGACGGCAACATGCCAAGCGAGCCTGTGAGCATGGCGGCTACATCTGACAGCACATCACCGAAGAGATTATCAGTGACGATCACATCATATTGCTTGGGCCAGCGCACCAGCTGCATGGCGCAATTATCGGCTAGCACGTGCTCAAGTTGGGCTTCTGGATATTCGCTGGCGTGAATGCGGGTGACGATCTCGTGCCAGAGCACGCCGGTCTTCATCACATTGCGCTTTTCAGCTGACGATACTTTGTTCTTTCTGGTCTTGGCCAGCTCGAAGGCCACGCGGGTGATGCGTTCAATTTCGAATGTGTCATAGACTTGCGTATCGATGCCGCGCTTTTGGCCATTGCCCAGATCAGTGATGGTTTTGGGTTCGCCGAAATAAACACCGCCTGTGAGCTCGCGTACAATAAGGATGTCGAGACCTTCAACCACATTGCGCTTCAGGGATGAGGCATCGGCCAGTGCTGGATAGCATATGGCAGGGCGCAGGTTTGCAAAGAGGCCCAAATCTTTACGCAGGCGGAGGAGGCCTGCTTCAGGACGCACGTCATAAGGCACCTTGTCCCATTTAGGCCCCCCCACCGCGCCGAACAGAACGGCATCAGCGTTTTGCGCCTTGGCCATGTCTTCTTCTGAAATGGCTTTGCCATGGGCATCATAAGCTGAGCCACCCACTAAACCGTGATCGGTTTTGAAAGTGGCAATACCCTGTTTGGTAAACCAAGCCAGAATCTTCTCAACCTCAGCCATCACTTCAGGGCCAATGCCATCACCGGGGAGGAGGAAGAGGTTATAGGAGATCATGTGGCTTTCTCGCGTTTGAATTTTGCGATCAACTAGCGGGTTGGAGCGTTTGATGCAAGATTCCATATTCCCCTCAATGGATTGTCAAACTAATATACACTTATGAAAAATGAGAAATACCACCTAGCCGCCTGCCACTGCAAAATTGTTCAGTTTGAGGTAAAATTGAGCGATGGCTTCAACACAGCCCGACGCTGCAATTGTTCTTTTTGCAGAATGCGGGGTGCGATAGCCATTTCTGCCAATTTATCCGGAATTCGATTCTTAAGTGGTGAGGATAAATTGACCCTTTATCAATTCAAAACCAATACAGCCAAACATTATTTTTGTTCGGTGTGTGGAATTTATACGCATCACCAACGCCGCTCCAATCCGAACGAATTCGGTGTGAATGTCGCTTGCCTCGAAGGTGTTAGCCCATTTGATTTTGAGGAAGTGTCCGTGCTTGATGGCGCGCACCACCCGAAAGACGGTGGCAGTTTTGGTTCGATCATTGGCGTTCTGAAGTTTGAAAAGTTATAAAATTAACCTTCACCCAGCTACCATCAAACTCCCTTTGCGTTTCGGAATGAGCAACCAATCCGCTCTGGCCCAGAAGAGGGTGGCTGCGATCAAGCAAGTTGGCAGGATCAGTTTCACGACCAAAGAATCGGTGCTTTGGGAATGCTGAACTTGGGCTACAACATCGAGTGTTAAGGTTGCAACATAGGTCGCGCGACTGAGAAGCGGCATGATTTTAAATAGAGCGTCATCGACAGGTGCGGTCCAGCTGCCAAATTTCCCGCCAACATGTAGACAGGTTGTGACTAAGGCCAGAAATAAAGCCAGTTTGTTTTGCGCCAGACCCAGCAAAGCAATGCCGATCAGCAATGTGCCGAACGCTGATATCACATGGCCCTGTGCATTGCGTTTTTGATCAGGCGGAAATCCATTTTTCCACGCCAGGGTATATTTATTTCCGCCAGCGAGAAAAACTGCGACCGCCATAAACGTAAAGATTGCGGGCCACGTTCCGAAGAAATAATTTGTGAAGTTTGGTCCGTCTGATTGTCCTGCAAACTTGGCAGCGAGAATGCAATCGGCACATGCGGCCAAAACAGGAATCAGATTCCCACTGTTGTAAAGCAGGCCTGGATTGTAGAGGAAATTTGGCAAAGAAAATTTTCTTGTTGCAGCAAGCCGCAACAACTGTGAGCTAATCATAACCTGTCTCCCATTATTTCAGAGAGAGGCTATGTCAGCAAAAACAAATTGACTTCATCCAAACGGATGAGTTTGGAAAATAAAAGTTTAGCAGAAAGTTTACTCTGCCTCCTTCACACTCATTTTGGAAACTCTGATCATGGCACTTGCGGTCATCAAATTAAAAAGGTCTTTCGCCTTGCGGCGGAAGACCTTTTCAGATTCACGGCGAACCGAGCCCAGAAAAACCTATTTCACGTCTTCAATATGCTTCACTTGATAGGGCATTAATTCGTCATCTTCTTTCACTGAAACATATTCGCCGACCCTGAATACATGATCGCCAAAGCGATAGCCTGATTCATCGTCTTCGGCGTCGCTGTGAATATCGTAATGAAAAGCCCAAGAGCCGCCGGGTTTGCGGATGAGGTGGCCGATGTCGTCTTCATCTTCGTCTTTTCTAAACCGGCGAACACGGCAGTTGGTTTTCAGTTTATGAAAGGCGTCAACGTCGATCTTTCCGTCGGGCTTCAAAGGTGCCGTGAACTCATAACCAATGTCCCGCGAACCTTCGAGAAAGTCTTTGGTGCGGGCGAGTTCCAATCTAATTTTACTCAGCATGATGCATCTCAATGTGACATCAGGACGGGGCGGTCCAAATTATGGAGCACATATTGTGTGGCACCGCCAAAGATCCATTCCGTCCAGCGCATGTGGCCGTAAGCTCCTAGAACCAAAAGCCCGGCCCCGTGATCACGCGCCGCAAGCAGCAGGGTTTGACCCGGGTTCTTGCCACCAGATGCCACATTCACCACTTCGCATTTCACCCCGTCGCGGTCCAAGGTCTCGGCGATATTGGCGCCGGCAATTGGGCCGCCCGGGGAGATATCGACTGTCACAATCTTAGTGCGCTTTGAGTTTTTCATAAATGGCAAAGCATCAAAAGCGGCGCGGGATGCTTCGCGGCTGTCGTTCCAACCGAGCATGACATCCTCGAATTTGATTTCGGCATTTCCTGTAAATGGCAGGATCAATACTGGGCGGCCAGCAGCAAGCACCACTTGCTCGACAAAATCAGATTCAACGCTGTTGCCTTTTTCGCGATTGGTCGCGGCGAGAACAATTAAATCAACATTGCGGCTGTTTTCGATGACGTCGGTTGCAATGTTTGGTTGGCTTGAATCCACCACGCGTAGATCAAATGTCAGGCTATCGGCCTTCATTGCTGCTTCAAAATCAGTTCGGATTTTGGGCAGCTGATTGAGAAAATAGTTCCGGGTGCCATCAAAAACGCCAGCACTCATGCCCATGCCATCGGAAGGATAGACTTGAACTCCTGGGATGACGTAAAGCCCAGCGATGTGCGCTTTAAACTTTATACCCAATTGGCGGGCAGCTGCGATGAGCTGTGGCGCGCGTTCGACTTCATTGAGACAAAGCAAGATGGTTCTGTAGGCCATGATCGTCCTCCGTATGAGATGAGCAACCTGCTTCCCATTGAATAATAACGCGCTGATGCCGACGAAGGTTCCAGAGCGTTATATTACCAGTCCATTCCGCCGCCTTTAAGCAATACAACTTGCCGCACTTGAACTGAGTCGACGTTCTTGCTATACACGTATAACAAATGAATTAGAGTTGAGTTATGCTTGCAATCAGACTTCCTAAAGAAATCGAAGATCGTCTTGCGGACATGGCCAAGAAGACGGGACGAACTAAAACCTTCTATGCTAAAGAAGCCATTCTGAATTATCTTGAAGATATCGAAGACGCTTACATTGGCGAAAAGGCGCTTGATGAATTTTACAAATCAGGTGAGAAAGTTATTCCATTATCACAAGTGAGAAAAGAACTTGGCTTGGACACTTGAGTGTTCCAAGTCGGCGCTTTCTTCGCTTAAGAGGTTAGATCGACAAACTGCCGTTCGCATTATGGACTATCTTGAAGATCGTGTCGCCACGTCACAAAACCCACGTGATCTTGGCAAAGCGATGGTGGGTAAGAAATTTGAAAATATGTGGCGATATCGAGTCGGGGACTATCGTGTTCTGGTGGAAATCAAACAAGAAGTGGTAACCATTCTCGTCGTAGAGATTGGTCACCAGCGCGAGATTTATAGATAGCATCTTTAGCGGCAGAGATTGGTAAAATTGGCATTTAACTTGTTTAATACCGAAGACGTTGCTGAGTTCAAAATTACCGTCATATATCCAGCCTCTCACCCTTGTTGTTTGTAAAGCTTTCAGTGAAAAATCCGCCCGCTGGGCCCCAGCCTTCGCTTGGGTGACGGTTTAGTGGGGTTGAATAAAAACAATCACTCCGCCGCTTTCACACTCATCGGATTGTTTGCATGCTGCGTCCAATTGGCATATTCTTTGCTGATCGATTTGCCTGTGCGCGCATCCACGCCTGATGTCTGCTGCACCATGGTGATGCAGTTTTGGACGGGGCAGACTTCGACGCAGAGATTGCAGGCCACGCATTCATCGTCCATGACTTCGAAATGGCGCACGCCGTCTTTGGTGTTGGAGATGGCTTGGTGGGAGGTGTCTTCGCAGGCGGCATAACATCTTCCGCATTTGATGCAGGCGTCTTGGTCGATCTTGGCTTTGGCGATGTAGTTTAGATTGAGGTACTGCCAATCGGTGACGTTAGGCACAGCACGGCCACGGAAGTCTTCGATGGTGGCGTAACCTTTTTCGTCCATCCAACGGCTAAGGCCTGATTTCATTTCTTCGACGATCTTGAAACCGTAAGTCATCGCCGCCGTGCACACCTGCACATTGCCAGCGGACATGGAAATGAACTCGGCTGCATCGCGCCACGTGGTGATGCCGCCGATGGCAGAGATGGGTTTGCCATTGGTTTCTTTATCGCGGGCAATTTCAGATACCATGCTCAGTGCAATGGGTTTCACCGCTGGGCCGCAATAGCCGCCATGCGACCCTTTGCCATCAATTGAAGGCATGGGAGAGAAACTATCGAGATCGACATGGGTGATGGAGTTGATCGTGTTGATCAGTGATACTGCGTCCGCACCGCCTCTGAAAGCTGCGCGCGCCGGATGACGAACATCGGTGATATTAGGGGTGAGTTTCACAATGACTGGCAGTCTGGAATGTTGCTTGCACCAGCGCGCCACCATTTCGATGTATTCAGGAACTTGGCCCACGGCAGCGCCCATGCCGCGTTCAGACATGCCATGCGGGCAGCCGAAGTTGAGTTCAACGCCGTCGCATTCAGTATCTTCAACTTGCTTTAGAATCTTTTTCCAAGGCTCTTCCGCGCAAGGCACCATGAGAGAAACGACCATAGCGCGATCTGGCCATTCGCGTTTTACCTTTTTGATTTCTTGTAAGTTGATTTCAAGCGGGCGATCAGTGATCAGCTCGATATTGTTAAACCCCAACAGACGGCGGTCCGCGCCGTGGATGGCGCCATAGCGCGGGCCATTGACGTTTACGACGGGCGGGCCCTCTTCGCCAAGCGTTTTCCAAACAACACCGCCCCAGCCGGCTTTGAAAGCGCGCACAACATTGTATTCTTTATCTGTGGGTGGTGCTGAGGCCAGCCAGAATGGGTTTGGTGATTTAATACCAACGAAGTTTGAGCGAAGGTCTGCCATGGTGTCTCCTTACGCGGTCAAGAATGAATGAATAGATTCGGCGGCGCGTCTGCCGTCATCAACAGAAGCCACGGTCAAATCTTTGCCGCCTGCGATGCAGTCACCGCCGGCCCAGATGCCTTTGACGGAGGTGCGTTTTTCGGCGTCGACTTTGATACGGCCTTGGTCGAGGGCGATTGTGCCGCCGGTGACGTCGATGTAAGTTTGGCCGATGGCTTTGAAGATCATGTCGGCTTGGATGTCGAATTTTTCGCCCGTGTTTGTGTTTTCACATTTAAGGCCGACAGCATTTTTGCCTTTGATCAAAACTTTCTTGGTCTGAACCCAATGCTTAATGTTCACACCTTTTGTCTGCGCCAGTTCTTGCTCGTAAGGGCTGGCCTTCATCTGCGATGCACCGCGACGATACAGGACGGTTACATTTTCCGCACCCAGTAATTTGGATTGCACAGCAATATCAATCGCCGTCATGCCGCCGCCAATGACGACGACATTGCGGCCGACTTCGAGTTTGGAAAAATCCATGGTTTGACGCAGGTCGGAAATGTAATCCACTGCATCCTCTATGCCGTCGACGTCTTCATTCTTGGCGCCAAGTGCATTCACACCAGAAAGGCCTAGCCCTAAGAACACCGCGTCGTAATCTTTTTGCAAATTGGCGAGTTTGAGCTTCTTGCCCAGCGCCATGCCGTGTTCGATTTTGATACCGCCGATGGAGAGAACGAATTCAACTTCCTTCGCTGCGAAATCTTCCACCGATTTATAAGCCGCGATGCCATATTCGTTCAGTCCGCCAGATTTTTTGCGGGCTTCAAAAATAGTAACTGTATGCCCATGCATGGACAGGCGGTGCGCGCAGGCCAATCCCGCCGGGCCAGCACCAACAACAGCTATTTTTTTGCCAGATGATTTGGCGCGTGCAAATGGATGCTTATCGGCCATTGCCTGATCAGTGGCATAACGCTGCAGCAAGCCGATTTTAACGGGCTTGCCTTCTGCGGTTTCACGAACACAGGCTTCTTCACACAAGGTTTCAGTGGGGCAAACTCTCGCGCACATGCCGCCTAAAATGTTTTGATCGAAAATGGTTTTGGCGGCAGACTTGGGGTGACCTGATTGGATTTCGCGGATGAACTGAGGAATGTCGATTGAGGTGGGGCAGGCCTTCATGCACGGCGCGTCATAACAGAAATAACAGCGGTCTGATTCGACCAGCGCTTCATGTGCATCTAAAGGTGGGTGGAGGTCAGTAAAGTTTGCGGCATATTGCGCTTTCGGCAAGCGCTTTGCTGCAATGTCTGGGGTCTTTGTGCTCGCCATACGCGTCTCCGGTCACTGATTTGTCGACGATTGCAGATTTTGTTCAAACGGTCAAATTTATACATTTGAATTAAACGCTAGCCAAATGTAGCGTTAACCTGTTAGGAGGCATTTTGATGGTATCCCCTAGGGGGTTCGCAAGGGGATTTTTGACAATGATGCTTCAGCGATTATCGATAGTTATTGCTATTTCACTGTTCCTTTTTATGTCTCATGCTTTTGCTTTGGGTAAGAATACCGACAGTCTCGGAAATTCAGTTTCAATATCAAATAATTCGGGTGGTAGTATTGCGATGTTTGCCTTGAGTGCAGCCGAATATCGCAGCTCAGGAACTTTGGTGAAGTTCACTGGCAGGTGTGATTCTGCATGTACGCTGTTTCTGGGTTTGCCATCTCAGCAAACATGCGTCAGTAAAGGTGCCTTCTTTCGATTTCATGCTCCTTTTGGTGTATCAGCTGCTGCACAACGTACGGCGCAGACCTATCTGATGCACAAGTATCCAAACTGGGTTCGATCATGGATTGCCCATAACCGCGGATTGACCCGAGAGTTGATAACAATGGACTACGCCTACGCAAGCAAGTTTATGGGTTCTTGCGACCGCGTTGCTGCCCGCTGAAATTCAGGAATTGATTTCAATTTAATAAATTGATCGCTGAAGCTGCGCCAAAAAATAGTCTTTCGGCGCAGCAATCCGCGTGTTCGCTTTCAATTTATCAATACATTGAAAACTAAATCGCCTATTTGAGTATATTTTCACCGTCATCGTCATCATCTTCATCATGATGATCACCGTCGCCATTACCAGCTCCACCACCGCCGCCGCCACTACCGCCGCCGCCATTACCGCCGCCGCCACCACTCGGAGCCGCACCACCAGGGCTCTGATTGATTGCTGACTTACCCGTATCACGCTCGTTATCGTTGTCCGAAGTTTCGGTTGAAGCTAAGGCATCGCATGCAGTATTTGAATTTCGATATGTACGCAGAAATGCACGTAATGCACTTTTACTACCTACCTCTAAAGCATGTTGACACGCGATCTCAGCTTTATTTGAGCCTAAAGTTGCAGCATTGCCTGATGCTGCAGTAAGAAAAACGACCGCTGTAGCTGACATAGCTAAAGTGGCAATACTCTTGATTGGTTTTGAAATATTCATAATGGTCACCGTTCAAAAAGAAAGGACACCCCACGGAGAAACTAATGCGTCAAAAATGTGTCAAATTTATGGAATTTGTTAACGGATTATTAATAAATAAAGTAATGAACGCGTAGTTTTGTTGAATATGCTTATCGTTGTATGATTTTTAAAATATTGATCTCAAAAATTGAAAGTAAATTTTCTATTTAATCTGTAAGGAACTTCGATGACAAAAAAAACAACAAATGCTTTGAGGTTACGTTCGCAAAACTGGTTTGATAATCCTGACAATGCCGATATGACGGCGCTATATCTTGAGCGCTATCTCAATTACGGGTTTACGCGGGGAGAACTTCAAGGCGCCAAGCCGATTATTGGCATCGCGCAAACGGGTTCTGATTTATCGCCATGCAATCGTTCGCATGTTGAATTGGCCAAGCGCGTGCGCGACGGCATTATTGCAGCGGGCGGCATTCCGCTGGAGTTTCCGATTCATCCCATTCAAGAAACGGGCAAACGGCCGACGGCATCGCTTGACCGCAACTTAGCGTATCTCTCGCTTGTTGAAGTTCTTTACGGATATCCGCTGGATGGTGTGGTTTTGACCATTGGTTGCGACAAGACAACGCCTGCCTGTTTGATGGCAGCGGCCACGGTTGATCTGCCAGCGATTGCTTTATCATCAGGCCCGATGCTGAATGGTGATTACAAAGGCCAGCGCACAGGATCAGGCACTATTGTCTGGATGGCGCGTGAGAAGCTTGCCACAGGCGAAATTGATTACGATGGGTTTGTGGAGTTGGTTGCTTCGTCTGCACCTTCTGCTGGTTACTGCAACACGATGGGCACAGCCACCACGATGAACTCGCTCACCGAAGCGCTTGGCATGTGTTTGCCTGGCAATGCCGCTATTCCAGCACCTTATAGAGAACGCGGGCAGATTGCTTACGAAACCGGAAAACGCATTGTTGAAATGGTGGCCGAGGATTTGACGCCTTCAAAGATCATGACGCGCAAAGCATTTGAAAATGCGATTGCTGTCAACACGGCCATTGGCGGCTCGACCAATGCGCCCAATCATTTGAATGGCATAGCCCGGTTGCTGGGCCTTGAACTCGATGTAGTGGACTGGGAAAAACATGGCCTTGATTTGCCACTGCTCGTGAACATGCAGCCGGCGGGCGAATATCTGGGTGAAGATTATCACCGCGCGGGTGGTGTGCCAGCCGTCGTGGCGGAACTCATTGCCGCCAAGAAAATTCATGAGGATGAGATCACCGCTAATGGCAAGACCATTGGTGAAAATTGCAAGGGCAAGTTCTCATGGAACCGTAAGGTAATCCGCGAGTTTAATGATCCGATCAAAAAAAATGCAGGCTTTAAAATGCTCCACGGCAATTTGTTTGAATCAGCGATCATGAAAACATCTGTGATCTCTGATGAATTCCGCAAACGTTATTTGTCGAACCCGAAAGATTTGAACGCCTTTGAAGCCAAGGCCATCGTGTTTGATGGACCAGAGGACTATCACGCTAATATCGATAATCCAGCTCTGGATGTTGATGAGAACACCATATTGTTTATTCGTGGCGTTGGGCCACTGGGTTATCCTGGTGCGGCTGAAGTGGTGAATATGCGTGCGCCTACTTACTTGTTGGAGAAGGGCATTCGCTCGCTTCCCTGCGTTGGTGATGGCAGGCAATCAGGCACATCAGGTTCGCCTTCGATTTTGAATGCTTCGCCTGAAGCTGCAGCGGGTGGCGGGCTCGCGATCTTGAAAAATGGTGACAGGGTGCGCATCGATCTCAATAATGGCGATTGTAACATGTTGATTTCTGATGCGGAGATTGCCACACGTCGAGCGGCATTAGAAGCATCAGGCGGTTATAAAGTTCCTGAATCACAAACCCCTTGGCAAGAAATTTTCCGTAATACCACGGAGCAATTGGCGCAAGGCATGATTATCAAAGGCTCAACCAAATTCCAACGCATAGCCAAAACCATGGGCATTCCACGGGATAATCATTGATCAATATGTTCAACCATTCTCTCACTCAGCGTCATCCCAGCGCAGGCTGGGATCCCGCTTTCTTCAACACAATCGCGTGACCCAAAGCTGGACCCCAGCCTTCGCTGGGGTGACGTTTTTTGGGGCGTGTTATTAATAGGACACAGCCCATGCTTGAACTGAAAAATAAAAACCTTCATGCCACGTTTCATAAGAACGGCGCACGTCTGATATCGCTCATCGTTGATGGCGAAGATGTGGTTTTCGGCAATCCGTCGGATTTGGATATTGCAACCGCAGAACCATCGGCAGGTGCAGTTGTAGGGCGATTTGCAGGGCGTATTAGCAAGGCACAATATGAGTTGGACGGGCAAATGGTAAAGCTCATTCCTAACCGCGGGGATTTTCAACTTCATGGTGGGCCGCATAATTTTGGCAATCAGGATTGGACATCATCCGTTGAGGGCAATGCGGTTGTTTTTAAATTTCAGTCGCCTGATGGGGATCAAGGTTTTCCGGGCGAGGTGAATGCGCAAGCGGTCTATACACTTGAGACTGATCGTCTCAAACTGGCCATTACAGCAACAACCACAAAGCCCACGGCGATCAATCTGACGAATCATGCCTATTGGAATATGGCCGGACAAGGCGCGGGGCAGGACGCAATTTTTGGGCAAGAACTGCAAATCAACGCGACGCATTATTTGCCACTCAGTGATGTGCTTTTGCCTTCGGGGGAGATTCGCAAAGTGGAAGGTTCGCGTTTTGATTTTCGCGCCCTTCGTAAGATCAATGAGGCTTATGACAATTGCTATTGCTTGGATGGCAAGCGCGGCGAGATAAAACATGGGCTGGTTTTGCGTGACCCTGCGTCTGGTCGAAAACTTGATGTTTATACAACAGAATCTGCAATCCAAATGTACACGGCTATTCACTGGGATGGCACGGTGCGTTCGAACCACGGCAAGATGTTGAACCACCAAGCGCTCGCCATTGAGCCGCAGAATTATCCCGATGCGCCCAATCACAAGAATTTCCCGTCTTGTATTTTGAGGCCAGGCGAAATTTACCGCAATGAGATGGAATGGCGGTTTAGTTGATCGTCTTCTCCCGCGTGCGGGAGAAGAAAGGGGCCCATTTTGGTTTTACAAAATGGGATAGATGAGGGAGGTCAAGCTCGGTATCTGTGGTTCCACACCTATCCCACTTCGCTTCGCTCAGCGGGCCCCTTTCCTCTCCCGTTGAAGAAACGGCAGAGGACGCTACAAGAAATTATACGGGTCGACATCGACATTGAGTGACAGCGATCCCTTTGCCTTCACATCCCTCAACCACTCACGCAGGAAACCTTGAATGTTCACATCGCGTTTGGCCTTCACCAATAGTCGCCATCTGGTGCGGCCGCGCACCATGGCGATGGGGGCGGGGGCGGGGCCCAGGACTGTGATGCCTTCGGCCATTGGCGCGTTGTTGGCGATAAAGCGGGCAAAACGTTCGGTTTCGGCGGCGTCCATTCCGGAAATCACGAGCGCTGCCAATCTTCCATGCGGTGGCAGGCCTGCATTTTCACGGATGATTTTTTCGGTGTTGAGATAGGCGTCACGGTCACCTTTTAGTAATGCTTGCATCAGCGGATGTTGTGGAACGTAAGTTTGCACCATTGCCTTGCCGGGCTTTGCACCTCGGCCAGCTCTACCAGCCACTTGCGCCAATAAAGCCCAGGTACGCTCGCCCGCTCTAGGGTCAGACGACTCTAATGCAAGATCGGCGTCAACTACACCCACTAAAGTGAGATGCGGGAAGTGATGGCCTTTGGCCACAAGTTGTGTGCCGATGACGAGGTTGACAGTTCCGTCTTCAACTTGGCGCAATGTGTCTCGTAACATTTGGCCGCGCGCGAGATCGCTTGAGAGAATTGCAATGCGGGCTTCGGGGAAGCGTTTGACTGCTTCTTCAGCGAGACGTTCAATGCCGGGGCCGACGGGCACCATGTCGCCCTCGGTTTGGCATTCAGGGCAGGCTTTGGGCACGGGTTCTTTATGGCCGCAATGGTGGCACATGAGAATCTTTTTGAAGCGATGCTCCACCATGGCTGCTGCGCAATCGGGGCAATGCAACCGGTGGCCACACGTGCGGCAGAGCGTGAGGGGTGCAAAGCCACGGCGGTTTAGGAACAGCAACGCTTGATCGCCACTCGCCAAGGTTTGGGTGACAGCATCAGCGAGCGGAGTTGAAAGCCAGGTGCCCGCATCTAATTTTTCACGTGTCATATCGATGCGCGTGGTTTCAGGAAGTTCTGGACGGCCGTGGCGGTCTTTCAGTTTGACGATGCCATAACGTTCACGGTCAACATTGACGAGTGACTCAAGCGATGGCGTGGCGGAGGATAACACCACGGGGAATTTTCCGACCGAGCCATACAATACGGCCATATCGCGGGCGTGATAAGGAACGCCATCGTCCTGCTTATAGGCGTTCTCATGCTCCTCATCGACTACGATGAGACCAAGTTTGGCCCATGGTAAAAAGAGTGCGGACCTTGCGCCAACCACGATGCGCGCTTTGCCCTCAGCAACGCCACGCCAAACCCGTTCACGCTCACGTGGGCGCATATCAGAATGCCACCCCGCAGGTGCGCAGCCGAAGCGGTTTTCAACGCGAGCGAAGAATTGCGCGGTTAAGGCGATTTCGGGGAGGAGTAGGAGGACTTGCTTGCCCGCTGCCAAGCTGGCCGCCATCGCTTCGAAATAGACCTCGGTTTTGCCGGAGCCCGTCACGCCATCCAGCAAAGTCACTTTGTGCATACGTGTGGCCACCATCTGGCGCAAGGCGGCGGCGGCTGTGGTTTGATCCTTGTTGAGGTGAAGGCCACCCGCATTGAGATCAGGTTCGGCGAAAGCGCGGTGAGCGGGCAAGGCTATTTCTTCGAGTGCGCCAGATTTGGCCAGTGCTTTGATGACACTCACGCCCACACCTGCGGCATCGGCTAATTCAGCGCTGCGCATCGCGAAGCCTTGGGCCGCAACTTCCAAAACACGTTGACGTTGGACGGTGAGTTTGGCTGGTTTAGCAGCGCCAGCCCGGTAAGCGATGTCTTGCTTGGCTTCCTCTAATGCTGAAGGCACGCGGAGCACCATGCGCAGAACATTGCCTGTTGGTTCCAAGTAATAAGCGCCAAGCCAATCTATAAATTTGCGGTGGGTCTCGGTCATTGGCGGAAAATCAAAGCGGCGCAACACATTACGCATTTTCATATTGGTGGGAACCGAAGGCCTAACCTCCCACACCACACCGATTAAGGCACGAGGGCCCAATGGCACTTCCACATAGTCGCCAGCCGCCAGCACCATGCCTTCTGGCACCTTGTAGGAATAGGCTTGGGGCAGGGCCAGCGGCAGAAGCACGTCAGCTATGGCGGAATCGGTGGTCATATATCTGGATTAGACTTTGAACTGCTTGGCTTCCAGCCTTATATGGGTGGGCCATGCTTGACCGTCCAGCCAAACCTGCCAAACCCATTGCTGCCGAGACGCTTTATCTCGAACCTGATAATCTGGCTGCCCGGCTTTTGGGTGAGCAGAACATTACGCTTTTGGAAAGCGTGATGCGGCATGAACATTTGGGGCGCTATTCGTTTTTAGCGTGCAATCCATCGCAGACTTTGCGGGTTCAGAATGGCAAGGCCGTTTTGGATGGCGTTCCGCAAAGCCTGCCAGTTTTAGAAATTTTACGTCAGAATTTGGATGAAAATAAAAACGATATGATTGCGGGCCTGCCACCGTTTCAAGGCGGTTGGGCTGGTTATATTTCATATGAGTTTGGCAAAAGCCTTGAGGCGCATTCAAAGATTCCTGATTTTCAAGCCATGTGTCCCGATCTGATTTTGCACCGTTATGACACTGTTATGGGCTTTGACCATTTGCAGCAACGTGCTTGGATTTTTGGGGCTGACGGAACCGAAATCACGAAGTTTGAAAAATTGATGAAGCGCAAGCCGCAAGTGCTGGGGTCTTCGACTATTGAAGGTTGGCAATCTAATTTCTCGCGCGTCCAATATGAAAAGGCCGTCGTACAAGTCGTCGAATATATTTTGGCTGGCGACATTTTTCAGGCTAACCTCACGCAGTGTTTTTCAGCCGACATTCCGTCTGGCTTTGATGCCTTTGCTCTGTTTCGAAAATTGCGCGATAAAAATCCATCCACCTTTGCGGCTTATCTTGATTGTGGCGATGTGCAGATCGCGTCGAGTTCGCCAGAGCGCTTGATTAAAAGTGATGGGGCGATAGTTGAGGCGCGGCCGATTAAAGGCACGCGGAAG
>JAYWEV010000055.1:0-17712 GCA_043779145.1 Aestuariivirga sp. | reverse complement strand
AGGTAGGACTCGAACCTACGAAGCCGTAAAGCAGGGGATTTACAGTCCCCCCCCTTTGCCACTCGGGACACTCTCCCCCGATATCACAAAACAAAGCTCTTAGTTTGATTTTCCAACCAAACCAAAAGCGTGGCGCTGTATGCCGCCGAGGTTGGATGAAGTCAAGCGGAGGAAACCGTTTACCCGACGAAAGATTTCACAGGAATTGACACGGCCTCGATATGATGGCATGATTGCCAACATGAAAGCTCAACTTCTACTGCGTTCAAAAGAAGTACTTTCAGATGGCGCCATTGTTGAAATAGTCATTTGGCAATTACCAAAACCAGTTCCGGGTTGCAGCCATTCATATAAATATCGACTCTATTATGGAAAAGCCGGAATCCGAATTGTAGGTTTCGACAACGAGCGACCCAAGGGTGACCACTGCCACATCGACGGAGTGGAGAAGATTTATAAGTTTATTGATGTTGACCAACTTGTGGATGATTTCACGGACACGGTTCGTGTAAGAAGGAAACGAAAATGACAGAAGCAATTATTCGCATTGTAAATGACGATGATGCCATTTTGAATGAGGCGGCTGAGCGCTTCAAGAAAACTTGGAAATCGGGCAAAAAAACGCCGGCGGTTTTCACCTTCAGCTCACCTGCTCAATTGTTTTCAGTAATCAGCCCTAAACGCTGGCAACTCATCGAACACCTGCAACATTTGGGCCCAAGCACCATCCGTGGTCTAGCACGATCATTAGACCGCGACGTAAAGCGCGTTCATGACGATGTGACGGCGATGATTGACTGGGGATTGGTGGAGCGCAACACCGAAGGCATGGTGCATGTGCCCTATAGCGTTATTCATGCCGAGTTTGATTTGCGGGCGGTGGCATAGAAGAATGGTCTAAATACATTGTTGCATAGTACCAGAACATATTTCACAACCACACTTGGGGTCGTGGAAGCAAGCTGTTACTATCACTTTATCTAAAAATAACATCGCCCAATAGTGCAAACCGTTTGGATTGACGAGTTGAGTAAAACGATAAGAGAAAACTCCTGGATAATCGCCATGTTCAGGAACATCGGGCAAAGAACTAAACCAACGAAAGTGTTCCGGCGGCTTTTCCAGAAAGACATCTCTGACTATTGGCCAATTCGATGGCAGAACTACATTACTGTGAATAAAAAAGAGGCCGCGCACAATTTTCCAAATAACACGATTAAATCGTGCTGTATCAAAACTCTTCGCAACTTTGCTACTTGGCAATAAAATATTTCCTACTTTATTGGAAAATTCGTCCAGCACCTGAATCTTCAAACCAAGATTCTTGCTTTGAACAATATCGGATGTTAGTTTCTTGTAGTGAGATTCACCAGCGAACGATCCTTTGGACAAAGGTAAGATTGTTGCCATAAAATAATCTTCGTCGTGCTGATATTCGCTATTGCACTTCTTGTGAACATTAACCGTTACTAGATTGAGCGTGAGCGATTGCCTAACTTCCGGAGTCCAAAGTTGCCTCATTGGAACATGATCAACATTGTTTTCATGGGAATTTGCGCTAAGTGGCTTGCCGCACAAATAACATAGGCTCAAATCAGCAGTAGCCATTTGTAGTTCCTGACTAATAATACGCTATACTTTCAGAGGATTTTTTCAGGCGTATGTATTGTTGATCTGACCATCGCCTCTGCCTCTTTCGGCAAAAACAAACTCGTATCCCCACCCATCTTAGCAATCTGTTTGACCAGCGACGATGAGATCATCCGTGTCGCAGGTGATGCCGCCAAAAACACCGTTTCAATCTCAGGCGAAAGTGCGCCATTCATTTGCGCCATCTGCACTTCATAATCAAAATCCGAAGCATCACGAAGGCCGCGGATGATAATACCGGCATGGGCTTTGTGCGCAGCTTGCACCGTCAAATCCGAAAACGTGACCACGCTAACTTTCAAACCAGCATGTTCAGCAATCGGCTTGGTCACTTGCTCGATCAGCTTGACCCGCGTCTCAGCATCCAGCAGCGCTTGCTTGGAACCATGCAGACCCACACCAATAACCAGCTTATCCACAATGCGCGCCGCACGCGCGATCACATCGAGATGGCCATAGGTGATGGGATCAAACGACCCAGGGTAAAATCCAATTCGCATCATCGCCCTTTCAAAACCATCCAAGCCGCACCGACGACAAGAAAGCTGCCGCTGATAACCTCTATTGCTCTAATTCTCGATCGCGAGAGCCAAGCCCCCGCCCTGCCCGCTGCCAAGGCATAAGCCGTGTCGCCGATAGCTGCAATCACCATAAAGGTTGCGCCTAACGACAGCGTCGTGAGCACCACATCGGCACCCGCGGGAATGAAAGGCGGAATGAGCGCACCAAATAACACGGTCACAGTCGGGCCAGGCACCAAGGCCAACGCCAAGGCCGCTAATAGAAATGCGAAATAACAGTCAGTCGTCATGAACTTCACTTTACGCTCAATCTGGCAAAACTAGCAAATCCGCTTTTTGGTTTGGAACGCGATTCAAACACCCAAGGCCTGTCACCCTGCTCTCCTTTTGCTGTTTTCACACGAGCCAAATCACCAACAATATAAATTGCATGCGCACCAAATTTCCAAACATCAAATCGATCAATTTTAAGTTTGGCCTCAGCACATCGATCACGCAACGGAAAATCAGCAATGATGATCTCAGTCGGCGGGCATTCCCAATCCGCATCAGTTGGTTCGTGGATATAAGCAACGCTCATTGATGCCAAATCCGAGAAGCACATATTCTCCGCGCAAGTCCATCCCGCTCGTGCCGCAGATGCTTCCATCGTCTCAACCTGTCCGTTGGACTGCAACCATTTCTCGGCGGCAAATTTTCCCTTGGTTGCATCAGCCAAAACATAGTTTCCGGCATCATCGCGGATCGCGATATTGCTGCCTCGATCTTCAATTAAAATTTTTGGTAGATGTGCGGTGGTACCCAGATATATCCCCACCAAAAGCAGACCCGCCCCAAGCCACCGAAATGCACCAAGCACCAAACATACAATGAGCGCGCCCGCCACCATCATCGAAACACTCAACAATGCGGGCTGAGGCACCATGCCATTGGCATAGGGCCATGCGGCCACACCATCTGAAATCCACATCGTTGCCTGCAAACCAATTTCGACCAATTTGAACGGCCAATATTCCAAACCAAACGGCATTAACAAAACGCCCAACATAGCAGCTGGCATCACCATTAAATCTGCAATCGGCAATGCCAGAGCGTTGGCCACAGTGCCATAAGTCGAAAGGCGTCCAAAATGGTAAACCGCAGCGATACTGGAAAGACCACCAGCCACAATGGTCGTCAACACCGAACCAGCAAACAGCTTGAAACCATAACGCGAAAATCGAGACAAGCGCGAAGCTTCATGCGCTTTCATATCCACGGGTCTGTTGTTCCAATATTCGAAAAACGCAACAATGCCCATCACCGCTAAAAATGACATCTGAAAACTGGCACGCACGGCTTCTTCGGGATTAAAGACGAGAATGATCAATGCCGCTAAAGCAATATTGCGCATAGACACAGCAGGCCTATCAACCAATATGGCAAAGAACATCACCGCAATCATGATGTAAGATCGCTCAGTGGCCGATCCTGAATCGGCCAGCAGCATATAAATAAATCCGACGATCAATGCCGCAACAGCAGACCACTTCTTAATAGGATAATTCAAAACCAGTGCTGGAAACAGCGCAAGGAAAGCCCGCATCACCCAAAACACACCACCCGCCACCAATGACATATGCAAGCCTGAAATCGATATGATGTGCGCCAAACCGGAAATCTGCAGACTGGTATTCATCTCAGCTGGAATAGCCGCGCGTTCACCCGTCACAATCGAATTGGCAAACGCCCCAATCGGCCCCGGAATTGCGGCCGTAATCCGAGCCCCCATCACACTGCGCAACTTATGAAAAAATCGCCTCTCAGCAAATTTCCATGGTACCGGTCGATCTTCAAAAACCGGAGGCGATATATTGCTACCCATGGCAGCTATCGATTGAAAATAAAGATCGCGCCCATAATCAAAACCACCGGGCATCACAGGTGTTGGTAGTGGCGAGAGACGCGCCGTAAAATGCACATAGTCGCCAATCAGAGCTGTGGGCGCATCGAATGTTGATATGCGGACGCGCTTGGGCATTTCATCGACAGGAACATTGGTTGCCGCATCCAACTCAATAACCAGAATGCGCTTCTTGCCACCGCGGTTATCAGCATCGGCGATGAACCCCGAAATCTCCGATGAACTCACAGTGGCGCGGAGCAGTGGCGTGGCAACAATTTCTTGTCGCGCTTTACTCAAACCAAAACCAAGCAAAACAAGGCCAATCAAAAGCGCAATCGAATAATGCCTGCCAATCCAAAATAACCCAGCAATCGGAATGGCTAGTCCAACAACGGCAATCACGCTGGGTTCATTCGGCAAATTAAAATAAGTCCAAATGCCAATCGCCAAAAACACAGGTGCCCAAACCACAAGCCGACCAGTCTGCAACGCATAAGCCGCGAGCAGATAGCTCAATGCTCGCCCAAGCAAATTGAGCGCATCAAAAGGAAGCAGTGCCCCTTTGAAGCCGCGCCCCTCTATGCTATCTGGCTGCAAAGTGGCCATGCCGCCCTCCTCGAAAATCAGCTAATCACATAAAAGGCCTTCATGTCATCTCCTGTCACGCGCTTTGCCCCTTCGCCCACTGGTTATCTCCACATTGGGGGCGCACGCACCGCGCTGTTCAACTGGGCTTATGCCAAGGGCAATGGCGGCAAAATGTTGCTGCGCATCGAAGATACAGACCGTGAGCGTTATACTGAAGGCGCAGTAGCAGCCATTCTCGATGGCCTGACATGGTTGGGCTTAGACTGGGATGGTGAGGCCGTTTCGCAATATGGCCGCATGCAGCGCCACGCCGAAGTGGCACATGAGATGCTGGCCAAAGGCAATGCGTATTATTGCTATTGCAGCCCCGAAGAATTAACCGCCATGCGCGAAAAAGCCGAAGCCGAAAAACGCCCCATTCGCTATGATGGCACATGGCGCAACCGGCCTGCCTCTGATGCACCGCAAGGCATCAAACCTGTGATCCGTTTCAAATCTCCGCAAGAGGGCGAAACTGTGATCAATGATCAAGCCCAAGGCCGCGTGGTGATCCCCAACAAGGATTTAGATGATCTGATAATTTTGAGATCAGATGGGAACCCAACCTACAACCTTTCAGTTGTGGTGGATGATCACGACATGGGCGTTACCCACATCATCCGCGGCGTCGACCATCTCACCAATGCCGCGCGCCAAACTCAAATATATCTTGCCATGGGCTGGGCTGTACCGAGCATGACGCATGTTCCATTGATCCATGGGCCTGATGGCGCAAAACTGTCCAAGCGCCACGGCGCATTGGGTGTTGAAGCTTACCGCGCCATGGGTTATCTGCCAGCCGCCTTGCGCAATTATCTCGCACGTTTGGGCTGGAGCCATGGCGATGATGAAATTTTTTCGACTGAGGAATTGGTCAAATGGTTTGATCTCGGTGGCATCGGCAAATCAGCTTCGCGTTTCGATTTTGCAAAACTTGAAAATTTGAACGGCCACTATATCCGTCACACACCTAATGCAGAATTGCTGGCACTGTTCATCGCATTCCTGCCCCATGTTGAAAACGGCCCCGCGATGCTCGCAAAAATTGACTCAGCGATGAACGCAAAAATTCTCAAAGCCCTGCCCGGCCTAAAAGACCGCGCTAAAACTCTGGTCGAGTTGATGAACAACATGGGTTATCTTTTTGCGGTGCGCCCTTTGAACATGGACGACAAAGCCAAAGCCCTGCTGAGTGACGAAGGCAAGGCCGCAGCCAAAACCCTGATCGAACTATTAACACCCATCACTGATTGGACAGCTCACACACTCGAAACCGCAGTTAAGGCCCATGCCGAAGCAACAGCAATGAAGCTTGGTAAACTCGCCCAACCCCTGCGGGCAGCATTAACAGGAACCAGCACATCACCACCAATTTTTGACGTGCTTGAAGTGTTAGGCCGCGCAGAAAGCCTCGGACGTATCAGTGATCAACTAAATTAGTGCAGCATTATTGACCTTTTTGCTGCGCTGCAATAGAATTGACAAATATCAATGGGAGAAGCCAGATTATGACTGACGCAACGAAGACGGCACAGCTTACCATCGGCGGTAAATCCCAAGAATTGCCAGTGATGCAGGGTACAATCGGGCCAGACGTTGTCGACATCGCGAAACTATATGGTGAATCGAAAGTCTTCACGTTCGATCCTGGATTCAACTCCACAGCGGCGTGCAAGTCCGCGATTACATATATCGATGGCGATCAAGGCATTCTGCTTTATCGCGGCTACCCCATCGAACAATTGGCGACTGAAGGTGACTTTCTCGAAAGCTGCTATCTGCTTTATTATGGCGAATTACCAACTCCAGTCCAACGCAAAAAATTCGTTTACGACATCACCCATCATACAATGATCCACGAGCAGATGGTTCTGTTCTTCCGTGGATTTAGGCGCGACGCACATCCAATGGCAGTGATGGTGGCGATGGTTGGCGCTCTCTCGGCCTTCTACCATGACTCAACCGACATCAATGATCCGCGCCAGCGCGAAATCGCCTCGCACCGCATGATCGCAAAATTGCCCACCATTGCGGCCATGACCTATAAATATCATGTCGGTCAGCCATTCGTTTATCCGCAAAACCATTTATCTTATGCCGAAAATTTCCTGCATATGTGCTTTGCTGTTCCTTGCGAAGAATACAAAGTGAACCCCGTTCTTGCAAAAGCCATGGACCAGATTTTTACGCTTCATGCTGATCACGAACAAAACGCTTCAACTTCGACAGTGCGCCTTGCTGGTTCTTCCGGTGCCAATCCATTCGCTTGCATCGCCGCTGGCATTGCCTGCCTTTGGGGCCCTGCTCATGGTGGTGCCAACGAAGCCGCTTTGAAGATGCTCGAAGAAATCGGCACCGTCGATAAAATTCCGGCCTTCATCGAAAAAGTGAAAGACAAATCATCAAACGTCCGCCTCATGGGCTTTGGCCACCGCGTTTATAAAAATTACGATCCGCGTGCCAAAATCCTGCAAGCTTCAGCGCACGAGGTGTTCGAGGCGCTTGGCAAGCAGTATGATCCATTGCTTGACGTGGCGCGCGAATTAGAGCGCATTGCACTCAGCGACCCATACTTCATCGACCGCAAGCTTTATCCAAACGTCGATTTCTATTCCGGCATCATTCTGCGCGCACTTGGATTCCCAACCAGCATGTTCACTGTGCTGTTTGCACTCGCCCGCACTGTTGGTTGGATTTCGCAGTGGAAAGAAATGATCGAAGATCCATCCCAGCGTATCGGCAGGCCGCGTCAGCTCTACGTGGGACCGACACAGCGAGATTATGTGCCGATGGGCAAGCGCTAAACCTTTTTTTCGTCGATCAACATCGCGCCGATTTCAGCTTCAGCCACTTTCTTGCCTTCCACATGCGCTTCTGCCCAATATTTCCAAACGGGTGCGCGCTTTTGTAAAAGCTTGACGTGAAAGTAAACAGTATCGCCTGGAACCACGGGTTTGCGGAAACGCGCTTTATCGATGGACATAAAGAACACTAACTTGCCTGCATCCTCACTGTGATGCTCAAGCACGATAGCGCCAGCAGTTTGTGCCATGGCTTCAATCAACAGCACACCCGGCATCACCGGTCGACCGGGAAAATGCCCCTGAAAAAACGGCTCATTCATCGTCACATTTTTGAGCGCAATGCCCGATTCTTCTCC
The DNA here is from genome assembly GCA_043779145.1 of Aestuariivirga sp. Lineage (GTDB taxonomy): Bacteria > Pseudomonadota > Alphaproteobacteria > Rhizobiales > Aestuariivirgaceae > Aestuariivirga. The sequence continues at coordinate 9,869 of JAYWEV010000055.1, read as the reverse complement.
GTTCAATTCCACGATCTTATCGATCAACAAAAATGGATAGCGATGCGGCAGCAGCTTCATGATCCGAACAATATCAACGGTCTTCTTCGGTGCAGTCTCAGTTGCTTCGGTCATAATCTTCCTCAAAAAAGTGGCGGCTGAAACATCAACCGCCACAACATATTAGCTCGTGATTTGAAAACGTCTAGAAGCGCGTTCCAATCGAGAAGTTAAACCACTTCTGATCGTCGGTTGGTTGTGAAACAATTGGATATGCATATTCGAATTTAAGTTGGCCAAACGGCGAATCCCAAACTACGCCGGCACCAACTGAAGCGCGAAGTCCCGTCTCGTCAGCAAACGTACATCCGCCACCCAAAGTACAACCGATTTGTCCTGGGTTTGGCGAGTTAAACGCCGTACCAAAATCAGAGAATACTTCACCCGAAATGCCGAGCGCTTCAGGAAGGCCAAGTGGGAACTGCGCTTCAACCGAACCAATTGCATAATCAAGAGCGCCGATCCGATCACGGCCACCAATATTATTTAATTGCGATGGGCCAATGCCAGCATTGTTGAAGCCGCGCAGCGAGTCTCCGCCTTTGAAGAAACGATCTTGCAACGGCACACCACTACCACCAATCCCTTGGATATGACCTGCATTACCAGCAAACTTCACAACAACTTGCTCATCAAACAATGGCACGAAGTACCACGCATGAACCTCAGTCTTGGAATAAAAAGTATCACCACCAAGCCCAGCAAATTCTTCAACCAGCTGGCCGCGGAAACCTGATGTTGGTTTCAGAGGGCTATCAAGATCATCGTAAGTGTAGGAAGCCGAAATTGCTGACTTCCAACTTTCACTTTGCGTCGCCAAGAAAGCAGGAGAACCTGTAGCCGCGTTAATTCCAGAAATTGTACGGTGAGCGAGATAATATTTGAAATTCAAGCTCGAAAATTCATCAAGATCAAAGCCAGTTCGCAATGCGCCACCAACAACGGTGTTGGCATAATTGGAGCTATTGCCACCACTGCTGACGCCCGTTACGGAATCTGAACGCGTTGCAAACACGTCAAAGCCCGCAGCCAGCGGCATGCCCATAAAATATGGGTCAGTGTAGCTGAAATCGACCTGCTGTTTGACCAAGCTCAATGTTGTATTCAACTTCGCTTGCAAACCTTTGCCAAACAAATTGCGTTCAGCAACGGATACCGAGCCTACAACCGCTTCAACTGATGAATAGCCAATTGAGAAAGTGAGCGAGCCAGTCGATTTTTCTTCAACGTCGACAACTAAAACAATCTTATCTGGCGCACTTCCTGGCTGTTCTTTGAAATCAACCTTGCTGAAGAAATCAAGCGCTGTCAGCCTACGGCGCGCGCGTTCAACCAACGTACGATTGAAGGCATCGCCTTCATAAAGCCTGAGCTCGCGGCGGATAACTTCATCGCGTGTGCGCGTGTTGCCAATAATATCAATGCGCTCAACGTAGGCACGCGGACCTTCGCTCAATTGATAGGTGATATTAACAGTGCTGCCGGTCGAATTGCGATCAACCTTTGGCTCAACCTTGGCAAACACAAAGCCTTGGTTGCTCGCCTCCAAAGTCAGATTCTCAACTGATTTATCAACTTTCGAAGCGTTGTAAGTATCACCAACGCCGGTCTTCACAACCTTCGTCAAACCATTGGCATCAAGTGTGGCATTGCCCACATCAACCGCCACATCAGCAACCTTGTAACGAGGCCCCTCTTCAACGGCGAAATTGATTTCAAACGAGCTGCCATCTGGCACCAAATGCGCATCAGCTGAAAGAATTTGAATGTCGGCAAAACCGTTCTTCAAATAATAGCGGCGCAGCAATTCCTTATCATACTCAAGGCGATCAGCATCATAAGTATTATTCTTCAAGAACGGGTTCCACCAACTGCTCGCTTTGGTGATCAAAACCCCACTCAATGTATCGGCACTGAAAGACCTGTTGCCAGAAAATGTAATTTTCTTAACTTCGGTTTTGCCGTTTTCGGAAATCACAAACGCGACATTAACGCGGTTATTAGGTTGCCTGATCAACTGTGGATCAACCTTGACGTTATAAAAGCCCTTGGCCTGATAAAGCGCCAAAACCCGGCGTGTATCGCTTTGAATACGCGCCTTTGTGAAAATCATGCTCTGTTTGACTTCAACCTCTTTTTGCAAAGTGTCGTCATCAATTTCGCTATTACCTTCAAAGTTGACAACATTGATCAACGGATTTTCGACAATGCGAATAACAATAGCATTGCCGCGACGAACAATGTTCACATCTGCAAACAAACCCGTTTGAAACAGCGCCTTGATTGACTCGTCAATACGAGCTGCAGTTGCCTCTTGCACATTGCGGAACTGCAAATAGGAAAGCACAGTCTCGCGATCAACGCGTTGCCCGCCCTCAATCACGATACTGGAATCAACCGCAGCATGGCCCATCGGCGCAGCAAAAAACGGTAAAGCAATAGGTGCTACAAATGAAAACACTAAAACGAGGAGGCCAATAAGGCCGAAATTCTTACGCATCAAATCGCCAATTCCAAATTCAACTCGCCGTCCTCAGAGTGCTTCGCCGCGTGTCGTTTTAACCATTTTTACCTGCAATGCAAATGAAACCTACAATTCGATTTACCAGCCAAAAACCTTGTTAACATAAGGTGATATATCATTGTTGGTAGCAAATAACATCAATGCCACCATGGCCGTTAACCCGATTCTAAAACTCCACTCCTGCGCCACAGGCCCAACTGGCTTTCCAAACACCGCTTCGATGAGATAGAAAACCAAGTGCCCACCATCCAACATCGGGATTGGGAAAAGGTTAATAAGTCCGATACTGACGCTAATTAATGCGATAAAAGTGATGAATGGCCAAAAACCCATCGAGGCGGTTTGACCTGCCATCTGCGCCATACCGATCGGTCCATGGACCTGATCCGATTTTTCCCGGCCCATAAAGAGTTTGCCGACATAACGCAGCGTTGTCTTTGCAACAAACACAGTTTCATCAACACCTTTGGCAACAGCTGCAAATGGCGAGAGGCGCTCAAATCCAACGGGATCCTTGGTTGGGTCGTGCCTAAAACCAATCAAACTGACGCGGCCTATGTGGCCAAACGCATCAACTGATTCAACAACTTTGGGCAAAAGTTTAATTTCGAGCATTTGCTTATTGCGTTCAATGCCAAGCGTAACCTGCGTTTCACCCTGCATAATCATCGCGCGTTGAATATCCATAAAACTATGAACAGCATTCCCGTCAATAGTGCGGATATAATCGCCGGCAAGAATACCAGCTGATTTTGCAGCACCATCTGCAGTAACCTCGTCCACACGCGGCTCGTTAATAGGCTGGCCCACCAAACTGTAGGCGGCCGCAAAAATTAAAATCGCCAGAATGAAATTGGCGATTGGGCCTGCCACCACTATTGCTGCGCGCTTCCAAACTGGAGCGGCCTGCAGGCTGCCTGGTGTCATCTCAGTGGTGGAAGAAGGCATGCTGGCGGCATTTGCATCGCCCAAAAACCGTACATATCCGCCCATCGGTATCCAACAAAATTTCCAGCGCGTGCCATAACGATCATTAAAGCCAAAAATCTCCCGGCCAAATCCAACCGAAAATGTTTCAATTTTAACCCCACACCAACGGCCAATTATGAAATGTCCAAATTCATGAACAAATACAATAATGATAATGGCTGTAAAAAATGCCAGCGCATAATACCCTGCCCCAAAAAGCGTTGTTTGCATCATATTAAGTTAGCCTCCGAAAATTTGTGCCGTCATGCCATCTATTTGAATCGCAATGAGCAGTTCTAATTCACCAAACGTTAACCACAAGACACAGGCTTTGCGTCAATTTTTCGGCAATATGGTTACCAGTGGAGAAGTCCTGCCGCCGGACTGAGCGGATTATGCAGAAAACCCACAACTGCCGCGCATGTGACCACCGTGATCAAACCATCGACACGGTCCAAAACACCGCCATGGCCAGGGATCAATGTTCCTGAGTCTTTCACGCCAAAGTGCCGTTTGAACGCGCTTTCAAAAATATCGCCACCCTGCTCCAATATTGCAAACAATGCGGCCACAAGGGCGAGTGGCAAAACATCGATCTTGCCAAAATATGAAATTGCCGATGAAGCAAGCGCTGCTCCAACAATTGCTCCCAGCATTCCGGCCCAAGTTTTCTTTGGCGAAATTCGCGGTACCATTTTAGGACCGCCGATAATGCGACCGAAAAAATAGGCCATGATATCAGCCGACCAAACGATCATCATGCACCAAACAACCGCGAGAAACCCGAACGCAGTGTCACTGCGCAAAACGTCAAACGCCAAAATCGGCAATCCAATGTAAAAAACGCCAACCAGTTTGAAAAAATTGAAATCGTCCTTACGTCGCACAAACCAGGAAACCGCCGTCAAAATGAGTAGCGCCAAAAGCGAAAGCTTCAATGACCCCATAATGAGAGAAGCAGCGGCCACTTCGTGGATCAACAATTGAATTTTGTTGTTGCCATATGAAATGCGCACCCATTCGGTGGCCATCAGAATGCCCAGCGCAACAATCAGCCCCGTGAACCAGAAACTGCCTAACCAAACGATACCCAAAACAACCGGAATTAAAACCACTGTTGAAGCAGTTCTGACACCCAAGTCAGCCCATTTTGATCCGCTCATGCAGTTTGAGCTTTCAATCCACCAAAGCGGCGTTCACGTGCATTATATTCTGCAACGGCACGCTGGAGTATCTCGGCGTTAAACTCAGGCCAAAACTCTGGCACAAAAACAAATTCAGCATAGGCGCATTGCCATAAGAGGAAATTTGAAATGCGTTCCTCGCCACCCGTGCGGATAAGAAGGTCAGGATCTGGCATACCCACAGTCTCGAGTTGCTGGGCCAGAGTATCGACTGTAATTGAAGTCGGATCGAGCGCTCCGCTTTGAACTTGCAGCGCGATTTTTTGTGCCGCGCGCGCAAGTTCTTGTCTGCTGCCATAATTGAACGCGACGACGAGTTTCAGTTTTTCGTTTGCAGCGGTCAAACGTTCAGCATCTTCAATCATGCGGACCAATTTTGCATCGAGATGAGTGCGGTCACCAATAATTTGGATTTTCACACCAGTTGAATGAAGTTCAGCCACATCCTGGCTTATGAAACGGCGCAACAACTCAAGCAGAAACATGACTTCAGTTTTTGGCCGTGTCCAATTTTCAGTGCTGAACGAATAGATCGTCAGATATTCGATGTTAAGGTCAGAAGCCGCACGAACCGCGCGCCGCACTGCGTCAATGCCAACCTTATGCCCTGCTGAACGCGGAAGACCACGCGCCGAAGCCCAGCGTCCGTTGCCATCCATAATGATGGCGACATGGCGTGGATTTGAAGATTGCAGCGCCCCGGTCATTTTGAAAACTCAAACCTGCATAATTTCCGCTTCTTTGACCTTCAAAGCCGCGTCCATATCTTTGATCATATCGTCCGTCATTTTTTGAACATCGGTCGATTTATCTTTCAGTTCATCTTCGCTGATCTGCTTGTTTTTTTCCAATGCCTTCAACTGATCCATACCATCACGGCGCACATTGCGCACAGCAATGCGGCCTTTTTCGGCATAAGTGTGCGCAACCTTCACCAATTCCTTACGGCGATCTTGCGTTAAGTCCGGCATGCGGAGGCGAATAACCTGGCCTTCCGTTTGCGGGTTCAAACCCAAGTTCGATTGCTGAATAGCCTTTTCTACAGCAATCACCAATCCACGGTCCCAAACAGAAATTTGCAGCATGCGCGGCTCTGGCACAGACACCGAAGCGCATTGTGAAATCGGCATCTTGGCACCATAAGCATCAACCATCACAGGGTCGAGCAAGCTGGTAGATGCACGGCCTGTGCGCAAACCGCCGAAATCATGTTTCAGCGAGTCAATTGCACCATTCATGCGGCGCTTCATATCTGCCGCGTCAAAATCAGGAAGCTGGGCCATAATCTAATCCTTTGTCACTAATGTAAACTGGCCAGAGCCTTTGAGAACACACTCAATATTTCCGGCCTCACGAATGGAAAACACCACTACCGGAATCTCATTATCCCGCGCAAGAGCGATTGCAGCGGGATCCATAATCCGTAAATCCTTGGCCAGAATATCATCGAAAGTAATTTTTTCAAAGCGTGTGGCTTTTGGGTCTTTTTTAGGATCAGCAGAATAAACCCCGTCAACGCTGGTGCCTTTCAACAATGCATCGCATTTGAGTTCCGCCGCGCGCAACGCTGCACCAGTGTCAGTTGTAAAAAATGGCAAGCCCGTTCCCGCCGCGCAAATAACCACCCTACCCTTTTCGAGATGATGAATGCCCTTGGCTGCTGAGTAGGTTTCACAAACCGAAGGCATCGCAATGGCAGATAGCATCCGCGCGTCGACGCCTTTGGAGTTCAGCACGCCTTGCATGGCCAAGGCATTCATCACCGTCGCCATAATGCCCATATGATCTGCCGAAACCCTGTCCATACCTTTTGCCGCACCTGCAAGCCCACGGAAAATATTTCCGCCGCCAATCACCAATGCTACTTCTGCACCTGAATCCGTACACGCAATGACCTCATCAGCCACACGCCCCACTGTTTTGAGATCAATGCCAAAAGGCTCGGAACCCATCAAAACTTCGCCTGATATTTTGAGGAGGATGCGTTTGTATTTGGGTTTTGCCATGAACGGGAATCTCTTTATCAAAAACACTTTAGCGTATCTCTGACGATTCGGTTTTAATCATCAGTTAACAATATGTCGTAGTCCTTGCAGCGTTTAAAAGAAAAATAAGTATTCCTCGTTTAGAATTAATGCAGAGGGAGACAAAAACATGCTTTCACTATTTTTCGAATTTTCAGACCGCATTAATCGCAGAAAATTCTGGTTGGGGATGATAGGCGTTTTAATTTATTTTGTATGTTTCGGGTTTTTAGTCCAAGCCATCCAAGGAATTTTTGGAAAGGGCATCTCAGGATTTCAATCAATATTTTTGCTTGCGCTCATAATACCACCATTCTGGGCTATGTTCGCTCTTTCAATTAAAAGGCTCCACGACACTAACCGCACAGGTTGGTGGAGCCTGTTACTTATCGTAGGAACACCATTTTTCTGGTATTTGTGCGGTCTGGCTGGTGATCTGGGCGATAATGATTATGGCGCTGGCCCCGGCTTTGACATTTCCAACGAAATTGAAGCGATGGCAAACAGAGGTCAAGCCAAACCAGCCTTCATTCCAAAGAGCAGCTTCACGCCACCAATTTGCAACAGGCAACCTTCTCCAAATTTCGGCCAAGCTCCAAAACCAATGTTTGGCAGTCGTTAAAACACTCTAGCCAGTAACGCGATTATGGGACGAAACGACCGTGTTGTCATTCGTGTCAACATTTTCGCCGAGCACGTGATCGATCATCGCGCGCCAATCGGTTGGCAAATCACCCCAGTCGGGTAAGCCCGGTGTTGCAGCTTCAAGCATGGCTTGAGAGGGTTCGCGCAAAACTTCTAAGGAAGCGCGGGCTGAATCCATGTGGGCCTGCCAATTATCATCACCTTCGCTTCTGGCGATGGCCTTTGCGATACGTACCAGCATTGGATCAATTTTCTCAGATTTCACTTTGTCACCTTCGGTGCCCCCGAAAATGAACGCGCATCAAACACCACTGCGCACGACTCTAGCTGACATAATTGCATAAAAGGAAACAGCGGGCAAATGTTGAATTTGCCCGCTGCTTAAAACCAAAAACGACGATCAGACCAGATTATTGGCCAGACATTTTTGCCACTTCGGCAGCAAAATCATCTGCGCCCTTTTCAATGCCTTCGCCCAGCTGCATGCGCACAAAGCCTGTGAGTTTCACAGCAGCCCCAGCTTTCTTAGCGATGTCTTCTAAAGCTTGCGTCACGGTCTTTGAACCATCATGGACATAGGATTGCTCGAGCAAGCATGTTTCCTTGGCATAAGACTTCAAGCCCGAAGCAATGATCTTTTCCATCACATTGGCAGGCTTACCGGCGTTCTTTTCTTCGAGCACGGCAACTTCGCGGGCCAAAACATCTTTCGGCACTGCGTCAAGGCTGAGAGCCACAGGATTGGTCGCTGCGATGTGCATCGACAACATGCGGCCAAAACCTGCCAGCTCTGCCTTGTCGCCGGTGGATTCAAGTGCAACGATCACGCCGATCTTGCCCATGCCAGGAGCGATTTGATTGTGGATGTAAGAACCGATGGCACCATTCGTTACTGTGAGCTCAGCTGTGCGGCGCACAGTCATGTTCTCGCCGATGGTGGCAACCATCTCGGCCACATATTCAGAAACAGCATGCTTGCTGCCGGGGAAATGCATAACCTTTAAAGCCTCGGTTGAACCATTGGCCAATAATGCCAGCTTTGAAATTTCAGCAACCATGGTTTGGAATTTTTCGTTTCGCGCAACGAAATCGGTTTCCGAGTTCACTTCGACCAATGCGCCTGTCATGCCTTTAACAGCAAGACCCACTAGGCCCTCAGCCGCAACACGCGTTGATTTTTTAGCAGCCTTGGCCAAACCCTTGGCGCGCAGCCAATCAACGGCCTCTTCCAAATTGCCATTGGTGGCAGAAAGAGCAGCCTTACAATCCATCATGCCCACGCCGGTCTTTTCGCGCAGTTCTTTCACCATGCCAGCAGAAATGTCAGCCATGTCAAACCTCTCAATTAAATGTCAAAATGGGCCCGCAACATCGCGGGCCCGCTATGTCTCGTCAAAACTTAAGCTGGCAGTGCTTCAGCGATTGGCTGTTCAGCTGCACCCGCATCAACACCTGAATGATGTTGCGAAGCTTCAATGCCTGCAAGAACTGCACGCGATACGAGATCACAATAAAATGCCACAGCGCGCGCTGCGTCGTCATTGCCTGGAATTGGGAAGTTAACCCCCGCAGGATCAGAATTCGTATCAATGATTGCCACAACCGGAATGCCCAAACGATTGGCTTCCTTGATTGCGTTGGCTTCTTTGTTGGTATCGATCACGAACAGCAAGTCTGGAACGCCGCCCATATCCTTAATACCACCAAGAGCCTTATCAAGCTTGGACTTGTGACGCGCCATATCCAAAAGCTCACGCTTCTTGAGGCCCTGCTCCTGACGCGCAACCTTATCGTCGATCACGCGAAGTGTCTTGATTGAAGCTGAAATGGTTTTCCAATTGGTGAGCATGCCGCCCAGCCAACGCGCGTTCACATAATACTGAGCGCAACGCTTGGCTGATGCTGCAATTTCTTCAGCGGCCGAACGCTTTGTTCCTACAAACAACACACGGCCACCCTTGGCCACGGTGTCAGTCACCAATTGCAATGCGTTATGCAGCAACGGAACAGTTTGCGAGAGATCGAGAATGTGAATGCCATTGCGCGAACCATAGATGTAAGATGCCATCTTCGGGTTCCAGCGATGTGTTTGGTGACCAAAATGAACGCCCGCTTCTAAGAGCTGACGCATTGTAAACGTGACTGTAGCAGCCATAATATTTTCCTTCTCCGGTTAATCCTCCGCAGATGGTGTGACCGCGTTATGCGGACCGGAAGGAACAATGCTATGAGGGGCTTTGAATGGCCCATGCAAAGTTCCAACACCTGCGTGTGACGTTGAACGAGCGGGGCTATAGACGGGCCACGCCAAACTGTCAAACAGCACTTTTTATACTAGATGCTGGAAATAATGCTTGACAGCGTACGGTAGATGCCCTATATCTGGCTAAGCAGAGTTTTGAAGGATAGCCAACGGATTGGAAAGATGATTCATTCTCGGAGTTTGATTCGGGAGTTGGATGATGTCTGGAAAATCTCCATTGG